>PQAH01000141.1 GCA_003105195.1 Bradyrhizobiaceae bacterium
TGGACGGCTTCGAGGCGAACGAGGGCATCATCCTGATCGCCGCCACCAACCGCCCCGACGTGCTCGACCCGGCGCTGCTGCGTCCCGGCCGCTTCGACCGGCAGGTGATCGTGCCGAACCCGGACGTGGTCGGCCGCGAGCAGATCCTCAAGGTGCACGTGCGCAAGGTGCCGCTCGCCCCGGACGTGAACCTGAAGACCATCGCGCGCGGCACGCCCGGCTTCTCGGGCGCCGACCTGATGAACCTCGTCAACGAGGCGGCCCTGATGGCGGCGCGGCGCAACAAGCGCATGGTCACGCAGCACGAGTTCGAGGACGCCAAGGACAAGGTCATGATGGGCGCCGAGCGCAAGTCGCTGGTCATGACCGAAGAGGAGAAGATGCTCACCGCCTATCACGAGGGCGGGCACGCGATCGTGGCGCTCAACGTCGCGGCGACCGACCCGGTGCACAAGGCGACCATCATCCCGCGCGGCCGCGCGCTCGGCATGGTCATGCAGCTGCCCGAGCGCGACAAGCTGTCGATGTCGGTCGAGCAGATGACCTCGCGCCTCGCCATCATGATGGGCGGACGCGTCGCCGAGGAGCTCGTGTTCGGCAAGGACAAGGTCACCTCGGGCGCCTCCTCGGACATCGAGCAGGCGACCAAGCTCGCCCGCATGATGGTGACCCGCTGGGGGCTCTCCGACGAGCTCGGCACGGTCGCCTATGGCGAGAACCAGGAGGAGGTGTTCCTCGGCTATTCGGTGGCGCGCCAGCAGAACATCTCCGAGGCGACCGCGCAGAAGATCGACGCCGAGATCCGCCGCCTGGTCGAGCGGGGCTACAAGGAGGCGACCCAGATCCTCACCGAGAAGCGCGAGGACCTCGAGAAGCTCGCCAAGGGCCTGCTCGAGTTCGAGACGCTCACCGGCGAGGAGATCAAGGACCTGCTCGTCGGCAAGCGCCCGGTGCGCGAGTCCGTGATCGAGCCGGCGGCGCCGCGCACCTCCGCGGTTCCCTCCGCCGGCAAGGGCCGCCCGCGCCCCGAGCCCGGCCCGATGGAGCCCCAGCCGCAGGCCTGAGCCGCGGCACGTTACGACGCCAACGCCCGCCCCCGGCGGGCGTTTTCGTTGAAGCCCCCCGTAAGGGGCGCCTATTGCGCCTTGAAGAGCTTGTATCGTCGCGTACGGCACTGCAACGCACGCTCGGATCTTTGCTCCAGGTCAAGGATCGCGATGCGATCCGCCGCTAGCATTTTCATAAACCCCTGCGCCGCGACACGGCGCCCATGTCGGAACTCGCCCATGAGCATGCCCGCCGCGCTTGCCCGCCGCCGCGACTATACGGGACCGGCCCTGTTCTCCTATGGCTTCCGGCCGTTCTTCCTCGGCGGGGCGCTGTGGGCGGCGCTCGCGGTGCTGCTGTGGCTGCCGCAGTATTTCGGCGAAATCTCGCTGCCGAGCCATTTCGCGCCGCTCGACTGGCACGTCCACGAGATGATGTTCGGCTATATCGCGGCCGTGGTCGCGGGCTTCCTGCTGACCGCGATTCCGAACTGGACCGGGCGGCTGCCCGTCAACGGGGCGCCGCTCGCCGCGCTGGCGCTGCTCTGGCTCGCCGGGCGCATCGCGATCCTCGGCTCGGCGAAGATCGGCGCGCTCGCGGCCGCCGTCATCGACGTCTCGTTCCTGGCGACGCTCGCGGCGGTCGCGCTGCGCGAGATCGTGGCGGGGCGGAACTGGCGCAACCTGCGCGTCCTGATCGTGCTCGGCCTGCTGATCGCGGCCAATGTCGCGTTCCACATCGAGGTGATGACCGCCGGCACCGCCACCTACGCGGTTCGCCTCGCGATCGGCGCGGTGCTCGGCCTGATCATGCTGATCGGCGGCCGCATCGTGCCGAGCTTCACCAACAACTGGCTCGCCCGGAACAATCCGGGCCGGATGCCGCAGCCGTTCTCGCACTTCGATGCCGTGGCGCTCGCACTCGCCGCGCTCGCGCTCGCGGCCTGGGTGGCGGCGCCGGACCATGTCGCGACCGCGACCCTCATGCTGCTCGCCGCCGTCGCGCACGCCGTGCGGCTCGCGCGCTGGGCCGGCGACCGGACGCTCGCGGACCGGCTCGTGCTGGTGCTGCACGTCGCCTACGCCTTCGTGCCGGTCGGCTTCGTGCTGAACGCCCTGTCGGTCCTCTGGCCGGCGATCCCCGCGAGCGCCGGCATTCACGCCTGGACCGCGGGCGCGGTCGGGCTGATGACGCTCGCCGTGATGACCCGCGCGACGCTCGGCCACACGGGCCGGCGGCTCGAGGCCGGCACGGTGACGCAGGCGATCTATGCGTTCGCGCTCGTTGGCGCGCTCGCGCGCCTGGCGGCGCCGTTCGTCGCGCCGGTCCTCATGCTGCACGCGGCGGCCCTGTTCTGGGTGCTCGCCTTCGGCACCTTCGCGGTCGCCTACGGGCGCTTCCTGCTGCGGCCGCGGGTCGCGTGAGGCCGCGGGTCAAGGCGTGGCGCCGAGATCGCGCAGCGCCGCCTCGAGCGCGGTCTTGGCGTCGGGGTCGGGCTTGAGGCCGAGTCCCTTGCGATAGTCGGCGATCGCGTCGTCGCGGCGGCCGAGGGCCTTGAAGACGTCGCCGCGCAGGCGGTGGCCCTCGGCGCTGGCCTCGGTGCGCAGCGCCTGGTCGGCGTCGCCGAGCGCGCCGGTGGCGTCGCCCTTCATCAGCCGCGCCCGGGCCCGGGTCTCGTAGGCCGCGCCGTAGCGCGGATTGAGCTTGAGCGCCTCGTCGGCGTCGGCGATGGCACGGTCGTAGTCGGCCTTGCGCAGCCATGCCGCGCCGCGGTTGCCGTAGGCGACCGTGAACTTCGCGTTGATCC
This sequence comes from Bradyrhizobiaceae bacterium, assembly GCA_003105195.1. Classification (GTDB taxonomy): domain Bacteria; phylum Pseudomonadota; class Alphaproteobacteria; order Rhizobiales; family Xanthobacteraceae; genus FEB-22. The sequence goes on from PQAH01000141.1 coordinate 2,855, forward strand.
CGATCGCCTGGGTATAGTCCGCGATGGCGCGGTCGTTGTCCCCCTTCATCAGCCAGGCGTAGCCGCGGTTGGAGTAGGCCGTGGCATATTTCGGGTCGAGCCGCACGGCCTCGCTGAAGTCCGCGATGGCGCGGTCGTAGTCGCGCTTCTTGCGCAGGATGAAGCCGCGGATGTTGTAGGCGGTCGCGTCGGAGGCGTTGATGCGCAGCGCCTCGTTCAGGTCCGCGATCGCGCGGTCGAGGTCGCCCTTGTCGTCCCAGGCGTCGCCGCGGTTGCGATAGGCGACGGCGTTGGCCGGCTCGAGCCGGATCGCCTCGTCGAAGTCGGCGATCGCCTGGTCGTAATCGCCCTTGGCCTTCCGGGCGATGCCGCGGTTCCGGTAGGCGAGGGCGAACTTGGGATCGCGGCGGATCGCTTCGCCGAAGTCGGCGATGGCGCGGTCGTACTCGCCCTTGCGGCGCAGCACGTGGCCGCGGATGTTGTAGGCGTAGGGGCTCGCCGGGTCGAGGCGCAGCGACTCGGTGAGGTCGGCGAGCGCGCGGTCGAGGTCGCCCTTGTCGTCCCACAGGTCGCCCCGGTTGCGATAGGCGAGGGCATATTGCGGGTCGAGACGGATCGCCTCGTTGAGGTCGGCGAGCGCCCGGTCGTAGTCACGCTTGTCCTTGAAGGTGATGGCGCGGTTGTTGTGGGCGAGGACGTGCTGCGGGTTGAGCCGGATCGCCTCGTTGTAGTCCGCAATCGCCTTGTCGAGCTCGCCCTTGCGACGCCAGAGATTGCCGCGGTTGTACCAGGCGTGCACGTACTTGGCGTCGAGCTTGAGCGCCTGGCCGCAGTCCGCCAGCGCGCGATCGAAGTTGTTGAGCGAGATCTGGGCGCGGCAACGGTTGTTGAAGGAATGGACGTCCTTGGCGTTGAGCCGGATCGCCGTGTCGCAATAGGAGAGCGAGCGCTGCGGCTCGCCCTTGTCGTTCCAGAGGCTGCAGAGGTTGGTGTAGGGCGGCGCGTACTTGGCGTCGACGCGGATCGCCGACTCGTAGTCGGACATCGCGCGATCGCTGTCGCGCTTGTTGCCGTAGGAGACGCCGCGATTGTAGAAGAGGATCGCGAGGTTGCGGCCACTGTACTTGCCGCCCGTGATCGCCCGCGTGCAGCCCGCGATGGACCTGTCGGCGCTGATCTTGCTGCTCGCGCAGTCGGCGAAGTCGTCGGCCCGGGCCGCGGGCGCGGCCAGGACCAGGAGAAGCACGAGGATGGACAGCGTTCGCGACATGGGGCCCCCTCCCGAGGTTCGGTGCGCTGCGCGGCGGGGCTCCGCCCGGCTTGCCGGTCCGGCAAGGGCGGCGCGGGGTCCAATCCGGGCAAGGACATGGTAGGTTTGCAGCGGAACCGGGGCAACGGGGTCCCGAGCCATGGCCGCAGCCCGGTTCGGGGTCGCGGCGCTTGACATCCTGCGGGATTTTTGGACCCGTGCCGCGCGCGTTGGGATGGACCCGGGCCTGGAGCGGGCGCGCCGGCGTCGAGGGAACGGGACGAGTTCGATGGCAAGAAAGTATTTCGGTACGGACGGCATTCGCGGCCGCGCCAACGGGGTGATCACCCCGGAGCTCGCCCTCAAGGTCGGCCAGGCCGCCGGACTCGTCTTCAAGAACGGCGATCACCGCCACCGCGTGCTGATCGGCAAGGACACGCGCCTCTCCGGCTACATGATCGAGACCGCGCTGATCGCCGGCTTCACCTCGGTCGGCATGGACGTGCTGCAGACCGGCCCGATCCCGACGCCCGCCGTCGCCATGCTGACACGCTCCATGCGCGCGGACCTCGGCGTGATGATCTCGGCCTCGCACAATCCCTACGACGACAACGGCATCAAGCTGTTCGGGCCGGACGGCTACAAGCTCAGCGACGAGGTCGAGCGCGAGATCGAGAAGCTGTTGGACGCCGATCTCGACAAGCGCCTCGCGCGCTCCGCCGATCTCGGCCGCGCCAAGCGCATCGACGGCGTCCACGACCGCTACATCGAGTTCGCCAAGCGCACCCTGCCGCGGGCGCTCGAATTCGACGGCATGCGGGTGGTGATCGACTGCGCCAACGGCGCGGCCTACCGGGTCGCGCCGGAGGCGCTGTGGGAGCTCGGCGCCGAGGTGTTCGCGGTCGGCGTCGAGCCGGACGGCTTCAACATCAACAAGGAATGCGGCTCGACCGCGCCCGAGGCGCTGAGCCGCAAGGTGCGCGAGATGCGCGCCGACATCGGCATCGCGCTCGACGGCGA
>PQAH01000142.1 GCA_003105195.1 Bradyrhizobiaceae bacterium
TCGAGCAATTCCTCGCGGAGGGCCGGCACGGCGACATGACGTGGCTCGCGGACGCGCGCCGGGCATCGCCGCAGGCGCTGTGGCCAGAGGTCCGCACCGTCGTCATGCTCGGGCTCAACTACGGCCCGGACGAGCCCGACCCGCTGGCGCGCCTGGTGCTTGCCGATCGCGGCACGATCTCGGTCTACGCGCAGGGCGACGACTATCACGACCTGATCAAGAAGCGCCTCAAGACGCTGGCGCGCTGGCTCGTCGCCGAGGCCGGCGGCGACGTGAAGGTGTTCGTCGACACCGCGGCCGTGATGGAGAAGCCGCTCGCCGCCAGCGCGGGGCTCGGCTGGCAGGGCAAGCACACCAACCTGGTCTCGCGCAGCCACGGCTCCTGGCTGTTCCTGGGCGCGATCTTCACGACCCTCGAACTGCCGCCCGACGCGGCGGAGAGCGACCACTGCGGCACCTGCCGGACCTGCCTCGACGTCTGCCCGACCGATGCGTTCCCGGCGCCCTATCGGCTGGATGCGCGGCGCTGCATCTCGTATCTCACGATCGAGCACAAGGGACCGATTCCGCGCGCGCTCAGGCCGCGCATGGGCAACCGCATCTATGGCTGCGACGACTGCCTTGCGGTCTGTCCCTGGAACAAGTTCGCGGTCGCGGGACGCGAGGCGAAGCTCGCGGCGCGCGAGGCGCTGCGCGCCCCGCGGCTCGCCGAGCTCGCGCGGCTCGACGATGCCGCGTTCCGGGCGCTGTTCGCCGGGTCGCCGATCAAGCGCACGGGACGCGACCGCTTCGTGCGCAATGTGCTGATCGCGATCGGCAATTCGGGCGAAGCCGGGCTCGCCGGCGCGGCCGAGCGCATGACCGAGGACGCCTCGCCGCTGGTGCGCGGCGCCGCCGCCTGGGCGCTCTCCCGGCTCGACCCGGCCCGCTTCACGGCGCTCGCCGCCGCGCGGCAGGCAAACGAGAGCGAGGCAGAGGTGCGCGCCGAGTGGAGCTCGGCGCCCGAGACATGAGCCAGGCGATGTCGCTCCTGTTCGGCTTCGGCCTCGGCTACTCGGTCACGCACTACATCGCCGAGCACGGTGCGCGGTTCGACCGCATCGCCGGCACGGTGCGCGATCCCGGCAAGGCCGCGGAGCTGACGGCCCGCGGGCTCGCGGGACGCGACGTCACGGCGTTCGGCTTCGACGGCACCGCCCCGGCCGCGGGCATCGCGGATCTGCTGCCGGCGTGCACGGCGCTGCTGGTGTCGGCGCCGCCGGACGCGAACGGCGATCCGGTGCTCCGCGTCTATGCCGCCGCGATCGCGGCGGCGCCGCGCCTCGAGAGCATCGTCTATCTCTCGACGGTCGGCGTCTATGGCGACCATCGCGGCGCCTGGATCGACGAGGAGACGACACCCGTCCCGGTGTCGGCGCGCAGCCGCGAACGGCTCGCGGCCGAGGCGGCCTGGCAGACGCTCGCGGCGCAGTGCGGCAAGCCGGTCGCGATCCTGCGGCTCGCCGGGATCTACGGGCCCGGACAGAACGCGCTCGTGCAGCTCGCGCGCGGCTCCGCCCGGCGCATCGACAAGCCGGGCCAGGTGTTCAACCGGATCCATGTGGCCGACATCGCGCAGGCGATCGATGCCTCCTTCCGGCAGCGGGCGAGCGGGATCTTCAACGTGACCGACGACGAGCCGACGGCGCCAAGCGACCCGATCGTGTTCGCGGCCTCGCTCGCGGGCGTCGCGCCGCCGCCCGCGATCCCCTACGCGGTGGCCGAGGCCACGATGACGCCGATGGCACGCTCCTTCTACGGGGAGTGCAAGCGCGTGCGGAACGAGAGGCTCAAGCGCGTGCTCGGCGTGCGCCTGCGCTATCCGACCTATCGCGAGGGCCTCGGCGCGCTGCACGCCGCCGGTACCGGCATCTGAACGGCTCAGTCGAGCTCCGCCACCACCTGGACCAGCCGCTCGATGTCCTCGGGGCGCGAGAGACGGTGATCGCCGTCCTTCACCAGGGTGAGCACCACGTCGTCCTGGGCGAGGCGCGAGACGAGCTCGACCGCATGGGTCCAGGGCACGTCGGCGTCCTGCACGCCCTGCAGGATGCGCACCGGGCAGCCGGTCTCGATCAGTCCGTCGAGCAGCAGGTGCGCGCGTCCCTCCTCGATGAGCCGGCGGGTGATCGGGTAGGGCTCGTCCGAATAGGCGGACGGCCGCGCCCAGGAGCCCGTCTCCGTGATGGCGCGGCGGATCTCGGGCGAGAACTGCCGCCACATCAGCACCTCGGTGAAATCAACGGCCGGCGCGATCAGCACGAGCCCGGCCGCCGTCGCCTTGGCGGGCCGAGCGCGCAGATCGCGCACCAGGAGGAGCGCGAGCCAGCCGCCCATGGAGGAGCCGATAATGACCTGCGGCCCCTCGCAACAGGCCTCGAGCACCGCGCGAGCCTCCTCGAGCCAGCGGCCGATGGTGCCCTCGACGAAATCGCCCCCCGATTCGCCGTGGCCCGAATAGTCGAAGCGCACGCAGGCTCGGCCATGCCGGCGCGCCCAGGCGGCGAGCGCCTCGGCCTTGACGCCGCGCATGTCGGACTTGAAGCCGGACAGCCAGAAGATGCCCGGCGCGGCGCCGATCTCCCGGCGCACCGCGATCTTCCGCGCCTGCGGGCCGGTGCCGACGTTAAGAAATTCGGGGTTAAACTCGCTCATGCACGGGTCCGGCAGCCTGGGCGGTCGCGCCCGGCCGCGGGAGGCCGGGAGCCGAGGGGAAACATGGTGGGCTTGGGTATCGCCTCGACCGCCCTTTTGCGCCGCGCCGCGCCCGGCCGCAACCGCCGGCCCCGCGCCGGATCCATTCGTGTCCCGGACCGGCGCGGAGGGAGCGACGCGCGCGAGGTCGATTCATGAGCGTGGAGTCCGGCCGCCCCGTCTCGCGCTCGTTGCCGGGCGCCACCATCGTGCAGATCGTTCCTTCGCTCGACGAGGAGCCGGTGGCGCGCGGTGCGGTCGAGGTCGCGATCGGGCTGCTGCGCTCGGGCGCGCGCGTCATCACCATGAGCGAGGAAGGCCCGCTGGTGGCCGAGCTGCAGGGACTGGGCGGGGAATGGCTCCGGCTCGCCAGCGAGACCGCCAATCCGCTCACGCTGCGCCACAACACACGCGTGGTCGGCGACCTGATCGCGGCCGAGCGCGTCGATCTCGTGCATGCCCACGGGGTCGGCGCCGCGCGCAGCGCCGCCGCGTTGAAGAACGGGGCCGGCCTGCTCCTGGTGCTCAGCTATGCGCCGGCCGATCTCGCGCGCCGGTGGCGCAACAAGCCCTATGGCCGCGCGCTCGCGCTCGGCGACCGGATCCTCGTGCCGTCGCGCTACGTCGCGGCCGCGATAGCGGCCCGGCACCGCCTGGCTGCGGATCGTACCGTCGTGATTCCCGATCGGATCGACACCAGCCGGTTCGATCCCGCGGCCGTGAGCCCGGAACGCGCCATGGTGCTGCGCCGCGGCTGGAAGATCGGGCGCGGCGAACGCGTCGTCCTGGTGCCGGGCCGCCTCGACCCGACCAGGGGGCAGCTGACCGCGGTCGAGGCGGTGCGGATCCTGGTGAACGGCGGCCTGCGCAATGTCGTGTTCATCCTGGCCGGCGACCCGCGCGCCCATGCGGACCATGCGCAGGCCGTCGCCGCGCAGGCGGAGGCGCTCGGCGTGGCCGCCCTGGTGCGGCAGGTCGGCATCTGCACCGACATGCCGGGCGCGTATCGGGCCGCCGATTTCGTGCTGGTCCCCCGGAGCGAGCCGCCGACCTTCAGCCGCCCCGCCGCGGAAGCGATGGCCATGGCACGGCCCGTGATCGCCACCACGGTCGGCGCACTGCCGGAACTCGTGCTCGCGCCGCCCGCGGTGGACGAGGCGGCACGCACCGGCTGGCTCGTTCCGCCGGACGATCCGGTGGCGCTCGCGCGGGCCGTCGCGGAGGCGCTGGCGATCGACGCGCAGGCCTATCGCGCGATCGCGATGCACGCACGCAAGCTGGCCGAATTGTGGTTCTCGCCCGTGCGGGTTGCGGCCGCGACTCTCGCGGTCTATGCGGGCCTGCTCGAACGCGACGCGTGACGGGGCGCGGATTGCGCCGCGCGCCGATCCGGACTACACCCGAACGCACGGGGACAGGTTTCGAGCGACCAGGGGCGTCCGGCGGTCGGGGTGGCGGCGTTTCGGCCGCGTGAGCGAGAGGTCGGCTTGGTGACGTTGCGATCCAGCGCGGCGCGTGCGCCGCTCGGTCCCGATTCGAATGGCCCCGAGATTCGCCGGACCGATCAACTCGACATCCAGGCGCAGGCGGTGAACGACCGCGGGCCGGGCGCGACCGTCGCGACCGCGCGGCGGTTGACGGTCCTGATCGTGGTGCCGACGCTCCATTCGGGCGCGGCGGACGCCGGCGCGCTCGACCTGGTGCGCATCCTCGGCGCGGCCGGGCATCGTGCGATCGTGGTCTCGCGCGGCGGACGTCTCGCCGAGGAGGTCGCAACAGCGGGCGGCGAATGGGTCGCGCGCGACATGGCGAGCACCAACCCGATGGTGATGCTCGCCAACGCGGTCGCGCTCGCGCGCCTGATCCGGCGCAACCGATGCGACGTGGTGCATGCCCATGGACGGGCCGCCGCCTGGAGCGCCTATCTCGCGGCCCGCGTCACCCGCACGCCGTTCCTCACCACCTGGTACAAGGGGTTCCGCGAGCAGAACCTGTTCAAGCATCTCTACAACAGCGTGATGGCGCGCGGGGACCGCGTGGTCGCGGTCAGCGACCAGATCGCCGAGCTGATCCACGACCGGCACGGGACGCCGGAGAACCGCATCGCGGTGGTTCCGCTCAGCATCGAGCTCGCGCGTTTCGACGCGGCCGCGATCGCGCCGGAGCGCGTCGAGGCGATGCGGCGCGCCTGGGGCGTGAAGGGCGACACGCGGGTGATCCTGGTGGTGGGCCGCATGCTGCGCCGCAAGGGTCACCACGTGGTCGTTAAGGCCGTGCACCGGTTGAAGGAGCGGGGCCTCAAGGACTTCCTGTGCGTGTTCGCGGGCGAGGACCAGGGCCGCAGCCGCTACACGGGCGAGCTGTGGGACCAGATCAGCGAGACCGGCACGGCCGACGTGGTGCGGCTGGTCGGAACCGTCGACGACATGCCGGCCGCCTATGCGGCCGCAACCGTGGCGGTCTCGGCGGCCGTCCAGGCCGAGGGCCTGCAGCGCGCCGTGCTCGAGGCCCAGGCGATGGCGCGGCCGGTGGTGGTGTCCGATCTCGGCGCCGGACCCGATGTGGTGCTGGCGCCGCCCGCCGTCCCGGAGGACCGGATGACGGGCCTGCGGGTGCCGGCCGGGGACGCGGACGCGCTCGCGGCCGCCCTCATTCGCCTGTTCTCGCTGCCCGAGCCGGTCCGCGCGGCCATCGGCGTGCGCGGACGCGCCTGGGTCTCGCAGCACTTCAAGGGGCCGGACGTGGCGCAGGCGATGCTGGCGCTCTATGCGGAGGTCGCCCGGCCGCGATGATCAATTTCGCGGGTGCGCCAGGGAGTCGCCGCCCCGATCCGGGTCGAACGGCGTTGACTTATGGGCCGTTTGTCCCGATCCTCGCCGCCCGGCGGTCCGGCCGGGGCATCGTCGGAATCGGCCGCCGCCCGATATCGGACAGCGCCGGACTTCGTTTCAACAGCACAGGAGCACATAGCCATTCGTCGCCCCATGAGAGCGCCGCAGCCCGTCGAGAAGGACGGCCCGCGCGTCAACGATGAGATCCGCGCCCGCGAAGTGCAGCTGATCGACAAGGACGGCGCGAACCGCGGCGTCGTCGATTTCCGCACCGCCATGGATCTGGCCCTGGAGGCCGGACTCGATCTGGTCGAGATCGCCCCCAATTCCGCCCCGCCGGTCTGCAAGATCCTGGACTACGGCAAGTTCAAGTACCAGGAGCAGAAGAAGGCTGCCGAGGCGCGCAAGAAGCAGAAGATCGTCGAGGTCAAGGAGATCAAGTTCCGCCCGATGATCGACGACCACGACTACGACGTGAAGATGCGCGCCATGAAGCGCTTCTTCGAGGAAGGCGACAAGGTGAAGGTCACGCTGCGCTTCCGCGGCCGCGAGATGGCGCACCAGGAGCTCGGCTTCAAGCTGCTCGAACGCGTCAAGGGCGACCTCTCGACCGCCGCCAAGGTCGAGCAGGAGCCGAAGCTGGAAGGCCGGCAGATGGTCATGGTGATGGCGCCCCGCTGAGGCTCCGGGACGCCGAAGTTGTTCCTGCCGACGCCCGCAGGCCTCTGCGGGCGTTGGTTTTTTCGCTCCCGCGGCACGCCGGTGCCGCACCCCGGTCCCGGTTGCAAAACGAGGCCGGCTCTGCCATAACCCCGCGTCCCGCCGCCCGGCGACACGGGCTGCCGTGGCGGCGCGAAGTGCTCAATCAGCACGCTCACATCGAGCAGTATCGGGCAGGGCTCGGCGCTCCGGCGCCGATCGGCCGCGCCCCGGAAGGAGAGCCAAATGCCCAAGATGAAGACCAAGTCCGGCGCCAAGAAGCGCTTCAAGGTGACCGGCACCGGCAAGGTGATGTACGCCCAGGCCGGCAAGCGTCACGGCATGATCAAGCGGACCAAGAAGCAGATCCGCCAGCTGCGCGGCACCAACGTCCTGTTCAAGACGGACGGCGACAACATCAAGAAATACTGGCTGCCCAACGGCTGAGCTGCGTCTCGAGAACCGCGAAGGAGATCTGTCATGGCCCGCGTGAAACGGGGCGTCACCGCCCACGCCAAGCACAAGAAAGTCCTCAAGGCCGCCAAGGGCTATTACGGCCGGCGCAAGAACACGATCCGCGTCGCCAAGCAGGCGGTCGAGAAGGCGAACCAGTACGCCTATCGCGACCGCAAGCGGCGCAAGCGCACCTTCCGTGCGCTCTGGATCCAGCGCCTGAATGCGGCCGTGCGCCCGTTCGGCCTGACCTACAGCCGATTTATCGACGGCCTCGGCAAGGCCGGGGTCGTGGTCGATCGCAAGGTGCTCTCCGATCTCGCGATCAGCGAGCCGGCGGCCTTCCAGGCGATCGTGGAGAAGGCCAAGGCGGCGCTCCCCGCCGCCTGATCGCCGCTTTCACCCGACACGAACCCGTGCCTGCCGGGCCTTCCGCCTGGCGGGCTTTTCCGTGTCTGCAACCTCTCAACTGCCGACCGAGGCGCCCATGGCCGACATCGACCCCCTGGAACGCGAGATCCTGGCCGCCGTGACGGCGACCGAGGACGAGGCCGCGCTCGAGACCATCCGCGTCGCCGCGCTCGGCAAGAAGGGATCGGTCTCCGAGCTCCTGAAGAGTCTCGGCGCCATGGCGCCGGAGGAGCGCAAGAGCCGGGGCGCGCAGATCAACCGCCTGAAGGACCGGGTGACCGCGGCGATCGCGGAGCGCCGCGAGGCGCTCAAGCACGTCGCGCTCGACCAGCGCCTCAACAGCGAGACCGTCGACGTCACGCTGCCGGTGCGCGAGACGCCGGCGGAAGCCGGCCGCGTGCACCCGATCAGCCAAGTGGTCGACGAGCTCACCACGATCTTCGCCGACATGGGCTTCGCGGTCGCGGAAGGTCCCGACATCGAGACCGACGACCTGAACTTCACGCGGCTCAACTTCCCGGAAGGCCATCCGGCGCGGGAGATGCACGACACGTTCTTCTTCCCGCCGAAGCCGGACGGATCCCGCATGCTGCTGCGCACGCACACCTCGCCGGTGCAGATCCGCACGATGCTGAGCCAGAAGCCGCCGATCCGCGTGATCTGCCCGGGCCGCACCTACCGGTGCGACAGCGACCAGACGCACACGCCCATGTTCCACCAGGTCGAAGGCCTGGTGATCGACAAGGTCTCGCATCTCGGCCACCTGAAATGGATCCTGGAGGAGTTCTGCAAGGCCTTCTTCGAGGTCGACCACGTGAAGATGCGCTTCCGTCCCTCGCACTTCCCGTTCACCGAGCCCTCGCTCGAGGTCGACATCCAGTGCCGGCGGGACAGGGGCGAGATCCGCTTCGGCGAGGGCCAGGACTGGCTCGAGATCCTCGGCTGCGGCATGGTGCATCCGAACGTGCTGAGGAATTGCGGGCTCGATCCCGACGTCTACCAGGGCTTCGCCTGGGGCATGGGGATCGACCGCATCGCCATGCTCAAGTACGGCATGCCCGACCTGCGCCCGTTCTTCGAGGCCGACCTGCGCTGGCTCTCCCACTACGGCTTCCGCCCGCTCGACCTGCCGACGCTCGCCGGGGGACTGAGCACGTGAGACGCGGACTCTCCACACGGCCCCTCGTAGGGTGCAATAGCCGCGTCAGCGGCGTATTGCACCGGCCGCGCTTGCCGATGCGCCGACGGTGCAATACGGCGCTTCGCGCCTATTACACCCTACAAGATACACAACAGGCTGACCGATGAAATTCACCCTCTCCTGGCTGAAGGATCACCTCGACACGGTCGAGCCGGTCGAGAATCTCGTCGACAAGCTCACCATGATCGGGCTCGAGGTGGAGGGCGTGGAGGACAAGGCGAAGGCCCTCAGCCCCTTCACGATCGCGCGCGTGATCTCGGCCGAGCAGCACCCCAACGCGGACCGGCTGCGCGTCTGCATGGTCGACACCGGCACGGGCGATCCGGTGCAGGTGGTGTGCGGCGCACCGAACGCGCGCGCCGGCATGACGGGCGTGTTCTCCCCGCCGGGCTCCTTCATCCCGGGCAAGAACATCACGCTCGGCGTCGGCAAGATCCGCGGCGTCGAGAGCCACGGCATGCTGGTGTCGGAGGCCGAGCTGATGATCTCCGACGATCACGAGGGGATCATCGACCTGCCGGCGGAGGCGCCGGTCGGCGCGCCCTACGCCAAGTGGGCCGGCCTCGACGACCCGGTGATCGACGTCAACCTCACGACCAACCGGCCCGACTGCACGGGCGTGCACGGCATCGCGCGCGACCTCGCGGCGGCCGACATGGGCCGGCTCAAGGAAGGCCAGCTCAAGCCCGTGCAGGGCGAGTTCCCGTGTCCCGTGAAGGTGCACATCGAGGAGCCGTCGCTGTGCCCGGCCTTCGCGCTGCGCCTGGTGCGCGGCGTGAAGAACGGGCCGAGCCCCGACTGGCTGCAGCGGCGGCTCACCGCCATCGGCCTGCGGCCGATCAATGCGCTGGTGGACATCACCAACTTCTTCACCTTCGACCGCGGCCGCCCGCTGCACGTGTTCGACGCCGCCAAGGTGCGCGGCGACCTCACGGTGCGCCGGGCTCGCGACGGCGAGACCCTGCTCGCGCTCGACGGCAGGACCTACCGGCTCGATCCCTCGATCTGCGTGATCGCGGACCAGAAGGGCGTCGAGTCGCTCGCCGGCATCATGGGCGGCGAGGAGACGGGCTGCTCGGAGGCGACCACCGACGTGCTGATCGAGTCGGCACTCTGGGATCCACTCAACATCGCGCAGACCGGGCGGCGGCTCGGCGTCAACTCGGACGCGCGCTACCGCTTCGAGCGCGGCGTCGATCCGGCCTTCACGGTGCCGGGGCTGGAGCTCGCGACCCGGATGGTGCTCGACCTCGTCGGCGGCACGCCGTCGGAGGTGGTCGTCGCCGGCCAGCCGCATGCGCAGGACCGGGTGATCGACTTCCCGGCCACGGAGGTGAAGCGGCTCGCGGGCCTCGGCGTGTCACTCACCGAGATCAAGCGCGTGCTCGGGCATCTCGGCTTCTTCGTCGCGGGGCAGGGCGAGGTCGTGAAGGTGGCGGCGCCCTCCTGGCGTCCCGACATCGAGGGCAAGGCCGACCTGGTCGAGGAGGTCGTGCGCATCGTCGGCGTCGACCGCGTGCCGTCGACGCCGTTCGAGCGCGACGACACGGCGCGCAAGCCGGTGCTGACGGCCTTGCAGGTGCGCACGCGCAAGGCCAAGCGCGCGCTCGCGGCGCGTGGCATGGTGGAGGCCGTCACCTGGTCGTTCATCTCCAAGGCGCAGGCCGAGCTGTTCGGCGGCGGAGCGGCCGAGCTCGCGCTCGCCAATCCGATCGCGGCCGACCTGTCCGACATGCGGCCGAGCCTGATCCCGGGCCTGGCCGCATCCGCGCAGCGCAACGTGGACCGCGGATATCCGGACGTGGCGCTGTTCGAGGTCGGACAGGTGTTCCGGGGCGACCGCCCGGAGGACCAGCTCACGGCGGCGACCGGACTGCGGCGCGGTCTCGCGCGGGCGGCCGGGACCGGCCGCCACTGGGCGAACGGCGGCGGCGAGCCCGACGTGTTCGACGTGAAAGCCGACGCGCTCGCGGCGCTCGCGGCCGCGGGCGCGCCGATGACGGCGCTGCAGGTCGTGCCGGGCGGGCCCGCCTGGTTCCATCCGGGGCGCTCGGGCACGATCCAGATCGGGCCGCAGAACGTGCTCGGCCATTTCGGCGAGCTGCATCCGCGCGCGCTCGAGGCGCTCGACACGGACGGTCCGGTTCTCGCCTTCGAGGTGATCCTCGAGCGCATCCCCGAGCCCAAAGCCAGGGCGACGCGCGCCAGGCCGGTGCTCGAGCTCTCGCCGTTCCAGCCGATCGCGCGCGACTTCGCCTTCGTGGTGGACCGCGCCGTCAAGGCCGGCGACATCGTGCGCGCGGCCCAGAATGCCGACAAGAAGCTGATCAGCGGCGTGACGGTGTTCGACGTCTACGAGGGCAAGGGCATCGAGCCGGGCAAGAAATCGATCGCCATCGCGGTGACCCTGCAGCCGCGCGACAAGACCATGACGGACGAGGAGATCGACGCCGTCGCCGCCAGGGTGGTGGCCGAGGTGACGAAGCGGACCGGCGGCACGCTGCGCGGCTAGTCCGCAATGATGTCCGCATAGGCGAAGCCGTCGCGCTCGACCGTCTCGCCGATCCGGGTCGCGATGCGGTGCGAGAACATCGGTCCGGCGACCACGCAGGAATGGAACTCGCCGTTCTCGCCGCAGGGATCGACCCCCTCGGGCAGATCGGCGAGCAGCGTCTCGTCGAAGCGGCGCCCGGCGAAGCGCGCGGGCAGCCGGGCGAGGTCGACGGTCGCGAGATAGGTCTCGAGGCCGCCCGCGATCATGTCGCGCGCGAGCCGGTCGGTCGGCCGGCGCCAGAGCGGAAAGACGCCGGCCATGCCCACCTCGGCGAGACGCCGTTCACGATAGGCGCGCACGTCCTCGAGGAACAGATCGCCGAAGATCACATGGGTCACGCCGTGCGCCCTGGCCTCGTCGAGCGCCTGCCGCATGGCGTGCTCGTAGGCCTCGTCCGGACACGGAAAGGGAATCCGCACGATGATCGGCGCGAGCCCGGCGGCCGCGAGCTGCGCGCGCAGGATCTCCTCGCGCACGCCATGCATGCTCACGCGCGCGAAGGTGTCGGTGACGGTCGTGAGCGCGCCCACGATCTCGCAGGTGCCGGCGCTTCGGACCTCGTGCAGGGACCAGGCCGAGTCCTTGCCGCTCGACCAGGCGATGAGGGCTTTGGGGCGAAGCGACGCTACCGCCATGCTTCACCTTCGCCCCAGCACCTTGAGCGCGGCGTCGGCGGCGCGCTCGCCGGATTCCCAGGCGCCCTCGACGGTGCCGAACAGGGTCTCGTGCGCGGCCTCGCCCGCGAAGAAAATACGATCGCGCAGGGGCTCCATGAGGATGCGGCGGCTCGCCTGCGCGCCGGGGGCGGCCGCGGAGGTCGCCCCGAGCACGAAGGGCTCGGCGTTCCATTGCGTCGCATGGGCGCGGCCGACGGCCTTGCGCATGTCGGCGCCGTAGAGGCTCGCGAGCCAGTCCACCGCAAAGGCGGTCATCGCCTTCTCGCCTTCGGCCGCGAGCGCGCGGCCGAACTTGCCCGCCACGGTGACGAGACAGAGCGGCGAGCCCGAGACGTTGGCGAGCAGGGCCGCGGTGCGGGCGCTGCCCGCCTTCTCGAACACGAGGTCGTCGTTGAGGAGCCCCAGCGGATTGCCGGCGAGCTCGAGCGCCACGTGGTCCTGGCTGCCGAGCGCGAGCCGCGCGGCCGCTTCGAGGTGGCGCTTCGGCTCCGTGCTGAAGCGGATCCTGCCGGCCGCCAGCACGCCGGTCGAGACCGTGACGACCGCGGCGCGCGCATGGAGCCGGCCCTTGGCGGTCTCCACATCCAGGTCGCTGCGGGTCGAGAGGATACGCGTGACCGGCGCCGAGAGCTGCACCGGCAGGCCCTCGGCGAGCCGCGCCACCAGCGCGCCATAGCCCTGGCGGCAGAAACCCTCGGAATCGCGCTCGAGGGCACGCGTGAAATCCACGGCCGAGAGCTCGTCGAGATCCTTTCCCATGGTGCGCGGCCCGAGCAGGAACTCGACCGGCGCCTGCCATTCGCCGAGATCCTTCGGGAGCGCGCGCGCGCAGCTCACGTCGGCCTTGCCGCGCGCGGCGTCCTGGATGGCGCGCTTGGCGCGCACCAGCGCGACCAGGAAGGCCTCCATCTCGCCCGCCCGCGCGTCGCGGCGGCCGACGCGCACCTTCTGACCCTGGGGCGCCACATAGACGTCGAAACCGCGCGGCACGAGCCGCGCCACCGGGTTGACGTCGGGCGTGTAGATCCAGTGGGCTCCGCGATCGTAGGCCACGCCGAACGTGCGGCTGTCCGTGAAGCAGCGTCCGCCGATGCGGTCGGC
>PQAH01000143.1 GCA_003105195.1 Bradyrhizobiaceae bacterium
CCTCTGGCTCGCGCTGCCGGAGCCGGCGCGTGCGCCCGAGACGCCGCTGCCGCATGCGGCGATCACGCTCGCGGCCCTGCCGGCGAGCCCCGTGGTGCCGCATCTCGACCGCGCCGGGCTGACGCTGACCGGGGTCGCGGTCGCGGCGTCGGACGGCGACCCGGTGGTGGTCGCGACCTATCGGGGTCCGCGCGGCTGCCGGCTCGAGCTGCATGCGGCGGCGGCGGGCCACGCCTTTCCGCCGACCGCGGGCACGCGTCGCCACGCCTGGACGGCCGGGCCGCTCGCCTACCAGCTGGTGGCTTTCGGCATGCCGGCCGCGCGGTTCCGCGCGGTCGTGGATGCGGCCGAACGGGCGACCCTGGGCGACGGACTCCCCGACGCGCTGGACCGGCGCCTGCGCGAGGCGCGCCTCGCCTCGCAGCCCTGTGTCGGGTGACCCGGAATAAAACTCGCGCGTCGGTCGTTTCGACAGTTGCGGGGGCGGCGTGGGCCGCGCCCGAACAAAAGCGCGGCCGCGAGCCGTGCAGCGAGGGAGAAGCGCATGTCTGACAAGATCGAGCGCTCCATCGAGGAGCTCTATCGGGACGACCCCGAACGTGCCGATGCCGTGGTGTTCGGCCGCAGGACCGACCTCAGCCGCCGCGGCTTCCTCGGCGGCGCCGGCCTCGCCACCATGGGGGTCGCGGTGGGCGGCGCCATCCCGTTCGCCGAGAACATGCCGGCCGGCATGATCCCGGCCGCCCATGCCCAGGGCCAGCCCGCCGCGCCCGCGGCCCAGCCGAAGGGTCCCGTCTATCTCAACTTCCCGGGCAAGAGCGACAAGCTCGTGGTGATCGGCGAGCGCCCGCTGGTCGCCGAGACGCCCGAGCACCTGCTCGACGACGACACCACGCCGATCGACAAGTTCTATATCCGCAACAACGGGCAGATCCCGGAGCAGACCAAGGACGCCGACGCCTGGAAGATCACGGTCGACGGCGAGGTGAACAAGAAGCTCGAGCTCACGCTGGGCGAGCTGAAATCGAAGTTCAAGCCGGTGACGCGCCGCATGGTCCTGGAATGCGGCGGCAATGGCCGGTCGTTCTTCACGCCGCAGGCGCGCGGCAACCAGTGGACCAATGGCGGCGCCGGCTGCGCCGAGTGGACCGGCGTGCGCGTCGCCGACGTGCTCAAGGCGGCGGGCGTGAAGTCCTCGGCGGTGTTCAGCGGCCACTACGGCGCCGACCCGCATCTCTCGGGCGACGCCAGCAAGCAGGCGCTCTCGCGCGGCGTGCCGATCAAGAAGCTGATGGACGAGAACAACCTGATCGTCTGGCAGATGAACGGCCAGCCGCTGCCGCTGATCCACGGCTTCCCGGTGCGCCTGGTGATCGCGGGCTGGCCCGGCTCCACCTCGAGCAAGTGGCTGAACCGGATCTGGGTGCGCGACAAGGTGCATGACGGGCAAGGCATGGGCGGCACCTCGTACCGGGTCGCGGTCAAGCCGATGGTGCCGGGCGACAAGCCCGACATGGCGAACTTCAAGGACCTCGAATCGATGCCGGTGCGCTCGATCATCACCAATCCGATGAACGGCACCAAGCTCGCGGCCGGCACCCGCGAGGTGAAGCTGCGCGGCGCCTCCTGGGCCGGCGACCACACGGTGAAGCAGGTCGATCTCTCGATCGACTTCGGTGCCACCTGGCGGTCCGCCAAGGTCGAGAAGGCGAAGAACAAGTACGACTGGCAGCGCTGGACGGCCACGGTGAAGCTCCCGACCGACGGTTACTACGAGATCTGGACGCGCGGCACCGACTCGCGGGGCGTGATGCAGCCGCATCTCGCAGGCTTCTGGAACCCGCAGGGCTATGGCGGCAATCCGATGCACCGGATCGCGGTGCTGGTCGGCTGACGCATGATCGCATCCCCCGTGTCCGGGTCCGCCGCCGCGCCATCGGCGCGGCGGCGTCTCGTTGCCGCCGCGCTCGCCGGCTTGCTCGCGGCGTGCGCGATCTTCATGGCCGCGGCGCCGGGCGGTGCGCAGGCGCCGACCGCGTTCACGCCCCGGGAGGAGAGCCCGGAGGAATTTCCCGAAGGGGCGGGGCGCGACGAGACCTTCTACGCCTGCACGCCCTGCCACAATTTCAAGCTGGTCGCGCAGCAGGGCATGACGCGCAACCAGTGGAACGACACCCTCGACTGGATGACCCAGAGGCACAACATGCCGCCGCTCGAGGGCGACGACCGCAAGATCGTGCTCGACTACCTGGAGGCGACCTACCCGCCGAGCGCGCCGGCGGGCCGCGGCGGCTGGCAGAACCCGTTCATGAAACGTTAGCGGCGGGGGTCCCCGGCCGCCGATCCGGCTCCCCTCGTCGGGGGGACTCCGGCATGAACCATTTGACATTTTGCGAGACCAAGGCATTAAGAGGCGCGCCCCGCGCACCCGGAGAATGGCTTCAGCAATGGCGACGGTGACGAAAAAACCGGCCACGACCCCGTCGACCGCCAAAGGCGGCACGACGCGCTGACGCTTGTCCTCGCTTCCGGGCCCTCCCCCGGCGGGGGATGGGACAAGGCCCGCGACGGCGGGCGATACCCGGGGGAGCCAGAGTCTCGAAGCAGGAACAGATCCATGGGCTACAAGGTCGCCGTCGTCGGTGCCACGGGGAACGTGGGCCGCGAAATGCTCGATGTGCTCGCCGAGCGCGCCTTCCCGGCCGACGAGGTGGTCGCGCTCGCGTCGCGCCGCAGCCAGGGCGTGGAAGTCTCGTTCGGCGACAAGACGCTCAAGGTCAAGGCGCTGGAGCACTACGACTTCTCCGACATCGACATCTGCCTGATGTCGGCGGGCTCCGGCCCGTCCAAGGAATGGTCGCCGAAGATCGCGGCCGCGGGCGCGGTGGTGATCGACAACTCCTCGTGCTGGCGCTACGACGCCGACGTGCCGCTGATCGTGCCGGAGGTGAACGCGGACGCGACCGCCGGCTTCCGCAAGCGCGGCATCATCGCCAATCCGAACTGCTCGACCGCCCAGCTCGTCGTGGCGCTCAAGCCGCTGCACGACCGCGCCACCATCAAGCGGGTCGTGGTCTCGACCTATCAATCGGTCTCGGGCGCCGGCAAGGACGCGATGGACGAACTGTTCTCGCAGACCCGCGCGGTCTTCGTCACCGACCCGATCGAGCCGAAGAAGTTCCCGAAGCGCATCGCCTTCAACGTCATCCCCCACATCGACGTGTTCATGGAGGACGGCTACACGAAGGAAGAGTGGAAGATGGTGGCCGAGACCAAGAAGATCCTCGACCCCAAGATCAAGCTCACCGCCACCTGCGTGCGCGTGCCGGTGTTCGTCGGCCATTCGGAAGCCGTGAACATCGAGTTCGAGAATCCGATCAGCGCGGACGAGGCGCGCGAGATCCTGCGCAACGCGCCCGGCTGCCTGGTGATCGACAAGCGCGAGCCCGGCGGCTACGTCACGCCCTACGAGGCGGCGGGCGAGGACGCGACCTATATCAGCCGCATCCGCGAGGATGCGACGGTGGAGAACGGGCTCGCGATGTGGGTGGTCTCCGACAACCTGCGCAAGGGCGCCGCCCTCAACGCCGTGCAGATCGCCGAGGTCCTGATCAACCGCAAGCTAATCGAGGCGAAGCGCAAGGCGGCGTGAGGCGTGTTGCACCGGCGGCGTCTCGACCGAAGCTCAGCCGGTGCGTTACGCCGCTGCGCGGCTAACGCGCTCTACGGATTGAGTGTCGCGGGGTCGACATTGGCGCCGCAGAGCAGGACGCCGATGCGCTCGCCGGGGCGCGGCGCGTAGCTTCCGCTGACCAGCGCGGCGAGCGCGGCGGCGCCGCCGGGCTCGAGGGCGACGCGCAGGCGGTCCCAGGCGAGGCGCTGGGCGGCGACGATGGCCTCGTCGGTCACCAGGGCGACGTGGTCGACGGCTTCGCGCGCGATCGCGAAGGGCAGCGCGCCGGCGCTGCGCGCGCCGAGCGAATCGGCCGCGACGCTCTCGACCGGAACGTCCACCGGGGCGCCAGCCTCGAGCGCCGCATGCAGGCAGCGCGAGCCCTCGGGCTCGACGCCGATCACCCTCACGCGGCCCGCATACCAGGCCGCCATGCCGCCGATCAGCCCGCCGCCGCCGACCGCGACCAGCACGGTGTCGAGGCCCGGCGCCTGCTCCTCCCACTCGAGCGCCACCGTGCCCTGGCCCGCGAGCGTCTCGGGGGCGTCATAGGCGTGCACCGAGAGGGCGTCGCGCTCGGCGATGAAGGACTCGCAGCGCGCGAGCGCATCCGCATAGCGCGCGCCGCCGACGCGCAGGTCGGCACCGTAGGACCGGATGCGGGCGATCTTCGCGGGCGCGGCGACTTCGGGCACGAAGATGGTGGCCGGGAAGCCGAGCGCGGCCGCCGCATAGGCGACGGCGGCGCCGTGGTTGCCGCCGGAGGCGGCGGCGACGCCGGCCGCCGGCACGGCGCGCGAGAGCAGGTTGTTGAAGGCGCCGCGCGGCTTGAACGAGCCCGCATGCTGCATGAATTCAAGCTTGAGCGTGAGCGGCTGGTCGTGCGCCAGCCCCAGATCCTGCGCCGCGACGTCGATCACGGGCGTGCGTCGGATGTGGCCCGCGATGCGGGCATGGGCGGAGCGGATATCGTCGTGCGTGGGGATCATGAAGTCTCTTGTCACGCCCAGATCGCGATCGGCAAGCCGAAAGCATCGCGTCCCGGCGGATCCGGAAAGGGCCGCGCGAGCCCGGCATGCAGGCGGCGCGCGACGGTCGCGCAGGCGAGCGCATCGAGCAGGTCGTCGGGCCCGGCGCCGCGCGGCGGCTTCGCCTCCACGACCGCGGCCGGCAGCCCGGCCGCGACGAGCAGCGCGCGGCGGAGCGCGAGGCCGGGCGGATAGGGGGTGCCCTTCACCTTCTTGGGCTCGGCAAGCGCGCGCCCGCCGTTGAGACGCCAGAACGCGACCTCGGGATGGGATTCGTGCACGCGCGCGGCCAACGCGGGATGCTCGCGCAGGAGCGCGTCCACCTCGCGGATCTTGGGCGCGATCATGAACAGCTGCTTGGAGACGGCGCGCGGCGGCTCGGAGCTTGCGCGCGCGGCGCCGCAGGCCGCGCGGTAGTCGGCGGCCTCGATCGCGGCGCGCGCCGGCACCGAGAAGACCGAGGACTGGCGCGCCCCGAGCAGCGCGCGCACCGCGCGCTCGGGGCCGCGGCCGCCGGGCCCGATGCGGTGCGGCAGGCCGATCGGGATGTCCACCGCCACGACGGCCGGCGCCTCGGGCGCCGCGAGCACGTCGGCGAAGCGGAGGAGGACGCGGACCCGCAGCTCGTCGCCCGCGGGACGCAGGAAGGCCGCGATCCAGGCTTTGGGGCATCCGTCGACGCCGGCGAGCCAGATGTCGGGGCGGGCCATGGGCTCGGCTCAGATGATGTTGAGCTCGCGCAGCGGGCGGCCCGCCGCGATGCGCTCATAGCCGAAGACGCCGAGATCGAGAGTGTGGAAGCCGCCATGGGCGATCAGCTCGGCGACCGCGCGGCCGGCGGCCGGGGCCTGCTGCAGGCCGTGGCCCGAGAAGCCGTTGGCGAAGAGGAAGTTCGTCACCTCGGGATGCCGGCCGATGACGGCGTTCTGGTCGAGCGTGTTGTAGTCGTAGTGGCCGGCCCAGGCGCGCTGCAGGCGCAGCGCCTCCAGGGCCGGTATGCGTTCCGCGAGCAGCGGCCAGAGCGTCTCCTCGAACAGCGCAGGGTCGACCTCGAAATCGCCGTCCGCGCGCGGATCCTGCTCCGCGCCCGGCGGGATGCCGCAGATGTAGACCTCGCCCTCGGGCCGGATCCAGAACCCGGAGGGGTCGACGATCAGCGGCATGCCCGGGAGCGGCGTGCGGCATGCCACCACGAAGACGCAGCGCTTGCGCGGCTCGACCGGCAAGGCGATGCCGGCGAGCGCCGCGACGTCGCTGGCCTGCGGGCCGGCCGCATTGACGAGGGTGCCGCAGGCGAGGCGGCGCCCGTCGGCCAGTCCCACGGCCGTGACGCGATCCTGCGCGCGGTCGATCGCCACGACCTCGCCGGTCACCGGCACGACGCCCTTGCGGCGCGCCGCCTGACGCAGCAGCGCGAGCAGCGAATGGGCGTCGAGCCAGCCCTCGCCGCTGCGGCCGAAGGCGCCGAGCGCGAGGGCGGAGGTGTCCAGCCAGGGGAAGCGCGCCGCCAGCGCGGGCGGATCCATGAGCACGATGTCGGCGCCTTCCCGCCGCTGCACCTCGTGATTGGCGCGCAGCGTGCCGGCGCCGCCCTCGCTCGCGAGCAGGAGATAGCCGCGCTCGCGGAAGGCGACGTCGGCGCCGGCGCCGAAGCGCGCCGCGAGGCCGCGAATGAATTCGATGCCGAAGCGGCTCATGCGGATGTTCTCGGGGGTCGAGAACTGCTGGCGGATCGAGGCGGCCGAGAGCGCGGTTGCGGCACGCGCGAAGCCCGGATCCCGCTCAACCAGCGCGACGCTGCCCGTGAAGCCGGCATCGTGAGTGAGGAAATAGGCGGTGGCGGCGCCCATGATGGCGCCGCCGACGATCACGACGTCGAAGCGTTCGCTCACGTGCGCCCCGGCTTGGCGAGATCGATCTCGACCCGCACCACCGTGGGATCCGGCGAGGGCGCGACGCCGAAGCCGAGCTCCGCCGCCATGTTGAGCATGGTGGAGTTCTCGCGCAGCACGTCGCCGTGCACCTGCCGGACGCCGCGCGCGCGGGCATAGTCGAGGATCTCGGTCATCAGCCGCCAACCGAGGCCGCGGCCCTTGAGGTCGGAGCGCACGAAGACCGCGAACTCGGCGGCGAGCCCGTCCGGGTCGGCGATCAGGCGCACGACGCCCAGCATGGCGCCGTCGGTCCCGATCGCGACCAGCGCCATCTCGCGGTCGTAGTCGATCTGGGTCAGGCGCGCCGCGAAGGTGTGGCTGATCTCCTTGAGGGGCGCGAAGAAGCGCAGGCGGATGTCGTCGGCGGCGGAGCGCGCCAGCATGTCGAGGAGGAGCGGCTCGTCCTCGGGCCGGATCGCGCGCACTTGCGCGGCCGAGCCGTCGGCGAGCGCGATCTCGTGGGCGAGCTCGCTCGGGTAGGGGCGAATCGCCATGCGCCGGCCCGGCGCGCCGTCATAGGCGCGCACCACGATGCGGGCATCGAGGGCGAGAACGCCCTTCTCGTCGGCGAGCAGCGGGTTGATGTCGAGCTCCACCACCTCGTCCTGCTCGGCGAGGAGCTGCGAGAGCCTGACCAGGATGTTCGCGATGGCGTCGAGGTCGGCCGGGGGCCGGTCGCGATAGCCGGCGAGCAGCTTCGCGACCCGGGTATGGCCGATCATGTCGCGCGCGAGCACGAGGTTGAGCGGCGGCAGGCCGATGGTGCGGTCGCCGACCACCTCGACGCTGGTGCCGCCCTGGCCGAACAGGATGACGGGGCCGAAGGCCGCGTCCTCGGCGATGCCGGCGATCAGCTCGTGGGCGCGCGGGCGCGCCGCCATGGCCTGGACGATGAAGCCGGCGAGCCGCGCCTGCGGCGCGCGCGCCGCGATGCTCGCCTGCATGTCGCGGGCGGCCTGCGCGACCGCCTCGGCGGAGGCGAGATGCAGGCGCACGCCGCCGACGTCGGACTTGTGGGTGATGTCGGGCGAGAGGATCTTGAGCGCCACCGGGAGGCCGATCGCGGCGGCGCGCCGCGCGGCATCCTCGGGGTCGGCGGCGACCTGCGTCTCCAGCACCGGAATGCCGTAGGCCTTGAGCACGGCCTTGGCCTCCGGCTCGGTGAGCACCGCGCGGCCCTCGGCCAGGACACGCGCGATCACGGTCTCGGCGGCCGCGCGGTCGGGCGTGAACTCGGCCGCCGAGGGCGGCGTCTGCATCAAGAGGTCCTGGTTCTGGCGGTAGCGCGCGAGATGCATGAAGGCGCGCACCGCGTCGTCGGGCGTCTCGTAGGTCGGCAGGCGATGAGCGGCGAGCAGGCGCCGCGACTCGGTGGCGGCGCCGTCGCCGAGCCAGGAGGTGAGGATCGGCCGCCGCGTGCCCTCGGCGGCGCCGATCACGGCGCGCGCCGCCTCGATGCTGTCGGCCACCGCGGTCGGGCAATTGAGCACCAGGACCGCGTCGCAGCCGCGATCGGCGAGGATCGGCGCGAGCGCCTGCGCATAGCGCTCGCCGCCGGCGTCGCCGAGAATGTCCACCGGGTTGCCGCGCGACCAGGCATGCGGCAGGACGGCGTCGAGCTGCGCGAGCGTCTCGGGCGAGAGCGTCGCGAGATCGCCGCCATACTCCTCCACGGCGTCGGTCGCGATCACGCCGATGCCGCCGCCATTGGTCAGGATCGCGAGCCGGTCGCCCGTCACTCGCAGGCCCGCCGCGAGGGTGGCGACCGCCTCGAACAATTCGCGCAGGCGATGGACGCGCAGCACGCCGACCCGGCGGAAGGCCGCGTCGTAGACCGCGTCGGCGCCGGCGAGCGCACCGGTGTGCGAGAGCGCGGCCTTGGCGCCGGCCGCGCTGCGTCCGGCCTTCACGACCACCACGGGCTTCGAGCGTGCCGCGATGCGCGCCGCCGACATGAACTTGCGTGCGTGCGTGACCGCCTCGACATAGAGCAGGATCGCGCGGGTGCGGGCGTCGAGCGCGAGATAGTCGAGCAGGTCGCCGAAATCGACGTCGCTCATGCCGCCGAGCGAGACCATGTGCGAGAAGCCGATGCCGCGATGCGCGGCCCAGTCGAGCATGGCGGTCGCGACCGCGCCCGACTGGGTCAGGAAGGCGAGGTCGCCGGCGGGCGGCGTGAGATGCGCGAAGCTCGCATTGATGCCGACACGGGGGGAAATGAAGCCGAGGCAGTTGGGGCCGACCACACGCAGGAGATGCGGCCGCGCGGCGTCGAGCATCTCCTGCTGCAGCTGCTTGCCTTCCGCGCGTTCACCCTCGCCGAAGCCCGCCGTGATCACCACGGCGGCGCGGCAGCCGCGCCTTCCGAGCTCGCCGATCAGGCCCGGGACGGCGCGCGGCGGCGTTGCGATCACGGCGAGGTCGGGGTCGACCGGCAGGTCCGCCACCGTCGGGTAGTTCAGCGTCGAATGGATCGCCTGGGCGTGCGGGTTGACCGGCATGATCGGGCCGTGGAAACCGGCGCCGAACAGGTTGCGCGCCAGTACGTCGCCGACCGAACCCGGCTCGTTGCTGGCGCCGACGAGGGCGATCGCCTTGGGCGCGAACAGTGCGTCGAGATTGCGGATGGTCATGGCGTCTCCGGCTTCGGCGCGCGATAAGTTTCACGCGGAGCAGGGCGCGGCAAGAGTGTTTGTCGCGCCGCCCCCGCGACCTTTTCCCCCCGTTTCGGCCCGTGCCATGATGGCCGCGCCCCCGCGACGCAGGACCGAAGGACGATCATGACGATTCGACCACGCCGCAGCGTGCTGTACATGCCGGGCTCGAATGCCCGCGCGCTCGAGAAGGCGAAGACCCTGCCGGCGGACGGCGTGATCCTCGACCTCGAGGACGCGGTCGCGCCCGATGCCAAGGAGGCGGCGCGCCGACAGGTCGCGGAGGCCGTGAAGGCCGGCGGCTTCGGCGCGCGCGAGACGATCATCCGCATCAACGGGCTCGACACGCCGTGGGCGGCGGAGGACCTCGCCGCCGCGGTGGCGGCGGCGCCCGACGCCGTGCTGGTGCCGAAGGTCGCGAGCGCGGAGCAGCTCGAGATGATCGGCCGGCGGCTCCTCGACTTGAAGGCGGAGCGGCGCACCCGGGTCTGGGCCATGATCGAGACGCCGATCGCGATCCTCGACATCCGGGAGATCGCGGCGGCGGCGCGGGATTCGGAGACCCGGCTCGCCTGCTTCGTGATGGGCACCAACGACCTCGCCAAGGAGACGCGGGCGCGCATCGTGCCGGGGCGCGCGCCGATGCGCTCCTGGCTGACGACCTGCCTCGCCGCGGCGCGCGCTCACGGCATCGACATCCTCGACGGGGTCTACAACAACCTCGCGGACGCCGAGGGCTTCGCGCGCGAATGCGCGGAGGCGGCCGAGCTCGGCTTCGACGGCAAGACGCTGATCCATCCGAACCAGATCGGTCCCTGCAACGCGGCCTTCTCGCCCTCGCCCGAGGACGTCGCCCAGGCGCGGCGCATCATCGCGGCGTTCGAGCTCCCCGAGAACCGCGACAAGGGCGTGGTGCAGCTCGACGGGCGCATGGTGGAACGCATGCACGCCGAGATGGCGCGGCGCACGGTGGCGATCGCCGATGCGATCGCGGCGGCGGGCTGATCGGGAGCCGCGAACCGGCATGACATCCTTGGGGATCGGCGCGGCATCGGATATGAGCCAGATCAATGCATCGGGAGCGTGTCCGGGTCTCATGGCCCGGAGCGAAATTCGTGCCGCTCCCAGCCGGATCTTCGGCCGCCCCGCTCCGAAGACGCCAGGGAGGCAGGAGACGCCGCCGTGACCGCCCCCACGCCCCTCGATCTCAAGCTCGTATCACGCGCCGGCGCCCTGGCGACACTGCCGGCGGACGCGGTCGACCGGCTCATGGCCCCGGCGCGGATCGTGACGGTCGCCCGGCGCGAGACCCTGTTCCGGCAGGGGGAGCCGACGACCGGCTTCTTCATCGTGGTCGACGGGGTCCTGAAGCTGCGCCGGATCACCTGCGCGGGAGAGGAAGCCGTGATCCAGATCCTCACGCGCGGCGACAGCGTCGCGGCGGCGAGCGTGTTCGTGGACTACCGCTACCTGATCACCGCCGAGGCCGTGAGCGACGCACGGGTGCTGCGCATCCCGGTCGAGCACCTGATGGCGTGCATCCGCGCCATGCCCGAGATCGCGATCGCGATCATGACGGTGACGGCGCAGCATCTCGGCCAGCTGGTGCAGCACGTGGAGGAACTCAAGGCGCAGAGCGGCTTCCAGCGCGTCGCCGAGTTCCTCGCCTCGCTCTGCCCGGTGCCGAGCGGGCCGTGCGAGGTGAAGCTGCCCTACGACAAGATCCTGATCGCGGGCCGGCTCGGCATCACGCCGGAATCGCTGTCGCGCATGTTCGCCAAGCTCAAGCCGGCGGGCGTCGAGGTGCACCGCGCGCATGTGACGATCGCCGATGTCGCGATCCTGCACGAACTCGCGGCCGAGCCGGATTTCGCCGAGATGCCGGTGCGCGAGACGGGCGCGGGCGCGCCCGCGCGCGGCGACCGGCACGCGGCCGACCTGCTGCTGCGGCGGCTCGCGGCGCTCGACGTCGATTTCCGCGCAATCTCGCGCAGCGAGCCGCGGACGCTGCGCGAGCTGCAGCAGGTGTGCACCGGCTGCGGCTGCCACACGCAATGCGCGGGCGACCTCGCGCGCGGCGGCGCGAGCGCGGCCTGGAAGGCCTATTGCCCGAACGCCGCGGTGCTCAAGGCGCTCGGACCCAATTGAGGCGCGAGGTGCCGGCGCGGCGGGTCAGCTTGTTGATTCGTCACATTTTCTTGCGCCGAACCGGCGCCCATGTCGGCGGAAAATGCCCTCAAATCCAGGGACGCTCGGCCCGGGTCTTCGCCTCGAAGCTTTCGATCTTGTCCTTCTTGACCATGGTGAGGCCGACATCGTCGAGGCCGTTGAGCAGGCAATGCTTGCGGAACGGATCGATCTCGAACCGCACCACGCCGCCATCCGGACCGCGGATCTCCTGCTTCTCGAGATCGACCGTCAGCGTGGCGTTGGCGCCGCGGTCGGCGTCGTCGAACAGCTTCTCGAGGTCCCGGGGCGAGACCTTGATCGGCAGGATGCCATTCTTGAAGCAGTTGTTGTAGAAGATGTCGCCGAACGAGGTCGAGATCACGCAGCGGATGCCGTAGTCGAGCAGCGCCCAGGGGGCGTGCTCGCGGCTCGAGCCGCAGCCGAAATTGTCGCCCGCGACCAGGATCCTGGTGTTGCGATAGGCCGGCTTGTTGAGGATGAAGTCCGGGTTCTCGACGGTGCCGTCCTTGTCCTTGAAGCGATGCTCGGCGAACAGGCCCTTGCCGAGGCCGGTGCGCCGGATGGTCTTGAGATAGTCCTTGGGGATGATCATGTCGGTGTCGACATTGATCGCCCGCAGGGGCGCGGCCACGCCTTCCAGCACCGTGAACTTGTCCATCGTCCCGCCTTCGCGCCTCGGATCCGGCCGCTGTCATAAGGCGCGAGGGGCGGGCGGACAAGGGCCTGAACCGGAGCCGGTGCGGCGCGACAAAGACGTCATGAGCCCGCCCGCCGACAGCCCGCCCGTCGACCCCGCCGATCCCCGCACGCACCTCCCAGCCCTGCTCGCACGGGGCGAGGTCGTGCACTGGTCGGGTGGTCCGGATCCGGCCCGCGGC
>PQAH01000144.1 GCA_003105195.1 Bradyrhizobiaceae bacterium
CTTCGGTGCGCGCGGCGTAAGGGAGCAAGCGCCACGCGCATCGCGGACGCGCCGCGCGCCACCGGACTCCCACCCCGGTGTCGCGCGGCGATCGCTGTTTCGGGACAAGCGCCGCCAGATCTTCCGGCTGTCATAGGCCCGGTGCAGGAGGGCTCGGCGCCGGCGCGGTGAGCGCGTAGCGGTAGCCCTTCCGCATCCCGTCGCGCACGACGATCACGCGGCGGGCCGTCGGTCGCCCGCCAGTCTGGCCGCGCAGCCGCTTCCGATCACGGGCGCCATTGCACGGACCTGAGAACGATTTCTGCCGAAGCGGATGCCCCGGCCCGCCGCGCAACCGAGTCCGCGCGACACGCTCTCAATCCAGATTAACAATCCTTGGCATGTGAATACGTAGAAAGACTTGTATCGTTTTGAATTAATATCTCATTTACGCACGTAGTTGCACAGTTGTGGTATGCAATCACCGATCAGGAGATGGAAATGGCTGGGCTTGGGATTGTCAAACTGCGTATCGGCGGGCGGCTGACGGCGGGCTTCGTCGCCCTCTGCCTCGTGCTGGCGGGGGCCGTCGGCTATACGGTGGTCACGGTCGGCGGTATCTCGGTGCTTGTCGACCGGATGGTGATGCTGCGCGCGCCGGCCGCGCTCGGCAGCACCGAGATGGTAGGCTATCTCCAGTCCACGCTCGCGACCCTGCGCGGCTACCTCTTGACCGGCAATCCGCAAGGCAAGGCGGACCGGGCGGCCATGTGGCGGGAGCTCGACGCCACCGCGGCCGAGTTCGACAAGATGGCCGAGCGCTTCACCAATCCCGAGAACAAGCGCAAGTGGGCCGAGGTGAAGACGCTGCTCGCGGAGTTCCGGGCCGCCCAGGATAAGGCCGAGTCGGTCGCCTTCACGCCGGACGCCTACCCGGCGACCAAGCTGCTGACCACCGAAGCCGCGCCGCGCGCCGAGGCCATGTTGGGCGCGCTCAGCCGGATGATCGACGAGGAGGAGCGGCTCGAGGCGACGCCCGAGCGCAAGCGCATGTTCAAGGCCATGGCCGACGCGCGCGGAAGCCTGGCGGTCGCGGTCGCGCAGCTGCGCATGTTCCTGCTCACCGGCGATACCGCCAACAAGGAGCAGTTCGCCCTGCTCTGGGGCAATTTCGAAGCCGCGTTCAAGATCCTCGAGGCGGGGCGCGTGACGCTGTCGTCGGCGCAGAAGGCGAGCTTCGAGAGCTTCGCGAAAGCGCACGGCGAGTTCGCGCCGATGCCGGCGCGGATGTTCGCGATCCGCGAGTCCGCGCAGTGGAACGCGCCGGTGCACATCCTGGTCAGCGAGGCGGCGCCGCGCGCGCTGAAGCTCCTCGACCTGCTCGACGGGCCGAAGCAGTCCGACGGCACGCGGATGGGCGGCATCAAGACCAACCAGAAGGCGATGCTGACCCGGGAGGCCGGCGAGGTGCGCGAGGGGATCTCGTTCCTCACCCTGATGCAGTGGATCCTGCTGGTCGCGGGCCTCGCGGCCGCCGCGGCGATCGCCTTCCTGACCTCGCGCTCGATCGTGAAACCGGTCGCGGGGCTGACCGCGGGCATGAAGGAGCTCGCAGACGGCAATTTCGACGTGGTGCTCCCGGGCCTCGGCCGCACGGACGAGGTCGGCGAGATGGCTGAGGCGGTCGAGACATTCAAGGTGAAGGCGGCCGAGAAGGCGCAGCGGGAGGCGGCGGAGAAGGCCGAGGCCGACGCCCGGGCGGCGGCGGAGAAGGCCGAGGCTGATGCGCGGGCGGCGGCGGAGAAGGCGGAGGCCGAAGCCCAGGCGGCAGCGGAGCGCAAGACGGCGATGCACAAGCTCGCCGACGAGTTCCAGTCGGCGGTCGGCAACATCGTGGAGACGGTGTCCTCCGCCTCGACCGAGCTCGAGGCGGCGGCCGGCACGCTCACCAAGACGGCGGAGACCACCCAGCACCTCGCGGGCCGGGTGGCAGCGGCCTCGGAGGAGGCTTCCGCCAACGTGCAGTCGGTCGCGACCGCGACCGAGGAGATGTCGGGCTCGGTGAACGAGATCAGCCGGCAGGTGGTGGAGTCCAGCCGAATCGCGGCCAATGCCGTGAGGCAGGCCGAAAACACCGACGCGCAGATCAACGAGCTCTCCCAGGCGGCGGCACGCATCGGCGACGTCGTCAAGCTGATCACGGCGATCGCCGAGCAGACCAACCTCCTCGCCCTCAATGCGACGATCGAAGCGGCCCGCGCGGGCGAGGCCGGCAAGGGCTTCGCGGTGGTCGCCCAGGAGGTGAAGGCGCTCGCCGCCCAGACCGCCAAGGCGACCGACGAGATCGGCGCGCAGATCGCCGGCATGCAGACCGCGACCGAGTCGTCGGTGGCGGCGATCAAGGAGATCGGCCAGACCATCGGCCAGATCGCCAACATCTCGTCGACCATCGCGGCGGCCGTGGAGGAGCAGGGCGCCGCCACCCAGGAGATCGCGCGCAACGTGCAGCAGGCGGCAGAAGGCACCACGCAGGTGGCCGGCAGCATCACCGAGGTGAACCGCGGCGCCGGCGAGACCGGCTCGGCCTCGACCCAGGTGCTCGCCTCGGCGCAATCGCTCTCGCAGGAGAGCAATCACCTCAAGATCGAGGTCGAGAAGTTCCTGACTTCGGTGCGCGCGGCGTAAGGGAGCAAGCGCCACGCGCATCGCGGAAGCGCCGCGCGGCACCGGGGTCCCGGCGTCGCGCGGCGATCGTCTCTTCGGGGCAAGCGCCGTCAGATCTTCCGGCTGTCATAGGCCCAGTGCAGCAGGGCCTGCCGCTGGCGCCGGCGGCAGAGGAGATCGCCCGGCTCGCAGTGCCGCCGGAGCTGCGCGACGTGCCGGCGGATCGCCTTCCAGCGGGCGATCTGGCGCCGGTCCTCCTCGGGCATGCGGCGGCCCAGGTAGTAGCGGCAGTACCATTGGAACCAGCCGCGCGGGTCGTCCGCATGCAGCCAGCCCTTCCGGCGCCAAACCGAGAGCGGCTGGCTCGCGTCCACGCCGAAGAAGTTGAGCCGGCAGTCGCGGCCCGCGGGCGCAAGCTTGGCGCGCGCGAACCAGGACTTCGGAAACTCCTTGCGGCAGTCGGTCAGGTACTTGCCGCAGAAGACGCCGAGCCGCAGCATCTCGGCCGGCGTCAGCTCGGGCCGGAACTCCGGATCGAAGCCTCGCCCGGTCGGCGCGGTGAGTCCATAGCGATAGCCCTTCTGCATCTGGTCGCGTACGACGATCACGCGGCGGGGCATGGGAGCGCTCCAGGCTCGACGACGGAAGCCGCGATCACAGCGGGGCGACGCCGAGCTCCTGTGCGAGGGCATTGAGATCGGCGACGACGGCCGCCCCGAGCGGCACGCCGTCCTTCGTCCGCGTCTCGGCGGTGAGGCGCTCCGGGTCGCCCGGGACGAGCGGCGGCCGCGCCGGATCGGCGGGCTCGGCCGCATGGATCTCGCGCACCATGAGGTCGATCTGTGCGCGGAACAGGGCCGGATCGGTGAAGCGGGCGATGTCGATCGCGAGCAAAAAGTGGCCGAGATTGCGCGGCTTGTCGAGCTCGCCATACATGCGGGTGACGTGGGTGCCGAACGGCACGCCGGTGAGCTGGGCGCAGAGGATCTCGATCAGGAGCGAGAGCGCGTAGCCCTTGGGGCCCGCCATGGGCATCAGGCCGACCGCCTTGTCGGGGTCGGTCGCGGGCCGGCCGTGCGCGTCGACGGCCCAATCCGGCGGGATCGGCTTGCCGTCCTGGCGCGCGACGATGATCTTGCCCCAGGCGACGTTGGTGGTCGCCATGTCGATCACGACGGGCGGGCCGCCCTGGCCCGGCGCGCCGAAGGCGAGGGGATTGGAGCCGAGGAAGTAGCTCTTCATGCCGGGCGGCACCATGATCGAATCCGTGTGGGTCATGGCAAAGCCGATCATCCCGGCCGCCACCGCCTGCTCGACGAACCAAGCGCAGGAGCCGCAATGGGAGGAGTTGCGCGCGCCGACCGCGCCGACGCCGCTCTCGCGCGCGAGCGCGATCGCCTCGTCCATGGCGCGCACCGCCACCAGCTGGCCCATGCCCTGGTCGCCTTCGACCATCGCGGTCGCGGCGCCCGTGCGCGTCACCGTGATGTCGGGCCGCGCCTTGATCGAGCCGTTGCGCAGCCGCGTCGCATAATGCGGCAGGCGCACCACCCCGTGGCTGTCGACGCCGCGCAGGTTGGAGGCGACCAGCGTCTCGGCGACGAGCCGCGCGTCGGGCGGCGCGAGCCCGAGTCGCTCGAAGCAGGCGGCGGCGAAACGGGTGAGCTTGTCGGGGGCGATCAGCGTGTCGGTCATGGATCCTCCGGCGCGGAGGCGTTGATAACACCGGCGCGCGCCGGGACGCCAGTCGCGACCTGCCGCGCTCGCCGCGCGTTTCACGCCGTGCGACGCGGCCTGCTTCAGCGCTCGACCCGGGACCAGCCCTCGGGGGTGAGGCGCTCCTGCGGCAGGAAGCGGCCCTTGTAGTCCATCTTGCGCGAGCCCTTCACCCAATAGCCGAGATAGACATAGGCGAGGCCCATGCGGCGCGCGCGCGCGATGTGGTCGAGGATCATGAAGGTGCCGAGCGAGCGCGGCGCGTGCTCCGGGTCGTAGAAGGAATAGACCATCGACAGGCCGTCGCTCAGCACGTCGGTGAGGGCGACCGCGAGCAGCGGGCCGGCGCCGCGGCCCGTGATGCGGCTGTCGGGCCCGTGCCGGCGATACTCGACGATCTTGGTCTCGACATGGCTGTCCTCGACCATCATGGCGTAGTCGAGCACGGTCATGTCCGCCATGCCGCCGTCGAAATGGCGCTGGTCCAGATAGGCGCGGAACACCGAATACTGCTCCGAGGTCGGCACCGGCACCCGCATCTCGCCCACGACATCCGCATTGCGCTGCGCCACGCGGCGCATGACGCGCGCCGGACGGAAGTCTTCGGCCACGACCCGGACCGAGACGCAGCCGCGGCAGGCCTCGCAGGCCGGCCGATAGGCGATCGACTGGCTGCGGCGGAAGCCGCCATGGGTCAGGAGATCGTTGAGCTCGCCCGCCCGCTCGCCCACCAGATGGGTGAAGACCTTCCGCTCCTCCTTGCCGGGGAGGTAGGGACAGGGGGACGGCGCGGTCAGGTAGAACTGCGGCGTATCGCGCGAATGCTGAGTCACGGTGCGCCCTCCTCGGCGCGGGACGATTCTATCGCCGCAGAGGCCCGCAGCGCCAGTGCCGGCTCATGCGGTTCCGGCCGGGCCCGGGTAGGCCCGGCGCAGGGCCGCCGCCCGCAGCTCGTTGTTGATCACCACGGTGCCGAGGAGGAGGTCGTGGAGCAGGCGCCGCCGCGCATTGAAGAAGGCGACCAGCAGGATCAAGGGGGTGAGGAACGACACCGTCACCCAGAACAGGATCGCGTGCACGGCGCCGAGCAGGAAATAGCAGGGACCGCCGTACCAGGTACGCATCTCGATCTCCATGACGCGCATGCCGAGGGTGGCCGAGGCGGGACTGCCGAGGGTCAGGCCGTAGTAGAGGACGGCCCAGATCACCGCGATCGGCGAGAACAGGAAGAACAGCAGCCAGCCGAGGCCGAGGGTCACGATGCCGAAGACGAAAATGAAGATCGCCAGGAAGACCAGCGGCACCGTGATCACGAGCAGATCGATGACGAAGGCGAGCACGCGGCGCGCCATCACGCCCTCGAACAGCTCGGGCTGCGTGTCGGGATCGTAGACGTGAGGCTTCACCTCGAAGCTGACACCGATTCGCTTCGGCTCGCTCTCGGCCATCAGGGGGTCCTCCCGTCGAATCCGGCGCCTCGCGCAAAATGGGCGCAAGCCCCGCCGGGCGCAAGGGCCCGGGTGGGCCGGCCGGACCGCCTCGCGTATCGTGACCGCATGGGTCGCGTCCTCGCCTGCCTCCTGCCGCTCGTCGCCGCCGGCTGCGCCGCCGCGATCGATTCCGAGCAATTGCGGCTCTGCCGCGCGGTGCTTCCCGCCCTCAATCCGGACGGGGCCGAGATCCGCGAGCTGCGCCGCGCGCCGGGTTCGCCGGGCGCGCCCGCGCTGCGCATCGACTACACGGTGCGGGGAGCGGACCAGGCAATGCGCGTGCGGTTCGCGACCTGCCGCTTCGCGGGAGACACCTTCACGCCCGGCCGGCTCGATCTCGTCGGCGTCGAGACCGACGCGGGCGCGCTCGGCGAGGCGCGGCTCCTCTACCTCAAGCGCTTCTGGCTCGCCGACTTCGCCGCGACCGCCGGCGAGGCCACGCGGCGCGGGGGGCCGGTGCCGGCCGCCGCCTATGCGCTGCAGCAAGGCGTCAATGCGCTGGCGCTCGCCGCGATCTATGCGCTGCTCGCGACCGCCTATTCGCTGATCTACGGCCTGGTCGGACGCATCAATCTCGCCTTCGGCGAGATCGCGGTGATCGGCGGCTACGGCGCCATCGCGGGCGTGCTCGCGGGTGCGCTGCTCGGGCTCGGCAACCCGCTCGCCGTGCTCGCACTGGCGCTCGCGGCCGGCGCCGCCCTGGCGGCGCTCTGGAGCCTGGCGATCGGCCGCGCCGTCATCGCGCGGCTGCATGCGCGCCACCGCGCCGGCCAGCCGATCCTGGTCGCGACCATCGCGCTCGCGATCGCGCTGCAGGAGTTCCTTCGCCTGAGCCAGGGGGCGCGCGAACGCTGGGTGCCGCCGGTGTTCAACGAGCCGCTGGTGCTCGCGCGCGCCGATGCGTTCCTGGTGACGGTGACACCGATGCAGATCGCCGTCGCGGTGCTGGCCTTCGTGGCCGCGGCCGCCGTGCTGCTGGTGCTCGCGCGCTCCCGCTTCGGGCGCGCGTGGCGCGCCTTCGCGGACGATCCGGGCGCAGCCGCGCTGGTCGGCGTCGACGCGGGCCGGCTGATGGCCGAGACCTTCGTGCTCGCCGGCCTGCTCGCCGGCCTGGTCGGCTGGATCGTCGCGGTCCATTACGGCAGCATCAGCTTCTACATGGGCACCGCGCTCGGCCTGAAGGCGCTGGTGGCCGCGGTGGTGGGCGGCATCGGCTCGATCCCGGGCGCGTTCCTGGGCGGCGTCCTGGTGGCGCTGATCGAGGCCGCCTGGTCGGCCTATTTCGACATCACCTATCGCGACGTCGTCGTCTATGCGCTGCTGGTCGCCGTATTCGTGCTGCGCCCGGGCGGGCTCGTCGGCTTCTCTGGTCCCTCGCCGCGCGACGTATGAGGCGCGGGCTCGCGTCCAGGGCGCGCCATGCTATGAGGGGGCGCGCCGACTGCCCGGAGGATTCCGTGTCCGTGACGCTCGCCGACATCGAGGCCGCGCGCCGCGTCATCGCGGGGCAGGTGCTGTGCACGCCGATGCTGCCGGCGCCGAAGCTGTCCGCCCTGGTCGAGGCGGAGGTCCACGTCAAGTACGAGAACCTGCAGGTCACCAACTCGTTCAAGGAGCGGGGCGCGCTCACGAAGCTCGCCTCGCTCACCGCGGACGAGCGCAGGCGCGGCGTGATCGCGATGTCGGCCGGCAACCACGCCCAGGCGGTGGCGTATCACGCGCGCCGCCTCGACATCCCGGCGACCATCGTGATGCCGGTGACCACGCCCTTCGTGAAGGTGGCGGCGACCGAGGCGCACGGGGCCGAGGTGGTGCTCGATGGCGAGACCGTGGCGGACGCGCAGGTGCGCGCCGAGGCGATCGCGACCGGCGGCGACCTCACCTGGGTGCATCCCTACGACGACCCGTACGTGATATCGGGACAGGGCACGATCGCGCTCGAGATGCTCGAGACCGTGCCGGATCTCGACGTGCTGGTGGTGCCGATCGGCGGCGGCGGGCTGATCGCCGGCAACGCGATCGCGGCGCGCGGGGTGCGCCCGGGGATCGAGATCGTCGGCGCGGAGTCCGCGCTCTATCCCTCGATGTGGAACGCGGTGACCGGCGGCGACCGCCGCTGCGGCGGCGCCACGCTCGCGGAAGGCATCGCGGTGAAGAATGTCGGCCGGCTGACCCTGCCAGTGGTGCGCGACTGCGTCGCCGAGATCGTGCTGGTGGACGAGGCGCAGCTCGAGCGCGCCGTCAACGCCTACCTGACCCAGCAGAAGGTCATGGCCGAGGGCGCCGGCGCGGCCGGCCTCGCCGCGCTGTTCGCGGTGCCGGAGCGATTCCGCGGCCGCAAGGTCGGCCTGATCCTGTGCGGCGGCAATATCGACCCGCGCATCCTCGCCTCGATCATGGTGCGCGAGCTCGAGCGCGACAGCCGGATCGTGTCGTTCCGCCTGACGATTCCCGACCGCCCGGGCGTGCTCGGCGTGATCGCGACACGGCTCGGCCAGCTCGGTGCCAACATCCTCGAGGTCGACCACAAGCGGCTGTTCCTCGACGTGCCCGCCAAGGGCGCCAAGCTCGACGTGACGATCGAGACGCGCGACCGCGCGCACGCGGACGAGATCTTCGCCGCGCTCGCGGCCGACGGCTACCTGCCGACGCGGATCGAGGCGGGTGCCGCCATGGAGTGAGCCTTCGCGCGGCGCGAGGCGAGCCTTCGGCGGAAACCCTCTCTCGGCGTGCGCGAAACTGGCCTAGCCTGCCGCACCCAGCTCGATCGTGAGTCTGCATGGATTCGCCGGATGCAAGCCTGAGCCCCTGGCGCGCGACGCTCGCGGCGTTCTGCGCGCTGCTCGTCGGCATCGGACTCGCGCGCTTCGCCTATACGCCGTTGATCCCGCCATTGATCGCGGAGGGCTGGTTCACGCCGGGAGGGGCCGCCTATCTGGGCGCCGCGAACCTCGCGGGCTATCTCGCGGGGGCGCTTGTCGGGCGGCGGCTCGCGGTCGGCCGCTCAGCCGCGACGGTGCTGCGGCCCGTGATGCTGCTCGCGACGCTCGCCTTCTTCGCCTGCGCGGTGCCGCTGTCGTTCCTGTGGTTCTTCGCCTGGCGCTTCGCGGCCGGCTTCGCGGGCGCGGTGCTGATGGTGCTGGCGGCGCCGAGCGTGCTGCCCCACGTGCCGGCGGCGCGCCACGGGCTCGCCAGCGGGCTGATCTTCGCGGGCGTCGGCCTCGGCATCGCGGCGTCCGGCACCGTGGTGCCGCTGTTCCTGCGCCTCGGCCTGACGGAAGCGTGGATCGGCCTCGGCCTCATGGCGCTGGTGCTGACGCTCGCGGCCTGGGGCGGCTGGCCGAAGGAGCCGATCGCGGCGGCGCCCGCCGCCGCGCCGCACGCCGGGCCGGTGCGCACCGACCCGGCGCTCGCGATGCTCTATGTCGGCTACGGCCTCTGCGCGGCCGGCCTGGTGCCGCACATGGTGTTCCTGGTCGATTTCATCGCGCGCGGTCTCGAGCAGGGATTGGAGGCGGGCGCGCGCTACTGGGTCCTGTTCGGCATCGGCGCCATGCTGGGGCCGGTGCTGGTCGGCCACGCGGCCGACCGCATGGGCTTCCGTCGGGCATTGCGGCTCGCCTATGCGGCGCAGGCGCTCGCGGTCGCGCTGCCGGTCGTGAGCACGGGGCCGGCCGCGATGATGATCTCGAGCCTGGCGATCGGGGCGTTCGTGCCGGGCATCTCCTCGCTCGCGCTCGGTCGCATGCACGAGCTCACCGCTGACGATGCGCGCGCCCGGCGCGCCGGCTGGAGCGTCGCGACCGCCGGCTTCGCCTGCGGCCAGGCGATCGCGGCCTACGGCTTCTCCTACCTCTATGCCCGGACCGGCGGCTACGACCTCTTGTTCGGGCTCGGGGCCGGCGCCTTCCTGCTGGCGCTCGCCCTCGACCTCGCGGGCGGTGCGCGCCGCCGGAGCAACGCCTGAACTATTGGGCCGGGTAGCGGTCGTCGACCGGGCCGACCGGCGCGGCCGGCGGCGGCGGCTCGGGCGCGGCCTCGGGCCGGGGCCGCGGGACCGGGATGCGGGGCT
>PQAH01000145.1 GCA_003105195.1 Bradyrhizobiaceae bacterium
CAGGCGCGCCGCGAAGTCGCGCCGCCGGTGCAGCTCGTGCCGCAGGCCGCCCAGTGACGCGGGACCTGAGGACAAGTCGCCGACAGTGATCCTCCCGGCGCCGCGCTTGGGCTAGAACCTTTCCATGTTCACGTCGGTCCTGATCGCCAACCGCGGCGAGATCGCGGTCCGCATCGCGCGCACGGCGCGCCGCCTCGGCCTGCGCACCATCGCGGTCTATTCCGAGGCCGATGCGGGGGCGCCGCATGTGCTGGCCTGCGACGAGGCGCATGCGATCGGGCCGCCGCCGGCGCGCGAGAGCTATCTCGCGATCGACAAGCTGATCGCGGTCGCGCGCCGCAGCGGCGCCGCCTGCGTGCATCCGGGCTACGGCTTCCTGGCCGAGAACGCCGAGTTCGCGGAGGCCTGCGCGGCCGCCGGCGTCGTCTTTGTCGGCCCGCCGCCCGCGGCGATGCGCGCCATGGGGCTGAAGGACCAGGCCAAGCGCCTGATGGAGAAGGCCGGCGTGCCGGTGGTGCCCGGCTATCACGGCGAGCGGCAGGACCCGAAGTTCCTCAAGGAGAAGGCCTACGAGATCGGCTATCCGGTACTGATCAAGGCGGTCGCCGGCGGCGGCGGCAAGGGCATGCGGCGCGTCGACAAGCACGCGGATTTCGACGCCGCACTCGAGGGCGCGATGCGCGAAGCGCAGTCGGCCTTCGGCGACGCGCGCATGCTGGTCGAGCGCTACGTGGCGGCGCCGCGCCACGTCGAGATGCAAGTGTTCGCGGACCGGCACGGCAACGTCATCCATCTCAACGAGCGCGACTGCTCGCTGCAACGCCGGCACCAGAAGGTGATCGAGGAGGCGCCGGCGCCCGGCATGAGCGAGGGCGTGCGCGCCGCCATGGGCAAGGCCGCGGTCGAGGCCGCGCGCGCGGTCGGCTATGTGGGCGCCGGCACCGTGGAGTTCATCGCCGACGGCGCGCGCGGGCTCGATGCGACGGGCTTCTGGTTCATGGAGATGAACACGCGGCTGCAGGTCGAGCACCCGGTGACCGAGGCGATCACCGGGCTCGACCTGGTCGAGCTGCAGTTCCGCGTCGCCGCGGGCGAGCGCCTGCCGCTGACGCAGGACGAGGTGCCGCTGCGCGGCCACGCGGTCGAGGCCCGCCTCTATGCGGAGGATCCCGAGAGGGGCTTCCTGCCCTCGACCGGCACGCTCGCGGCGCTGGCGCTGCCGGAGGGCGAGGGAATCCGCGTCGACACCGGCGTCGCGCAGGGCTCGACGGTCTCGCCCTGGTACGACCCGATGATCGCCAAGGTCATCGCCCACGGCACCACGCGCGAGGAGGCGCTCGGGCGCCTCGCCTCCGCCCTGCGGCGCACCGTGGTGGCCGGCCCGCGCGCCAATGCGAGCTTCCTGGCGGCGCTGCTCAGCCATCCGGAGTTCGTCGAGGGGCGCTTCGACACCGGCTTCATCGATCGCCACCTGGCGGCGCTCACCCGGGTCGATCCGCCCGCCGAGGCGCGGCTGATCGCGCGCGCGGCCGACCGGCTGATCGCGGGCATGCGCGCGCCCGCGGATGGCGCCGCCTGGCAGGACCCCTTCGCGGCCGACGACGGCTTCACGCTGACCGGCACGCGCGCGCTCGATCTCGAGCTCCTGGTGGACGGCCAGGCGCGGCGCGCGCGCATCGCGTGGAACGTGCGCGGGCGGCAGGTGACGGTGGACGGCGAGGGGCCCGCGGAGGGCGAGGTGCAGCTGGTGCCGGTCCGCGACGGCGTCATCGCGATCGCGGACGGGATGCAGCGCCACGTCGCGCTCCGGACCTATGACAGCCTCGACATCGACCATCTCGACAGCGGCGGCCTGGTGACGGCGCCGATGCACGGCAAGGTCCTGGCGCTGCTGGTCGAGGCGGGCGAGACCGTGCACAAGGGCCAGCGGCTCGCCGTGATCGAGGCCATGAAGATGGAGCACGCGCTCACCGCGCCGGTCGACGGCGTGGTGGCCGAGATCGCGGCGGCGGTCGGCGCCCAGGTGGCGGAAGGCGCCCGGGTGATGACGATCGAGGAGAGGACGTGATGGCGCTCCACCTCGTCAAGCTCTGCGTCGGTTGCGACTCCGTGAAGGAGCTGCAGGACTGGATCCGGCAGCGCCTCGCGGAGAAGAAGAAGCGCGGGGAGACGCCCGAGCACATCCACACCACGCGCATGATGCCGAAGCGCGGCGAGGAGCTCGTCGCCGGCGGCTCGCTCTACTGGGTGATCCGCGGCGAGATCCTGTGCCGCCAGAAGCTCACCGCGATCCGCCCGTTCGTCGACAAGGACGGCATCGGCCGCTGCCGGCTGGTGCTGCAGCCGAAGGTGGTGCTGGTGCGGCCGCGGCCCTGCCGCGCCTTCCAGGGCTGGCGCTACCTCGCCGAGAAGGACGCGCCGGCCGACCTCGACCGCGCCGCGCCCGGCGCGCGCGACATGCCGGAGCAGATGCGGCGCGAGCTGCGCGAGCTCGGGCTGCTCTGAGGCGCCCATGATCATCGAGAGCGAGAAGGACGTCACGACCGCGGTGCTCGCCGAGATCGCGCGGGCGCCGGACCCGCGGTTCCGCGAGATCATGTCGGCGCTGGTGCGGCACCTGCACGGTTTCGCGCGCGAGGTCAGGCTCACCGAGGCGGAGTTCCAGACCGCCATCGGCTACGTCGTGGCGCTCGGCAGGCGCACCAGCGAGACCCACAACGAGGCCGTGCTGATGGCCGGCTCGCTCGGCCTCTCGAGCCTGATCTGCCTGCTCAACAACGGCAACAACGGGCAGACCGAGACCTTCGCCAACCTGCTCGGCCCGTTCTGGCGCGAGGACTCGCCGCCGACGCCGAACGGCGCCTCGATCGTGCGCTCGCCGACGCCGGGGCCCGCGCTGTTCGTCACCGCGTGGTTTCGCGACGCACGCGGCAAGCCGATCGCGGGCGCCGAGGTGGACGTCTGGCACTCCTCGCCGGAGGGCTATTACGAGAACCAGGATCCCTTGCAGGCCGACATGAACCTGCGCGGCAAGTTCACGACCGACGCCGAGGGCATGATCGCGTTCCGCAGCATCCTGCCGGCCGGCTATCCGATCCCGGTGGACGGCCCGGTCGGCGAGCTCCTGCGCGCGCAAGGGCGGCACAACATGCGGCCCGCGCATCTGCATTTCCTGGCGCGCAAGGAGGGCTTCAAGACGCTGATCTCCCAGGTCTACGTCAACGACGACGAGAACCTCGACTCGGACGTGCAGTTCGGCGTCACCCGCGCGCTCATCGGCAACTATGTGCGCCACGAGGACGGGCCGGCGCCGGCGCCGGACCTGCAGGGGCCCTGGTACTCTCTCGACTACACATTCGTGATGGAGGACGGGGACTCGCGCCTGCCGAAGGCGCCGATCTCGGGAAAGGCCCGCGGCGCGCGGCCGCAGCTCGCGCGGCTGACACGGAGCCAGTAGGGTGCGATAGCGCGCCGCAAGGCGCGCGTATCGCACCGAGCGCCTGGCGCATCGCGGGACGGTGCAGTGCGGCGCATGCAAGTCGGCTGTTGCCGACTTGCACATTGATCATGCCCAGGTCGTGCAAGCCCGACCTGGGGGCGCCTATTGAACCCTACAAGCAGGCTATCCGACCCCGACATTGTCGATCAGCCGCGTCTTCCCCAGCCAGGCGGCGACCAGCAGGCGCACGGGCCCGTCCCGGGTGGACCGCACCGGTTCGAGGGTGTCGGCGTGACGCGCCTCGAGATAGTCGAGGCGGAAGCCCGCGCGCGCGATGGTGTCGCGGCCGCGGGCGAGCGTCGCCTTGACGGGACGACCGCCGGCGATGCGTGCGGCGCAGTCGACGAGCACGCGGTGGAGCGTCGGCGCGAGTGCACGCTCGGCGGGCGAGAGGTAGACGTTGCGCGAGGACATCGCGAGGCCGTCCGCCTCGCGCACGGTCGGCGCGCCGATCACCCGCACCGGGATGTCGAGGTCGCGCGCCATGCGGGTCACGACCTTGAGCTGCTGGTAGTCCTTCTCGCCGAACACCGCCACGTCGGGCAGGGCCTGGATGAACAGCTTGGCGACCACGGTGGCGACGCCGCCGAAGAAATGCGGGCGATACGCATCCTCGAGCCCGACGGTGGCGGGACCTCCGGGCGCGACCCGGGTGGAGAAGCCTTCCGGATACATCACGGCGACGCTCTCCGGCGCCCAGACGAGGTCGGCCTTCTCGCGCGCGAGCGCGGCGAGGTCGGCCGCGAAGGTACGAGGATAAGTCGCCAGGTCCTCGGCAGGCGCGAACTGCGCCGGATTGACGAAAATCGAGACCACCACGCGCGCGGACTTTCGCCGGGCGAGGCGCACCAGGGACAGGTGGCCCTCGTGCAGTGCGCCCATGGTCGGCACCAGGGCGACGGTCTCGCCCGCGGCGCGGCAGCGCGCGAGACTGCGGCGCAGGGCCGGGAGGGTGCGGAGCACCTTGGGTCTTTGAACCATTCGATCCGAAACGGCGACGGAGGGGACGAGGCGCAAGATGCGCGGCGCGCGGAACCTAGCAGGGGATTCCGCGCGTCGCCACGCCGAGGTTAACCAGGATACCGCAGTCCGCGCGCGGAGCATCTTGACCTGAGGGGCCTTTCGTCCCGACAATCACGGCTCCCGAGGGGAAGGGTGATGCTGCATCAGGCGACCGCAGGCCTACCGAGGTCCGCGCACGTCATCGTGCTCGGCAACGAGAAGGGCGGATCGGGCAAGTCCACGTCCGCGATGCACATCGCGGTGTCGCTCCTGAAGGCGGGCCAACGGGTCGCCACCATCGACCTCGACAGCCGGCAGAAGACGCTGACCCACTATGTGGAGAACCGGCGCGCCTGGGCCGCGCATGCCAAGCTGCCGCTCGAGGTCCCGGTCCACTTCACGGTCGCGCGCGCGGAAGGCGCCAGCGTCGAGGCCAACGAGGCGGCGGAATTCGCGGGCTTCGCCGACGCCATCACGGCGGTCGAGCACACCCACGATTTCGTCGTGATCGACTCGCCGGGTACCGACAGCTATCTGATGCGGCTCGCCCATTCCATGGCGGACACGCTGGTGACGCCGCTCAACGACAGCTTCCTCGATTTCGACGTGCTCGGCACCGTCGACGCCACCAGCTTCGAGGTGACCGGGGTCGGCCACTATGCCGAGATGGTGCGCGACGCGCGCCGCCAGCGGCGCATCGTCGACGGCGGCAATACGGACTGGATCGTGGTGCGCAACCGGCTGGCCCTGCTCGGCTCGCGCAACAAGCGGCTGGTCGGCGAATGCCTCGATCAG
Source organism: Bradyrhizobiaceae bacterium (assembly GCA_003105195.1). Classification (GTDB taxonomy): domain Bacteria; phylum Pseudomonadota; class Alphaproteobacteria; order Rhizobiales; family Xanthobacteraceae; genus FEB-22. Next base: position 5,297 of record PQAH01000145.1, read on the forward strand.
CTCGGCTTGCGCCTCGGCTTCCGGGCGACCGAGGGTTTCGCCGAGCGCGTGGTCTATCGCGAGTTCTTCCCGCGCGGCCTGACCGCGCTGGACAACCTGGACGAGGCGACGCTCGGCACGCGGCCGAACCTCTCGCACGTCACGGCGCGCCAGGAGGTCCGCACGCTGGTGGAGAGGCTGAAGCTGCCGGTCGACGAGCGCGGGCGCCGCCGGGCCGCCGCGCGCGCCGAGTGGTTCGCCGCGCAGGACAAGCCGCTCGACACCCACGACCTGATCGCGGACTGAGCCCGGGCGCCGCGCGCGAGCCTGCGACGTCGAATCAAGGAAACGCGCCAGCTTCTTGATTGCGCGCGACGTTTCTCCGAGAACAGGGGTCCGGTTTCGGACCCTGCGCGGCCGGCCTGCGACGCAGCGGCCATTGCGCCGGGCCGCCGAGTCGCCACTTTAGGGGCATGCGCCGAGGCGAGGAATGAACGACGAGACCAGGGACAAGGCGCCGGCCCCGGCCCGGACATCCGGCGAGCCGGCGCCCCGCTCGGCGCGGGCGGAGATCGACGCGTTCCTCCAACGCGCGCGAACGCTGGCGCCCGAGAAGGCCGCGGACGCGCGCGGCCGGCTGATCTTCGGGCTCGACGCCACCATGAGCCGGCAGCCCACCTGGGACACGGCCTGTCGCCTGCAGGGCGAGATGTTCCGCGAGGCCGCCGCCATCGGCGGGCTCGACATCCAGCTCGTCTATTTCCGCGGCTTCGGCGAATGCCGTGCCTCGCCCTGGGTGTCCGACGGCACGCGGCTCGCCGAGCTGATGACGCGGATCGACTGCCGCGGCGGCCACACCCAGATCCGCAAGGTGCTGGCCCATGCGCGGCGCGAGACCGAGAAGGCGCGGGTGCAGGCGCTGGTGTTCGTCGGCGACGCCATGGAGGAGGCGATCGACGACCTCGCAGCCGGCGCGGGCGAGCTCGGCCTCCTGGGCGTGCCGGCCTTCATGTTCCAGGAGGGGCGCGACCCCGTCGCCGAGCAGGCCTTTCGCGAGATCGCGCGGCTGACCCGCGGCGCCTATTGCGGCTTCGACGCCGGCGCCGCGCACGAGCTCGGCGAGCTCCTGCGCGCGGTCGCGGTCTACGCGGCCGGCGGCCTGAAGGCGCTCTCCGACCGCTCGTCGCGCCGCGACGCCGGCGCGCGGAAGCTGCTGGCGCAGCTCAAGTAGCCATGGGAGGTCTGTTCCTCGGAATCGCCGGGCTGGTCGTGGTGCTGTGGCTGCTCCACACCTTCGCGCGCTCGGATCCGCGCAAGGTCGCGACCGCTCTCAAGACCGGCGGCGGCATCGCCTCGCTCGCCGTCGCGGCCTTTCTCGGCGCTCGCGGGCAGCTCGGCGTCGCCTCGATCGTCGGCCTGTTCGGCCTCGGCCTGCTCGGCTGGGGCCCGCTCGCCTCCAGCTGGGGCTCGCGCACGCGCAAGAGCACCGGCCAGGTCTCGCGGGTGCGCTCGGCCTTCTTCGAGATGGAGCTCGACCACGACAGCGGCGCCATGCGCGGGCGCGTGCTGGCGGGCCGCCATGCCGGCGTCACCCTCGACGCGCTCGACATCGCGACGCTGGTCGCGCTCTCAGGCGAGATCGACGAGGAGAGCCGGTCGCTACTTGCAGCGTATCTTGACCGCCGGGATGCCGCCTGGCGTGAACACGCGCAGGGTGATGCGGCAGCGGGGCAGGGCCGCGCGCCGGCGAGCGGCCCAATGACGGAACAGGAAGCCTATCAGATCCTTGGCCTTGAGGCCGGGGCGAGCGCCGCCGAGATCGCCCGCGCGCACCGCTCCCTGATGAAGCGGCTCCACCCCGACCAAGGGGGGAGCACCTATCTCGCGGCCCGCGTCAACGAGGCCAAGGACGTTCTTCTTCGTCGTCATCGGTGAAGACTCGCTACTCACAACACTGCCGATGGCTTGCACGACGCGTTCCC
>PQAH01000146.1 GCA_003105195.1 Bradyrhizobiaceae bacterium
CCGCGGCGCTCGCGCGCGCGCTCGGCGAGGTGCTCGACGCCGGCGCCGAGCTGGTCATCGTGTTCGGCGCCTCCGCGATCGCGGACCGGCGCGACGTGATCCCGGCCGCCGTCGAGGCGGTCGGCGGCCGGATCGAGCACCTCGGCATGCCGGTCGACCCCGGCAACCTGCTGCTGGTCGCGACCGCGCGCGGCGCGCCGGTGCTGGGCGCGCCCGGCTGCGCGCGCTCGCCCAAGGAGAACGGCTTCGACTGGGTGCTCACCCGCCTGCTCGCCGGCCTGCCGGTCAGGCGCGCCGACATCACCGGCATGGGCGTCGGCGGCCTCTTGATGGAGATCGTCACGCGGCCGCAGCCGCGCGAGAGCGAGGCGGCGGCGGGCGGCCCCATGCCGGGCCCGCCCGAAATGGGCATCCATCGGATCGCGGCCTTGGTGCTCGCCGCCGGTCGGTCGACCCGCATGGGCGGGCCGAACAAGCTCCTGGAGACGGTCGGCGGCAAGCCGCTGGTGCGGATCGCGGTGGAGGCGGCGCTCGCCTCGCGCGCGCGGCCCGTGATCGTGGTGACCGGCCACCACCGCGAGCGCGTCGAGGCGGCGCTCACGGGCCTCGCCGTCACCCTGGTGCACAATCCGGACTATGCCGAAGGGCTCTCGACCTCGCTCAAGGCCGGCATCGGCGCGGTGCCGGCGAGCGCGGACGGCGCCGTCATCTGCCTCGGCGACATGCCGCATGTGAGCGGGCCGCTGATCGACCGGCTGCTCGCGGCCTTCGACCCGGAGCGCGGCACCCTGGTGGTGGTGCCGACGATCGCGGGCAAGCGCGGCAACCCGGTGGTCTGGTCGCGCCGCTTCTTCGCCGACCTCGCGACGGTCGAAGGCGACGTCGGCGCGCGCCACCTGATCGGCAGCTATTCCGAAGCCGTCGCCGAGGTGCCGGTCGAGGACACCGCCGCCTTCGTCGACGTCGACACCCCCGAGGCGCTCGCCAAGGTGAAGGCGGAGTTCGAGCGGACGTAGCGTTACCTCTCCTTAACGGGCGCGCGGCATCATGCGGGGCGCGCGGGGAGTGGGGAATGAGCTTCTTCAGGATCGGTTGGTGCGCGGCGTTGCTCGCCGTCGCGTTCATGGCTGAGGATGCGCGCGCCGCGGGGGCGCTCGCGATCGGCAAGTGCGGCGCCTTCGGTTATTCCTACGGCCACGACAGCGCGCAGGCGGCCGGCCGCAGCGCGCTCGGCCACTGCAAGGGGCGCCGCTGCCGCGTGGTGACGAGCTTCTCGCGCATGTGCGCGGCCTTCGCGGTCGACGGCGCGAACCCGTGCGGCGCCTTCGGCTGGGCGACCCGCAAGGGGGGCAAGCTCGCGCTGGCGCAGAACGACGCGCTGCGCCAGTGCTACGGCCACGGCGGGCGCAACTGCATGATCCGCGCCTTCGTCTGCGACGGGAATTGACGGGCGCCGCGGCGTCCCATCAACGCAGGCGGCGCGCCTTCCTGATCGCGGCGATGCGCTGGACGTCGGTCGCCTGCAGGTGCCGGCCGCGCTCGAGGATCTCCAGGGTGTATTCCTCGTACGAGAGGCCGAGGCGCTCGGCCTTGTCGAGGCGGAACAGCATCACGTCCCGGGACACCCCGCGCCAGGCCTTCCGGTGCGCCGCCTTCCAGCAGACATAGGCGTAAGGGTCGTCCTCGCCCCAGGGCGGCCCGGTCTCGTCGAGCGGCGGCCCCTGGTTGTGGCCGCGGGGAGGGGGCTCCTGCACGGACGGGCTCTCCTGCATGGACGAATCGTAGCAAGCTCCATGCCAAGGCGGCGCCGTGTCTCCTGATCCGCCTCTCGAGGAGCGAAACATGACGATGCCGGGGCCTCGCGCCGCGCGCTGCGTGATCGCGGCGTTGCTGCTCGTCATGCTCGACCTTGCGGCGCAGGCGCAGTCCCTCGAGAGCGGCTACCGGCTGGACGGAACGCGATGCGGGGAGGGGCCGCTCGCATTCCCGCGGCTGCCGATCGGGATGCGGGCGGGGATGTGCGCGGGGCTCGTGGCGAGCCGTGAGGACGGGCTGGTCTTTCCGCGCAGCCTGGTGCAGGTGCCGGGGACGCGCTTCCTCGTGGTGGCCGACATGGGCGGCTGGAGCCCCGGGCTCGGGCGGCTGCTGCGGCTCGACCCGGAGGCCCCCGAGGGCGCGCGCATCAAGGTGCTGATCGGCGGGCTCGACCTGCCGCACGGCCTCGCGGTCGGCATCGACCGGCGCATCTATGCCGGCACGGTCGACCGCATCTTCCGCTTCGATCCGCTCGCCGAGGATCCGGCCGCGACCGTGGAGACGATCCTGCGCGACCTGCCCGGGCTGAAGCCGCGGCTCTCCGACGGCACGCAGCTCGCGCGCAACCTGCATCCCCTGAAGGCCTTCGTGTTCGACCGGACCGGCCGCCTCTACGTGAACGTCGGCGCGCCCAGCGATGCCTGCGCGAAGCGCGCCGCCGAAACGAGGCCCTGCGCCGAGGGCGAGGGCGCGCGGGCGCTGGCCGCGGTCTGGGCCTTCACGCCGCCGGCGGGCGGGATCTTTCCGACGCTCGCGCCGGGCGAGCCCGGTCCGCCGCACGAGGTCTTCGCGCGCGGCCTGCGCAACTCCATGGCGCTCGCGGTGCACCGGGACTTCCCGGCGCCGGGCTTCGCCTTCCTGCAGGCCGAGAACGCGCGCGACCTGCCGGACCGGGCGCGGCCGAACGAGGAGATCAATGCGCTCGCGGCGGGCCGGCACTACGGCTGGCCCTACTGCTACGATCTCGCGACGCCGGCGCCGGAATATCGCGCGTTCCTGCGCAAGGCCTCGCCCTATCGCGGCTTCTGCGGCGACCCGCGCCGCCACGCGCGACCGCACACGCTGCTGCCGCCGCATGCCGCGCCGCTCGGCATGCTCTATTATGCGGGCGAACGGTTTCCCGAGCTCGCCGGCCGGCTGCTGGTCGCCCTGCACGGCTACCAGCCGACCGGGAGCCGCCTGATCGCCTATGCGGTGGACGCACAGGGCTTCCCGGTCGTGGCGCCGCCGCCGGTGCGCTACGGCGTGAGCTGCGCGAGGCCGGCGCGCGTCGCCTTCCGCACCGACCGCGAGGTCGCGGCCGCGCCGTTCCAGGAGCTGGTCGGCGAATGGCACGCGGTGGCCGGCACGCGCCCGCAGGGCGCGCCGGTCGGCCTCGCGGTCGCCGAGGACGGCGCGATCTGGCTCGCCGAGGACAAGAACCAGACCATCATCCGCATCGACCGCGATCCGACCGGCGCGACCGTGCGGCTCCCCTGCGGCGGGCGCGGCGCCACGCAGGTCGCGCGGCTCGCTCAGCGCATCCTGAGGGACGCCGGCGATGCGCGGCGCATCGCGCTGGTGCGCGCGCGCGTGATCGAGCCGCATTGCAGGGGATGCCATGCGGATTTCGGCCTCGCGCCCGGCATGAGCGAGGCCGCGAAGGACCGCGCGGTGCTCGCCTTCATGCTCGCACAGGACGGCTGGATCGCCCCCGGCGACGCGGCGGCGGGACGGCTGCATGCCCGCCTCTGGGGCAAGGGCGCCGAGAAGGTGATGCCCGCCAACGGCCGCGAGCTCGTCGCCGGCGACACCGCCTATCGCGCGGCGCTGGAAGCGCTGGACGAGCTGGTGACGCGGATGCGGCCCGTGCGGAGATAGGGAGCCGCGATTTCGAACTTCACGCCGTCGCCCTTCGAGGGCCGGCTGCGCCGGCCCCCGCAGGATGACGATGAGACGATGGGTCGCGCGCCACTCACGTCTCGGGCGGGAGCACGACGCAGAACAGGGTGCCTTTCGGATAGATAGCGTTCGCCTTCGGGAAGCAGACATGGGCGCCGCCGTCGGGGGCGGTGACCTTCTGGATCACGTCCTGCGGCACCGGTGTCCATTCGCCCTCCACCAGCACCTCGTAGCCGCGGTCGGTCATGCGCGACTGGGTCGGCACGCAGTCGTTGAGATTGCAGCAGCTGGTCTTGTTGTCCTTGCGCTTGAGCCGCGAGTAGAAGCTCTCGTGCCAGCCCTCGTGGCCGACGCCGTGATAGCCCCGGTAGTCCGGACTCGCCGATCCCGGGCTGTCTCCGCGGTGGCCCTGGTGGGCGTGATGCTCCTGGGCGGGTGCCGGCTGCAGCGCGAGCAGCACGCCGATGGCGGCCAGCGTGACGATGGTCTCGATGCGGCTGATGAGCATGGTCGACAAGCCTCCTCGCTCGCGGCACGCAGGCGTGCCGTCGTGGGTCGCGATCCGCAGACCTGCGCGGAGCGCGACTCGCATCGCCCGTGCGGGACGATGCATGAGGAGTCGGTTCGGACCGGACGAGCCGGGTGATCTCCGTCGGCAGGACGATCGCTCCCTCAACGATGAGCGCGCGTCCATGTTCCCTACCGACATGCACGCGGCGCGTGCGAGTTCGCGGCTCGCCTTTTCGCCGGGTTTGCGGGTACGGTTCGGAAAATTCCGCTAGTCTCGGGCTGGATTCTGCACGTTTCCGGGGACCCTCTCATGAATGTCCGGATCGATTCGGCGGTCGACTTCTACGAGCGCCATCCGATCTCCTGCGAGATCATCCTGGCCAAGCTCGAATCGTCGCGCGGGCATCTCGAGGGGCTCGCGCCCGAGGAGCTGTTCGCGCACGACCAGGACCATTATGGAGGGCTCGCCGCCAACGACGCGCTGGCGGCATGCGCGGACATCCGCGAGGGCTCGCGCGTCGCCGATTTCTGCGCCGGGCTCGGCGGTCCCGCGCGCCATCTCGCGCACCGCTACGGCGCGATCGTCACGGGCATCGAGCTCACGCCTGCGCGCGTGCGGGGCGCCGCGGAGCTCACCCGCCGCGTCGGCCTCGCGGCGCGCGTGCGCGTGATCGCGGGCGACGTCATGCATGTGCCGCTCGCCGACGCGAGCCACGACGCGGTGATCAGCCAGGAGGCGCTGCTGCACGTGCCCGACAAGGCGCGCGCGCTCGCCGAGGCGTTCCGGGTCCTCGTGCCGGGCGGGCGCCTCGCGTTCACGGACTGGGTCGCGCACCGGCCGCTCTCGGAGGCCGACAAGGCGCTCCTGTGGCAGGGCATGGCGGTGCGCGATCTCTACGGGCTCGACGCCTATGCGAGGCTCGTGGAGGCGGCGGGCTTCGCGGTCGAGTCGGTCGAGGACCTCACGCGCGACTGGGCCGAGATCCTGCAGGCGCGGCTCGCCATGTACCGCAGGCTGCGCGGCGAGGCGCAGGCGAGCGGGACGCCCGCCGGCCACGACGCCTTCTACGAGAGCTACGTGCGCTTCGTCGAGCTGGTCGCCGACGGCGCGCTCGGCGGCGGCCGCTTCGCGGCGCGCAAGCCCGTCACGTAGGGCTACTGCGGCGCGCCGATGGTGTCGGCCATGGTGGCGCCGCGGGACCCGAGGGGCTGGGGCGGGCCTTCGGTGGTGTCGCGGGCGGTCTGGTGCTCGATCTCGGCGTTGAGCTTGGCGCCGACCAGGATGACGATGGTCGAGATCCACATCCAGGTCATGAAGCCGATGACGGCGCCGAGCGAGCCGTAGGTCTTGTTGTAGCTGCCGAAGTTCTCCGCGTACCACGAGAAGGCGAGGGAGGCGACGAGCCACAGCAGCGCGGCGAGCGCGCTGCCGGGGCTGATCCATGTCCACTGCGGCTCGTCGCGGCTCGGCCCGTAGCGATAGACGAGGGCGATCGCGAGGCTCGCCACGAGGAGCAGCGCGGGCCAGCGGCCGATTCGCAGCAGGAGCTCGGTGCCGCGCGAAAGGCCGACATACTCCAGCGCCACCGGCAGGACCGTGATGACGACGATCGCCGTGAGCATGAACGCGATGGTGCCGAGCGTGAAGGCCAGCGAGAGCGCATTGAGGGCGATGAAGCCGCGCTTCTCGCGCTCGTGGTAGACGACGTTGAGCGCGTCGAACAGCGCCTTCATGCCGCCGTTCGCGCTCCACAGCGAGATCGCCAGGCTGGCGATCATGGCGAGGCCGAGCCGCTGCTGCGGCTGGGCGGTCAGGCGCTCGACCTCGCCGCGAATGATCTCGAGCCCGCCGCCCGGCACGACGCCCGCCATGAGGTCGAGATGCCGGCCGATCGTCACGGGGTCGGCGAACAGGCCGTAGAGCGCGATCAGCCCGGCGATGCCGGGGAAGATCGCGAGCAGCATGAAGAACACGACGCCGGCCGAGATCGCGAGAATCCGGTCCGCGCCGATGCCGCGATGGATGCGCAGCGCGATGTCCTTCCAGCCGCGCGCCGGGATCTCGCCCGGATGCTCGGCGCCGCGGCCGCGACCCGCTTCCTCGCCCGCCACCTGCGGCGCGACCGTTGCCATCGCGCGCCGACGCTCACTCGGCGTCGGCGGGCTCGGCCGCGCGTCGCTGCATCGCGATGCCGAGCGCGGCGGCGACCGCCAGGGCCGCGGCGCCGAGCAGGACCTTGTCGCGGTTGTCGTCGAGGGCGTGGGCCGCCTGTTGGGTCGTATCGGCGACCTGCCGCGACGCCCGGTACGCGACCTGGCGAGCGGTGTGCTGCGCCTCGCTCCAAGCGCCGGCGGCGTCATCCGCCATCTGCGCGGCGCCGTGGCGCACGGCGTCCGCTTGGCCGGCGGCCCGGTCGGACAGGATCGCCGCGCCCTCGCGAGCCTCGCCGAGTGCCTGCGACACCCGCCCGGCGGCGGCGACGCTGCGCTCGCGGATCTCGGCCGCGGCCGCCCGAGCGGATTCGGAGAATTCCTGTGCGCGCTCGCGAGAGGTCGCCGCGATCTCGTGCGCCTGCTCGCGCACGGCCGCGGACAGCTCGCCCGCCTGCTCGCGGAGCCGGCCGGCGGTTTCCGCGGCACGGGTGACATACGGCGATTCCGGCGCGTCCTGCGGCGTGCGCAACAGGCTGTAGAGCCCGGCGCCGACCAGCACGGTCGCGATCGGCGGCCGGCGGATGAGGCGCCAGGCGAGGCCGGCCCCGATCGCGAGCACGGCGCCCGGATTGGCGGCGGCCTTGGCCTTGAGCTCGTCGACCATGCCCTGCAGCGAGGTCTGGACCGAGGCTTTCGCCTTCTCGACCACGGCGTCCTTGGTGTCGAGCGCCTGGGACTTCAGACCCTCGGCGAACGCCGCGAAGGTGGACGGCTTGCGCAAGGTGGCGAGATCGCTCGCGAGCCGCGCGCGCGCGGCTTCGACGTCGCGCTCGAGGTCGTTGAGGCTGGGCTCGCTCATGGCATTCCTCATCTGGCGCCGGTTGGGCCCGGCTGGCTGGTCGTTCAAATGTCGGAGCCGCGCTTGCCGCCGGGCTTGCCGGGCGGCCGCGCGCCGGCTCGTCCGGCCGTGCCCTCCTCGTCCTCGCCCGAGAAGGCGCTGCCGAAGCTGCCGGCGACGTCGCGCGCCACGTCCTTCAGGCCGTCGCTGCTCAGGCCGCGCTCCTCGACCGTGTCGACGAGGCGCTCGCCGGCCGCATAGGTGGCGTCGCGCAACCGTTCGCGGGTCTCGCCGGCGAGGCCGGTGAGCTTCTCGCCGGCGGGACCGAGGGTGCGCCGCTCGAGCTCGGTCGCCGGGAAGGCGGCTGCCACCGCGGCGCCGGCTGCGAGGCCGGCGAGCGCGACCGCGAGCGGCTGCTCCTGCACGACGTGGCCGACCGTATCGGACAGGGTCGACTGCGCCCTTTGCGCATAGCGGCGCGACTGCTCGCTCACCGCGCGTCCGGTCTCGGTCGCGTAGTCGCCGGCCGCGGCCGCATAGGAGGTCGCGGTCTCGGCCACGCGGCCGGTCACGTCGGAGACGCGCCCGCCGACCTCGGAGGCGTAGTCGCGGGCGGACCGTGCGGTGCGCGAGACGCCCTCGCTCCAACCGCCGTCGCTCTCGCGCATCGTCTCGCCGGCCTCGCCC
>PQAH01000147.1 GCA_003105195.1 Bradyrhizobiaceae bacterium
GCGCGCGCCAGCGCCTCGCGCGCGGCGCGGGCCGCGTCCTGCTGCGAAGGATCGGTCATGGCGGAAGCATAGGCGAGACCGGGCATGCGATCCATCGGTTGACGCCGCCGCCGCGATGGGAGAGCGTGCCCGAAAGCGGACAAGGGGGGCGCGAATGGGCGTGCGAATGCGGACGACGATGGCAGCGGTGCTGCTCGGCCTTTTCGGGACGATTCCGGCGGCCGCCGACGCAATGCCGCCCGCCGTCGCCGCGACCGGGGCCACTGCGGACGCATACTCGGCGCAGAGCCGCCGCGAGAGCCGGCGCGCGAGCCCGCGCATTCGGGTGCGGCCGGGCGGACGCCTGCTCTACCGCGACTGCAAGTTCTGGCTCGCGCAGGAGTGGCGCCCGAGTGGAACCGTGATCGTGCCGCGCCAACATTGCTGGTGGGTGCGCGGCTGATCCCGGCGGGCGCGGCCCGCGTCATCGAACCGTGTCTGCGCTCCCGCGTTACCCGCCCGGGTACGCAATCAGGAGTGCGCAATGACGAAGTTCCTTTCGGGGTGTGCGGCCGTGGCTGTGCTTGCCGCGTTCGCGCTTCCGGTTCCCGCTGCGGCGTCCGAACGCGCCGACAGCGGCATCCGCAATGCGGGCGTCACCGACCTGAGCGCCAAGCGGAAGAAGCGCAAGCGCGGCGTGAGAGTCTATCACTACTATGATGACGGGCCGCGCTATCGCACCCGCACCTACCGCTCCTACGGCTACGATCCCTATCCGTATCAGGGTTACGGCTATCGGTATCACCGCCGTCCGGGCGTGAGCGTGGGCGTCGGCGGGTTCGGCGTTCACATCGACTGAAGGTGACCGTCCCGGGGCGAGCCGCGGTGCGGCGGGCCCCGGGGTGGAACCGGTTCCCGACGACGCGGTTCTCGCCAAGGGCGACGAAGCCTGATCATCGGACAATCGGAGGAGACCATGCCCAAGTTCCTCGTTGCATTGGCGGCCCTCGCCTTCGCATTCCTGCTGGCGATTCCGGGTCCTGCGGACGCGCGCCAGCGCGCCGACGGCGTCCGCAACCTCGACGCCACCGAGTGGAGCGCGCACCGCCGCCGCTACAAACACCGGCACGTGCGCCGTCACCGCTACGTGGCGCCGCGCTACTACTACGGCCCGCGCTACGGCTATTGGGGCCCGCGCTATTCCTACGTGGGCTATCCGTACTACCGGCCCTACTACCGCCCGTGGGGCTACCACCCGTTCTACGGGCCGCGCATCGGCTTCGGCATCGGCGTGTCGCCGTTCTTCGGCTTCGGCTGGGGCTGGTAACGCCGCGCCAAGACAAAGGCCCGCCACGGGGCGGGCCTTTCGCGGTGCGATGCGATCCGCGCCGGCGCGATCAGCGCCAGTCGCGCACGTCGACGAAGCGTCCCGCGATGGCGGCCGCGGCCGCCATGGCGGGCGACACGAGATGCGTGCGCCCCTTGTAGCCCTGGCGCCCCTCGAAGTTGCGGTTCGAGGTGGAGGCGCAGCGCTCGCCGGGCGCGAGCTTGTCGGCGTTCATGGCGAGGCACATGGAGCAGCCCGGCTCGCGCCAGTCGAAGCCGGCGGCCTTGAGGATCTTGTCGAGGCCCTCGGCCTCGGCCTGCTCCTTCACGAGCCCGGAGCCGGGCACGATCATGGCATTGACGTCCGGGTTGACGCGCTTGCCGGCGGCGACGCGCGCCACCTCGCGCAGGTCCTCGATGCGGCCATTGGTGCAGGAGCCGATGAACACGCGGTTGATCGCGATGTCGGTGACCTTCTCGCCGCCTTTGAGATCCATGTAGGCCAGCGCGCGCCTGGCGGCCTCGCGCTTGTTCGGGTCCTGGATCTCGTCCAGCACCGGCACCCGGCCCGTCACCGCGATCACCTGCTCGGGGCTGGTGCCCCAGGTGACGAGCGGCGGGAGCTTGGCAGCGTCGAGGCGGATCTCGCGGTCGAAAGGCGCGCCCTCGTCGGAGCGCAGCGCCTCCCAGTAGCGCAGGGCGGCGTCCCAGGCGGCGCCCTTCGGCGCCTTCGGCCGGCCCCGGAGATAGTCGAACACCTTCTGGTCGGGCGCCACCATGCCGGCGCGCGCGCCGCCCTCGATCGACATGTTGCAGATGGTCATCCGTCCCTCGATCGAGATGGCGCGGATCGCCTCGCCCGCATACTCGATCACGTGGCCGGTGCCGCCGGCGGTGCCGATCTCGCCGATGATCGCGAGGATGATGTCCTTGGCGGTCACGCCGGGCGGCAGGGTGCCGTCGACGGTGACGCGCATGTTCTTCGACTTCTTCTGGATCAGCGTCTGGGTCGCGAGCACGTGCTCGACTTCCGAGGTGCCGATGCCGTGCGCGAGCGCGCCGAAGGCGCCGTGGGTGGCGGTGTGGCTGTCGCCGCAGACGATGGTGGTGCCCGGCAGGGTGAAGCCCTGCTCGGGACCGATGATGTGGACGATGCCCTGGCGCTTGTCGAGCTCGTTGAAGTACTCGATGCCGAAGTCGCGGGCATTGGTGGCGAGCGCCTCGACCTGGGTGCGGCTCTCGGGATCGTCGATGCCGTGCGAGCGGTCGGTGGTCGGCACGTTGTGGTCGACCACTGCGAGCGTCTTCTCGGGCGCGTGCACCTTGCGGCCGGCCACGCGCAGCCCCTCGAAGGCCTGCGGGCTCGTCACCTCGTGCACCAGGTGCCGGTCGATGTAGAGCAGGCAGGTGCCGTCCGGCTGCTCGTCGACCACGTGGTCGTCCCAGATCTTGTCGTAGAGCGTGCGCGGCTTGGCCATGGCGGTCCTGTCGGGTTCGGGTCGGGCTCTCTTTAACGGGTGGGCCGGCCCAGGAAAAGTGGTCGGAATCGCGCAGGCGCGAGCCGGCGCCACGCCGGGACGGCATGGCGGACGCCACGTTCCGGGAACCGGAAAGAAGGACTACTCGGCGGCCTTGGCTTCGGCGGCGCGCGGGTCCTGGCGGTCCTGGCGCTCGGTGATGCGCGCCTTCTTGCCGCGCAGCTCGCGCAGGTAATAGAGCTTGGCGCGACGCACCTTGCCGCGGCGGACCACCTTGATCGAGTCGATCATCGGCGAATAGAGCGGAAACACGCGCTCGACGCCCTCGCCGTAGGAGATCTTGCGGACCGTGAAGTTCTCGTTGATGCCGTGGCCGGCGCGGCCGATGCAGACGCCCTCATAGGCCTGCACGCGCGAGCGCTCGCCTTCCACCACCTTCACGTTGACGATCACGGTGTCGCCGGGGCCGAACTCCGGGATCTCCTTGTTGGTGGTCAGCTTGGCGATCTGCTCCTGCTCGAGCTCGCGGATCAGGCTCATGATACGTCTCCATCGCGGCGCAGCCGCTCGCGGGCGCGCGCATCTTCGGGTCTATCTGGGTCGGCGCAGCTTCTACGATACTGCGCGGGCTTTGTCATCCGTCCGGCGCGAATTTCGCCGCCTGCCGCCGGGCGAGGTAGGCGGCCCACAGATCCGGCCGCCGGGCAGCGGTCAGGCGCTCGGCCTCGGCCCGGCGCCAGGCCGCAATCCGGCCGTGGTCGCCGGAGAGCAGGATTTCGGGTATCGGCCGGCCCTCGAAGACCTGGGGGCGCGTATATTGCGGGTATTCGAGCAGGCCTTCGGCGAAGCTCTCCTCGGTTCCCGAGGCGTCGTGGCCCATCACCCCCGGGAGCAGGCGGACGCAGGCGTCGACCAGGGCGAGCGCCGCGATCTCGCCCCCCGACAGCACGAAATCGCCGATCGAGACCTCCTCCAGCCCGCGCGCCGCGATCGCCCGCTCGTCCACCCCCTCGAAACGGCCGCAGACCACGACCATCCCGGGTCCCCGGGCCAGGGCCTGGACCCGGGCCTGGGTGAGCGGGGCGCCGCGCGGGCTCATCAGCAGGCGCGCACGGTCGTCGGCGCCGGCCGCGTCGATCGCCCGGGCGAGCACGTCCGGCTTCATCACCATGCCGGGGCCCCCGCCCGCCGGCGTGTCGTCGACGGTGCGGTGGCGGTCGGTCGCATGCGCCCGGATGTCCAGGGCCTCGAGGCTCCAGAGGCCCTTCTCCCGCGCCTTGCCGGCGAGGCTCGCCCCCAGCGGCCCCGGAAACATCTCGGGAAAGAGCGTGAGGACGGTCGCGCGCCACATGTCAGGTGGGCCCCTCGGACGGCTCCGGGAGGCTGCCCGC
>PQAH01000148.1 GCA_003105195.1 Bradyrhizobiaceae bacterium
TCGAGTCCTCTCCTGGGCACCATGACCTCATCGGCGGTGCGCGACGCCGGCGCCCGCATGCGCAAGCGATATCCTCCCTCGTCTCGTATTCGTTCCTATCGTGGTTAGCGCGGTCGGGCCGGCAAGGCTTCAGGCCGCCGAGCTCTATTGTTCCCCCGGGAGCCCTGGCTCAATCCGGGCCCCAGCGCCGCGGACGAAAGACGAATTCCTGATCTTGCGGCCCGAATACCCTACCGGAGCGGCGGATGGTCTTGGCGAAATCTGTCAGTCGGTTGAGCGACCAAAATATACTTTAGAATACGGAAGCATTAACCGTCTATATACGATAAAATCAATTCTTATTAACGGTCGGATCTCAGTATCCAGCCAGTAGATAACCTAAAATATTTAGATTAACTCTTATCACTAAAAATGCTTTCAAGTAGAAATAGGTTATCTTTCTCTTAATGTCGCGCTCGCTTGTTGAGGAGCGAACGATAACGGCGGCGCGAAACATAAGTATTGCTTGGCCTCGGCCAGATCGACTCGTCGATAGATAAATCGAACCGAGCTGTTCTTGGCGGGACCGGTAGTTCCGCGACTTCGACTTCACCTCAGCGGGCAGAACACCAGGGAAGGCGACGCCGATCGGGCGTCGTGGCTCCCGCAACGCGCGAGGTGAAGCAATGACCAAGTTCATGATGATGGCAGCAACCGCCGGCCTGGTGCTGGCCGGGGCCACGAGCAGTGCATCGGCCAATCAGTGCATTCCGGAGGGTGGCAACGGGCGGCTGATCTGTCCGTTCCTGTATTTCGCGACCGGCGAGAGCCATTTCGTCGTGTCCCAGACCACCACGACGACCATCAAGAAGCCCAAGATCCACTTCGGCAAGCACGGCTTCAAGAAAGGCTTCGGCTTCAAGAAGGTTGGCTTCGGCAAGAACGGCTTCGGCAAGCCCTCCTTCAAGGGCGCCTTCGGCAAGAACAGCTTCGGCAAGTTCGGCGGCCCGAAGTTCGGCGGCCCCAAGTTCGGTGCTTCGAAGTTCGGTGCTCCGAAGTTCGGAGGCTCCAAGTTCGGCGGCATGAAGTTCGGCGGGTCGAAGTTCGCCGGCGGCAAGTTCGGCGGCTTCAGCAAGGGCAGCTTCGGCCCGAAGAAGTTCAGCATGCCCAAGGGCGGCTATGGGAAGGGCGGCTACGGGAAGGGCGGCTACGGCAAGCACGGTTTCGGCAAGCACGGCAAGACCGTGAGCAAGACCGAGCACTACCAGGGGCCTGGCAAGAAGGGGCCGGGGCCGCTCGCCTCCTACGCGCTCGGCGCCACCTGGTGCTCGGCCGGCTCGCTCGTGCTCAACGCGATGATCGTCAACGCCACCGAGAACCGCGAGCTCACCCGCTCGGAAGCCTGGCAGACGACGGCGGGATGCTGGGTTCCGATCCTCGGCCCGCTGCTGGTGGACGCCTACTTCAAGGCCAATCCCCAGTGGGCCCAGTGAGTCGCGGGCCTTCCGGCTGGCAGCGAGCCTAGCGATTGACGCCTCCCCGTTCCGGCGGGGAGGCGTCATCTTGTCGGTCGACGCGCGGCGCCCCCGGGAACCGGCGTGCATTGATCGCGCGGGCGGGCGATGCTAAACCTCGTGCGTGCGCGGAATTCGCGAAGAAAATCAATGACTCGCCCGTGTCGGAGCCGTCATGACCATCCGCCTGCATCGCGGTGACCTGCCAGACCTTTCGCGCTATGCGGGCGCCGTCGCGATCGACACCGAGACCATGGGTCTCGATCCCCGTCGCGACCGGCTCTGCGTCGTCCAGCTCTCGCCCGGCGACGGCTCCGCCGACGTGGTGCAGATCAAGCCCGGTCCGGCGGCGGCCCCGAACCTGGTGCGGCTGCTCGCCGACCCCGCGGTCGTCAAGATCTTCCACTTCGCGCGCTTCGATCTCGCGGCGCTGTGCAAGGCTTTCGGCGTGATGCCGGCCCCCGTCTACTGCACCAAGATCGCCTCGCGCCTCACGCGGACCTACACCGACAAGCACGGGCTGAAGGACCTCGTGAAGGACATGCTCAACGTCGATCTGTCCAAGCAGCAGCAGCTCTCCGACTGGGGTGCCGAGGAGCTCAGCGACGCCCAGGTCGCCTATGCGGCCTCGGACGTGCTGCACCTGCATGCGCTCAAGGACCGGCTCGACATGCTGCTCGCCCGCGAGGGCCGCACGCAGTTGGCGCAGGCCTGCTTCGCCTTCCTGCCCGATCGCGCCCGGCTCGACCTTGCAGGCTGGGCCGCCGAGGATATTTTCGCGCATTCGTGACGGCGCCGCCGCGGCGGAGCCATATTCGAAGCCGAGTTTCGCGCCGCGGGCGCCTGCCGCGGATTCGGTGCGGCGGTGACCGCCTGCGCGTCGATCGGTCCGCTTGACGCGGACGGCGCCGGGGACTGAGGGGATGTCGCCTGCACGGATCGGCCGACGGGCGGCCGCGAGGCGCTGGCAACGGGCATGAGATGACGCGTCCGATCACGGCTGATCCGCCCGCGGGGCACGACACGCATGCCTGGACGGTGAGCCGGCGCGCCGACATCGGGCGCGCCTTCCGCCGCGCGCGCCGGCATTCGCGCCGCGTCCGCATCCTGCGTCTCGCGATACCGCTCGCGGTGCTCGTCGGCACGCTCGTGATCGTGCTGATGACCTGGTTCAATCCGCTGCGCGTGCTCGCCAACCTGCCCACGGCGAGCGGCGGCAAGCTCGCGGTCTCGGGCAGCAAGATCACCATGGAGCTGCCGCGGCTCGCCGGCTTCACCAAGGATTCGCGCAGCTACGAGGTGTCCGCCAAGAGCGCCATCCAGGACCTCGTCAAGCCCGACCAGGTGGAGCTGCGGGAGATCCAGGCCCGGATGGGGTTCCAGGACCAGAGCACCGTCGAGATGCGCGCCGTGAGCGGCACCTACAACACCAAGCGCGAGCAGCTCGTGCTCAGCGAGAGGATCACGTTGACGTCTTCGAAAGGATATGCGGGCCACCTCTCCGAGGCGGCGGTCGACATGCGCAAGGGCAGCATCACGTCCGAGCGGCCGGTGCGGATCACCATGCCGAGCGGCGTGCTCGAATCGAATCGGCTCCAGGTTCTCGAGTCCGGCGATCTGATCCGGTTCGACGGCGGCGTGGTCCTGCATCTCGAGGGCGGCGCCGTCGCGGGCGCGACGCCGGGCGTCGGCGGGGAGGAGCGTCGGCCATGACGGCGCGGGCGCGAGGCTTGCTGGTGGTGGCTCTGCTCGGCCTCTCGGTCGCGGGCGCCTTCGCGCAGGGCGGCGGGCAGGGCGCGCCCAATGCGCTGCAGGGTTTTGCCGTGAACCGCGATCAGCCGGTACGCATCGAGGCCGCGACCCTCGAGGTGCGCGACAAGAGCAAGGTCGCGAAGTTCCTCGGCAATGTGAAGCTCACGCAGGGCGAGCTCACCCTCACCTGCCGGTCCCTCGACGTCTACTACGAGGACAGCCAGCCCGGGGCGCGGCCCGCCAATCCGGCGCCGGCGCCGGGGCAGGGTGGCTCGCAGCAGATCCGCCGCGTCGAGGCGCTCGGTGGCGTGAAGGTGACGCAGAAGGATCAGACCGCGACCGGCGATCGGGGCGAGCTCGACATGCGGGCCAACACCGTGACGCTCGCCGGCAATGTGGTGGTGACCCAGGGCAAGAACGTCATCCGCGGCGACCGTCTGGTGGTCGACCTCACCAGCGGCGTCTCCCGCGTCGAGGGCAAGAAGGGCGTCGACCTGCTGCTCGATCCCGGCAGCGCGCCGGGCCAGAAGGGGGCATCCTCCCCCGAGCCGCCCAAGGAGGCGCCGCGACGCGGCGGCGGCGCCCCGATGCGCCTGAATTGAGTCCCTGCGCGGGTCCGCCGGCGCGGAAAATGCGATAGAAGCAGACGACCTGTCCTCACCCTGGAGCCACGAGCCGCGTGTTCGATTTTCTCCGGCGTCTCGGAAACGGCCGCCCCTCGGCGCAGCGCCGCGGGCCGTCCTCGGATCCTTGGCGCATCGACCTCGATCCGGTGGCCGAGCCGATGATCAACGGCCACGCCGAGCCCATGCGGTTCGGCAAGGCGATCCGGATGCCGGCGCTGCGGCGCGCCGAGCCGGCTCCCAAGGAGCCGCCGCGCGCGCCCGCGGCCGTCGCCCGGGCGCTCGGCGTCGAGGCGCCGGTCGCTCCCGCCGCCGAGCCGGCCTTTGCGTCGCTGCCGGCGGGCGCCCCCAAGGTGCCGCAACAAGCCGCTGCCGAGGGCTTCCTGGCCGTGCATGGGGTCGAGAAGAGCTTCGCGGGCCGCATGGTCGTGAAGGGCGCGAGCCTCTACGTCCAGCGCGGCGAGGCCGTCGGCCTGCTGGGCCCGAACGGCGCCGGCAAGACGACGATCTTCTACATGGTGACCGGGCTCATCAAGGCGGATCGCGGCCGCATCGAGCTCGACGGCTACGACGTCACCCATCTCCCGATGTACCAGCGCGCCCGCCTCGGCATCGGCTATCTGCCGCAGGAAGCCTCGATCTTCCGCGGGCTGAGCGTCGAGGACAACATCCGCGCCGTGCTCGAGGTGGTGGAGCCCAAGAAGGCCAAGCGCGAGCAGGAGCTCAACGCGCTGCTCGAGGAGTTCAACATCGCGCGTCTGCGCAAGACGCCCTCGATCGCCCTCTCGGGCGGCGAGCGCCGCCGCGTCGAGATCGCGCGCGCGCTCGCTACCCGGCCGAACTACATGCTGCTGGACGAGCCCTTCGCGGGCATCGACCCGATCGCGGTCGGCGACATCCAGGCGCTGGTGCGCCACCTCACCGAGCGCGGCATCGGCGTGCTGATCACCGACCACAATGTGCGCGAGACCCTCGGCCTCACCGACCGCGCCTACATCATCTATTCGGGCGAGGTGCTGATGGAGGGCCGGGGCGACGAGATCGTCAACAACCCGGACGTGCGCCGACTCTATCTTGGGGAAGAGTTCCGGATGTAGGCGGGTTCGCCGCGAACCATTAACGATTTCGCGCCCGAAGTGGTGTACAGCGGTCCCGGAACGCGATAAGCAAGAACCGGACCACACTGCGCCGCAACATGGCACTTTCCCAGAAGCTCGAGATCCGTCAGAGCCAAGCGCTCGTGATGACGCCGCAGCTGATGCAGGCCATCAAGCTGCTGCAGCTCTCGAATCTCGACCTCGCGACCTATGTGGACGGGGAGCTGGAACGCAATCCGCTGCTCGAGCGCGATCCGGAGGGGGGCGAGCCGACCGAGCAGCCGGGGTCCGCCGGCGAGGCCGAGGCCGGCGAGGATGCCGCGCCGGCCGAAGGCGAGACCCCGGAGCCCGAATGGCTCGGCCAGTCCTTCGATGTCGCGCCCGGCGCCGCCGAGGAGCACCTCGACACCGGCTTCGACAATGTGTTCCCGGACGAAGCCGCGCCGCTGCCGGCGCGCGCCGCGTCCGGCGAACCCGCAGCGCCCTCCGACTGGGCCGGGGTCGGCGCCGGCGGGCGCGACGACAGCGACTACAATCTCGAGGCCTTCGTCTCGGCCGAGGCGACGCTCGCGGACCACTTGGCCGGGCAGCTCGTCCTCGCGGTCGCCGACCCGGTGCAGCGCATGATCGGGCAGCATCTGATCGATTCGGTCGACGAGTCGGGCTATCTGGGCGCGGATCTCGCGGCCGTCGCCGACAAGCTCGGCGCCTCGCTCGGCGAAGTCGAGGCCGTGCTCGAGATCCTGCAGGGCTTCGAGCCGTCCGGGGTCTGCGCCCGCAGCCTCGGCGAATGCCTCGCGATCCAGCTGCGCGAGCGCAACCGCTTCGACCCCGCCATGCAGGCCCTGGTCGGCCATCTCGAGCTCGTCGCCAAGCGCGACTTCGCGGCGCTCAGGCGCCTCTGCGGCGTCGACGAGGAGGACCTCGCCGACATGATCGCCGAGATCCGCCGTCTCAATCCCAAGCCCGGCCTCGCCTTCGGCGCGACCGTGGTGCAGTCCGTCGTCCCCGACGTGTTCGTGCGCCCCGGCCCCGACGGGGCCTGGCTGGTCGAGCTCAACGCCGAGACCCTGCCGCGCGTGCTCGTGAACCAGTCCTACTATGCCAGCGTCGCGAAGACCGCCAAGACCAGCAGCGACAAGAGCTATCTGGCCGACTGCATGCAGACCGCCACCTGGCTCATGCGCGCGCTCGACCAGCGTGCCCGGACCATCCTCAAGGTCGCGACCGAGATCGTGCGCCAGCAGGACGGCTTCTTCGCCCACGGCGTCCGCCACCTCCGCCCGCTCAATCTCAAGACCGTCGCGGATGCGATCGGCATGCACGAGTCCACGGTCTCGCGCGTGACCGCCAACAAGTACATGGCGACCAACCGCGGCATCTTCGAGCTCAAGTACTTCTTCACCTCCGCGATTTCGGCCGCCGACGGCGGCGAGGCGCATTCCGCGGAGGCCGTCCGCTACCGCATCAAGCAGCTGATCGACGCCGAGACCCCGGATGGCGTGCTCTCCGACGACACCATCGTCGAGAAGCTGCGCGTCGCCGGCATCGACATCGCGCGGCGCACCGTCGCCAAGTATCGCGAGGCGATGCGGATCCCGTCCTCGGTCCAGCGCCGCCGCGAGAAGCAGGCGCCGATCGGCGTTGCCTCGTAGCCGTGGATGGCGCGCCCGGGCGCAATCCGCCGTCGATTCCGGGCGAGCCGCCCGATGGGAGCGATTTCGTCCGGTCGCGAATGGCTGTAGACTGAAGCGCGCGCGTGCGATTGATCGGTGGTCGGGCGCTGACCGCGTCGGCCCGCCGGGACTGTCAAGCGGAGCCAGGCCATGCCGTTTCGCATCTCGGGTCGGAACATGGACATCGGCGAAGCGCTGCGCGAACGCGTCAAGGCGCGGGTCGTCGAGGCGCTCGGCAAGTATTTCGACGGCGGATATTCGGGTCACGTCACGGTCGGCAAGGACGGCTTCGGCTTTCGGACCGAATGCGCCATCCATCTCGATTCGGGGATCACGCTGCACACCGAGGCGACCGCGGCGGACGCCTATGCGAGCGCCGACCAGGCTGCGCTGCGCATCGAGAAGCGTCTGCGGCGCTACAAGCGGCGGCTCAAGGATCATCACGCGAATCGCGGCAACGGCGCCCAGCCCGGGGTCGATGCCGCGAGCTATGTGCTGGCCGCCCCCGAGGAAGACCACGAGCACGAGGTCACCGCGTACAATCCGGTGATCATCGCGGAGTCCACCACCACGATGAAACGGCTCTCGGTGAGCGAGGCCGTCATGGAGCTCGACATGACGGGCGCGCCCGTGGTCGTGTTCCGCCACGCGAGCACCGGCCGGACCAACCTGGTCTACCGCCGCCCCGACGGCCATATCGGCTGGATCGACCCGCCCGCCGGGGCGGCCGAAGCCCATTGACGCCACCCCGGGTGGTGCCTATGGTCCGCCCCCTTCAGCAACCCCCGCTCGCCCCCGACCACCGGACCGGTCCTCATGCCGCTCACCGACCTCGTCGCGCCGAACGCGGTCATCCCGGCGCTCAAGGTGAACAGCAAGAAGCAGGCGATCCAGGAGCTTGCGGCCAAGGCCGCGAAGCTGACCGGGCAGAACGAGCGCGCCGTCTTCGAGACGCTGCTCCAGCGCGAGAAGCTCGGTTCCACCGGCATCGGCGACGGCATCGCGATTCCGCACGGGAAGCTGCCGAAGCTCGAGAAGCTGTTCGGGCTGTTCGCGCGCCTGGATCGTCCGGTCGATTTCGACGCGCTCGACGGCCAGCCGGTCGATCTCATTTTTCTGCTGCTGGCGCCGGAGGCCGCGGGCGCCGATCACCTCAAGGCGCTCGCCCGCGTGGCGCGCCTGCTGCGCGATGCCGAGATCGTGCGCAAGCTCAGGGACTCGCGCGACGCCGAAGCCTTGTATGCGGTGCTGGCGCTCTCGACGCCGGAGGCGGCCTGAGGGCCGAGCATTTTCCCCCGAAGTGGATACCGGTTCGGCGCAGAAAATGCGAGAAATCAGTCTGCCGTCGCGGCGCCGGGCGGGCGGGTCCGGCACGCGGATCGCGCCGAACCGTCGCGTCTCGTCAGTGCACGCTCACGGTCTCGAGCTCGTTGCTCCACGCATTCGCGACCGCGGCCTCGCGGCTGTCGGTCAGCATGATGGGCGTGCCGTCGGCGGCGTGCAGCGCGAACAGCTGCAGGCCGGGCGCGAGCGCGGGAGCCTGCGGAAACAGGGCCGGCACGTCCTCGGAGCGGATTTCCTTGATGTAGGCGATCTTGCCGTCCCCCAGGATGGCGAGCGCTTCCTGCGAGATCACCGGCTGATCGGGGAGGTAGTTCGTCATGGCCCTCGACTCCTTTCCTGTCGAGTCCTCGTTTTCCGTCACTCGTGGTTCCTGATGGCGACCGTCTTCACCACGCGCTCGGGCTCCGGGCGCGCCAGATCGATCGACAGCAGTCCATTCTTCAAGTCCGCGCCCAGCACTTCGATCCCATCCGCTAGCACGAAAGTGCGTTGGAACTGGCGTGCCGCGATGCCGCGGTGGAGGTATTGCCGGGCCTTGTCGTCCTGCTGGCGGCCGCGGATCACGAGCTGGTTCTCCTCGATGGTGACGTCGAGCTGGTCGCGGTTGAAGCCGGCGACCGCCAGCGTGATACGCAGGCGCTCCGGACCGTCCTGGTCGCGGGCCAGCCGCTCGATATTGTAAGGCGGATAGCCGTCAGCGGCCTTGGTGACGCGGTCGAGCGCACGCTCGATCTCGTCGAATCCGAGCAGGAACGGGCTTGAGAGCGACGGTACTCGGGACATTGCGTCAAAGTCCTCGTCGAAGCGACTTTGATGGGCCCTTGCGGCGCCCAGACCGGCACGTTCCTTCCAGGACCGACCGATCAACCGCCAATATGGGGGCCGCCCGTTAAGGGTTCAAGAATCGGTCCCGAGGCGGCAAGGATCGGATACCTAGCTCGCCCGGACAAAACGGGTGGGCGGCGAGGCGCGTCGACAAATTGACCCCGGGTCAGGCCGGTGGCACGCTTCCCGGCGCTACCATCGGCGAAAAAAAACGCGGCCTGCAACTCAACCACACCAGGAGGCGCCCATGTCGGAATGCAGCAAGACCATCGACTCCGCCAGCCAAGACGATGACGTCGATCCCCTCCGCCGCGCCATGCTGACGGGTCTCGCTGGCGGCGCCGTCACGGCGCTGTTCGGCGCATCCGCCGCCCCGGCGGGCGCCGCCTCCGGCATCGGCTTCGTCGGCGCCGCGCGGGCCCAGGGCGCCACACCCATCGGCGCGCCCTGGTGGCCGTCCCGCTGGGGCGCCGAGGACCAGGCGGGCGCCAGCAACTGGATCACGCCCGAGAAGATCCTCGACGCGCTGAAGCTCGTGCGCACCGGCAAGACCTACGAGATGGGACGCGTCTACGAGTCCGCGATGCCGAAGTTCGGCGAGCGGGCCTTCACGCTGCGCATCCCGGGCAATCCCTCGGGAGGTCCGCTGGGACGCAATGCGGTCATCTGGAATGACGAGTTCCTCGCCACCGAGATCGGCCAGGTCGGCACCCAGTTCGACGGCCTCGGCCACATCGGCGTCGCGGTGAAAGGTGCCGACAAGGCCGAGATGCGCTACTACAACGGGCTCACGGCGGCGGACATCGGCAGTGCCAATGGCCTCAAGAAGCTCGGCGTGGAGCACATCAAGCCGATCATCACGCGCGGTGTCCTGCTCGACATGGTGGCGGTCAAGGGCCGCAACATGAATCTCGGCGAGGAGATCGCGGTCGCCGACATCGAGGCCGCCATGCGGCGGCAGAACCTCGCCGCGGACGCGCTGCGTCCCGGCGATGCGGTGTTCTTCCACACCGGTTGGGGCTCGCTGTGGCTCAAGGACAACGACCAGTTCGGCAAGGGCGAGCCCGGCATCGGCATGGCGGCGGGCCAGTGGTGCGTCCAGCGGCAGGTCTGCGTCGTCGGCGCCGACACCTGGGGCGTCGAGGTCGTGCCCAATCCGGACAGCAATCTCGCCTTCCCGGTGCATCAGGAGCTGATCACCAGGAACGGCATCTTCATCCACGAGAACCTCGACCTGTCCGGTCTCGCGGCCGACAGCGCCTGGCAGTTCGTCTATGTGATGCTGCCGCTGCGCATCAAGGGCGGCACCGGCTCGCCCGGCCGCCCGATCGCGATCACGTGATGATCACGATGACGGAATGATCGCGATGACGGAATGATCGCCCGCCTTCGCGTCCCGGCGCGTGTCGCCGGGACGCGGCACGCCCGCGAGCGCCTCAGCGATTGGCCTGCTCGAACCGGCGCAACAGGTCGTTGCCGCGCTTGACCGCCGACTCGACCGCGGCGCGCGCGGTCTTCTTTCCGCCGAGCGCCAGCTCCAGCTCCTCCTCGAGCACCGAGCGCACCAGCACGAAGGAGCCGAGTCGCAGTCCCTTCGAGTTCTCGGTGGGCGCCTTCAGCGTCAGCTGCTTGATCGGGATGTCGGCGCCCGGATTGCGGTCGTAGAAGCCGTGCGCCCGCGTGAGCTCGTAGGACGCGCGCGTGATCGGCAGGTAGCCGGTCTCCTGGTGCCACCAGGCCTGCACGCCGGGCCGCGACAGATAGGCGAAGAAGCGCGCCGCGCCCTTGTATTCCTCCGCCGTCCGGCCGCGCAGCACCCAGAGCGTCGCGCCGCCGATGATCGAGTTCTGCGGCGCTCCCGCGACGTCGGGCCAGTAGGGCAGCATGCCGAAGCCGACCTCGAACTTGGCGTTCGCCAGGATGTCGGCGCGCGTGGCGGATGAGCCGATGAAGATGCCGCATTGGCTGCCGTAGAACTTCGGCTCCGCCGCGGCGGCGCGTCCGCCGTAGTCGAAGCTTCGGCTCTTCTGCCATTCGACCAGCGCGCCGAGGTGGCGCACGATCAACGGGTTGTCGATCAGGAGCTCGGTGTCGAGCCCGCCGAAGCCGTTGGCCTTGGTGGCGATCGGCACGTTGTGGAAGGCCGACAGGTTCTCGATGTGGATCCAGGACGGCCAATGGGTCGTGAAGCCGCACGGGACGCCGGCGGCGCGCAGCTTGCGCGTGACCACCTCGACCTCGGGCCAGGTCTTCGGCGGCGCTTCCGGGTCGAGCCCGGCGAGCCGGAACTGGTCCTTGTTGTAGTAGAGGATCGGCGTCGAGGCGTTGAACGGGAACGACAGCATGTTGCCGTCGACATCCGCGTAATAGCCCGCGATCGCCGGCAGGTAGGCGGCCGGGTCGAAGCCCTCCTTCGCCTCCCGCATCAGCTCGTACACCGGATAGATCGCGCCCTTGGATGCCATCATGGTGGCGGTCGCGACCTCGTTCACCTGCACGATCGCCGGCTGCTGCCCGGTGCGCAGCGCGAACAGCGCAGCCGTCATGGTCTCCGTATAGGCTCCCTTGTAGACCGGGACGATCTTGTACTCGCGCTGCTGGCCGTTGAACTCGGCGGCGAGGCGCTCGAGCACGCGGCCGAGCTCGCCCGCCATCGCGTGCCACCAATGGACCTCCACGACCGCGCGCGCCGGCGTCGCGGACACGAGCCAGCATGCCGCGACCGCGACCCATCCGGCGGCGATTCGAGACCAGACCTGGCTCCGCACGCGACTCCCCCGCACGACCGCGATCTTGCCATTACGGCAGGCCCTTCTTATCACGTTCATGACAGCCGGGAGGATAGATTTGCGCATCGTGATCATGGGGACCGGCGGCGTCGGCGGCTATTTCGGGGCGCGCCTGGCGCAGGGCGGCGCCGACGTGACCTTCGTCGCCCGCGGCGCCCATCTGGCCGCCATCCGGGCGCACGGCCTCACCGTCGAGAGCACGCAGCAGCCGATCCATTTGCAGAACGTGAAAGTCACCGACGATCCTGCGACCATCGGTCCCGTCGATCTGGTCATGTTCGGCGTGAAGTTGTGGGACACCGAGGCGGCCGCCCGCGCGCTCGCCCCCGTGATGGGGCCGCAGACCGCGCTCATCTCGTTCCAGAACGGCGTGCAGAAGGACGACCTGCTGCGGCCCGTCGTCGGCGATGCGGCGCTCGCGGGCGGCGTCGCCTATGTGGCGGCGACCGTCGCGCGCCCGGGCGTGATCGCCCAGACCGGGGCGATGCAGCGCCTCGTCTTCGGCGAGTTCGACGGCCGCCGCTCGGCGCGCATGGAGGCGTTCCACGCGGCCTGCGTCGCCGGCGGCATCAATGCCGAGATCAGCGGCGACATCCGCCGCGCCATCTGGGAGAAATTCGTCTTTCTCGCGGCCTTGTCCGGGGCGACCGCCGCGATCCGCCTGCCGGTCGGGCCGATCCGCGCCAACCCGGCGACGCGGCAGCTGCTCCGCGACCTGCTGCAGGAGGTGGTGGCGGTGGGCCGCGCCCATGGCGTCGCCCTGCCGGAGGATTATGCGATGCAGCGCCTCGCCTTCATCGATACGCTGTCGCCCGACATGACCGCGTCGATGCACCATGATCTCGCGGCCGGCCGCCGGCTCGAGCTCGCATGGCTGAGCGGCGGCGTCGTCGAGCTTGGCGAGGCCGTCGGCGTGCCCGCGCCGGTGCATCGCGTGGTGCGCGACGTGTTGCTGCTGCATGCCGACGGCCGGACGGAGGGTTGACCCATGCCGCCATCATCCGCCGCCGCCCCGCTCACGATTCGCGCCGTCCGCGCGGTCGGCGTCGAGGTGCCGCTGCGCTTCGCGCTCGGCACCAGCCGCGGCACCATCACGCGCGCACCGCTGCTGCTGATCGATCTCCAGACCGAGGAGGGCGTCACCGGGCGCGCCTATCTGTTCTGCTACCTGCGCGAGGCGGCCCCCGCCATCGCGGCGATCCTCGAGGAGGTCGCGCGCTGCGTGAAGGGCGATCGCGTCGCGCCGCTCGATCTGTGGGCCAAGCTCTCGGCGCGCTTCGCCCTGATCGGCGTTCAGGGCATCGTGCGCATGGCGCTCGCCGGCTTCGACGTGGCGGCCTGGGACGCGCTCGCGATTGCGGCGGGCCGGCCGCTCGCCGCCATGCTCGGGGCCGCGCCGCGCCGCATCCCGGCCTACAACAGCTGCGGCCTCGGCCTGATGGCGCCCGAGGCGCTGGCCGACGAGGCCGAGCGGCTGCTCGCGGGCGGCTTTCGGGCCGTCAAGCTGCGGCTCGGCTATCCGACGCTGCGGGAGGATCTCGCCGCCGTGCATGCGGTGCGCAAGCGCCTGCCGGAGCATGTCGCGCTGATGGTCGACTACAACCAGGCGCTCGATCTTCCCGAGGCGCGGGCGCGCGGACGCGCGCTCGACCGCGAAGGCTTGTATTGGCTCGAGGAGCCGATCCGCCACGACGATTATGCGGGCTGCGCGGCGCTCGCGCGCGAGCTCGCGCTGCCGGTCCAGATCGGCGAGAACTTCTCCGAGAGCGCCGCCATGGCGGGCGCGCTCGCGGCCGGCGCGGCCGACTATGTGATGCCGGACCTCGAGCGCATCGGCGGCGTCACGGGCTGGCAGCGCGCCGCGAGCCTCGCCGCCGCCCACCGCGTGCCGATGTCGTCCCACCTCTTCCCCGAGGTCAGCGCCCATCTGCTCGCCGCCACGCCCACGTGCCACTGGCTCGAATATGTCGACTGGGCCGATGTGCTGGTCGAACAGCCGCTGCGCATCGAGGACGGCTTCGCCGTGGTGCCCGACCGTCCCGGCAACGGCCTCGTCTGGAACGAGGACGCGGTCGCGCGCTACCGGCTCTCCTGAGGCTTCGGCTTTTCCGCCACGAGGTCGATCAGCGCCGAGAGCCCGCGATGGCCGGCGCCTTCCGCGATGACGCTGTCGTGCTCCTTGAGCTCCAGGATCGCGAAGTCCGCGAAGGCCCGCTCCAGGAGCTCGCGCGTGTAGAGGTTCTCGGGCGAGGGCGGCCCGCCCGTGCGGTATTCGAGTTGCTTCGGCCGATAGCCCTGCATCAGCAGCAGCCCGCCCGGCTTCAGTGCGCGCTTGATGCCGGCGAAGATCCTCTCGCGCCGGGGCGGGTCGGCGAACTGGATGAAGATCGCGACCACCACGTCGAAGGCGGCCTCGGGCCACTCCCAATTGTCGAGGTCCGCCTGCGCGGTGCGCAGCCTCACGCCGTGCTGTGCCGCCAGCGCCTGCGCCTTGGCGAGCGCGCTCGGAGAGAAGTCGATGCTCGTGACGTCGAGCCCCTGGCGCGCGAGCCACACGCCGTTGCGCCCTTCGCCGTCGGCGACCGCGAGCGCCGACTGGCCTCCCCGCAGGCGGGGCGCCTGCGCGGCGAGGAACGCGTTCGGCTCGGTGCCGAACACGTAGTCGGTGGCGGAAAAGCGCTGCTCCCAGAATTCCAGGTCCGACATCGAAGCCTCCCGCATCCTTCCGGCCGCGTGCGTCTCAGCCCACCGGGTTCGGCCCCGAACGCTCCGGCCCGGCCCGGCCCTCGGAGCCCGGCTTCTGGAGCCAGAGGCTGTACATGCCGACGAACGTATCGGGGTTCTCGGTCTCGAACACGTGCCAGCGGTCCAGGTCGGTCAGCGACCGATCGTCCGGGAAGCGCGCCCGGTACGCGCGCAAGGTACGGCTGTCGAGCTCGAAGCCGATGAAGCGCAGCCCGTTCTCCTCGAGGAAGCGCTTGATCGCCGGCAGCGTCATCCGGTGCTCGGAGACGTGGAACAGCAGGTCGCGGCAGTCGCTCAGGCTGAAGAAGTCGTCGGTCCGGGTCACCGGCTTCAGGGGATGGTCTTCCGGCAGTCCCAGCAGCTCCTCGCGGAAGCCGCGGATCTCGTCCGGGCTCGCGCCGAGGCCGCGCGCCGCGATGGCGGCGCGGGCCGTCACCACGTGCCGGCGGGCGATCTCGCTGTAGAGCCCGACATGCATGAAGCCGCCGGGCCTCAGCCGTTCGAGCAGGATGCGCCATCCCGCATGGGGATCGCCCAGGTGATGCAGCACGCCCGCCGACTCGATCAGGTCGAAGCTCCGCGCGATGGTGCCGAGCTCGAGAATATCCGCCTGCGCATAGTCGAGGTTCGTCACGCCGAGAGCCTGCGTGCGCGCCCTGGCATAGCCGAGGCTCGCGAGGCTCAGGTCGATCGCCAGCACCCGGGCGCCGCCGTAGAGCCGTGCCACGTAGAGCGCGTGCTGTCCGGTGCCGCAGCCCGCGACCAGCGCGTCGAACCGCGTCCCGGCGCCGCTCGGCGCGAACGGGGACCATGGAAACTGGCGACGCAGGCGCAGGTCGAGGTCGCTGACGCGCTGCGAGACCGTGAAGGTCATCCAGCGCGGATAGGGGTTCTCCTCGTATTGCTCCCGCACCGACTGCGAGACCGCGTCGTCGATCGGCGTCAGCCGCGGGATCTCCGCGCGTGCGCGGGCTTCGGCACGGACGTCGCGCACCTGCTGGGTCAGCAGTTCCTCGAGCCGCGGCGGCCAGGATGCGGCGAGCAGGACATCGGCCGAGGGCAGCTCGGCGAGAGGCCGGTAGCTCGCGAGCACGGCAAGTCGGAGCGGCGCGATCGTTCCGCCGCTCGCGAGCGCGCGCTCCGCCGCGTCGCGCAGCGCCTGCACCCGGGCTCGCTCGTCCGCGGTGCACGCATACACGTACTCGGTCGCGAAGCACTGGCGCGCGAGCGCGCAGGCGAAGTCGATCAGGTCCTCGCGCGCGGGCTCGTCCTCCGCGCAGGCGAGCAGCGCCGCCCGGCAGGCCGTCAGGTAGGGTTCGATGGCACCGTCGCAGATCCGTGCGTGCACGAGCAAGCAGCGCAGGAGCGCGTGGTCGGCCGGCAGATCCGCCGCGCCGAACGTGCCTTGGGCGGCGAGGCGCTCTGGCCAGAGCTCCGCCGCCTCCCGGATCGCGGGGCCGAGCGCCGGATCGAGCTTCAGGAGCGTCGCGCCGACCGCCGCCACGTCGGCCTGCCGGCCCCAGCCTTCGCTCAGCGAGCGCATCACCAGCGCGCGCATCTCGGCGCTGTCGCGCACCTGTCCGAGCCCGGCGATCATCTCGGCGGCCAGCGCCTGGCTCTCCGGCGATTCTCTGCGCGCGAGCGCGCGCCGCGCACAGGCGAGCGCCTCGTCGGGGCGCCCCGCCGCCTGCAGGGTCACGGCGAGGTTCATGGTGGCTTCCACGAAATCGGCATTGAGTGCGATGGCGTGCTGGTACTGCGCGATCGCGTCCGCGTCGCGCCCGAGGGCGGCGAGCGCGAGCCCGAGATTGTTGTGGGCCGCCGGCGCGCGTGGATTGAGCGCCACGGCGCGGCGCAGATGCGGTTCGGCGCGCCCCGGCTCGCCTTGCGACCACAGGGCGTTGCCGAGGTTCATGTGCGCATCCGCATGATCGGGATTGAGGGCGATCGTGTCGCTCCACCGGGCGATCGCTTCGCCGCGGTGCCCGCGACTCCAATGCACGAGGCCGAGATTGTAGTGAAAGTCCGCCACGCGAGGGTCGAGCGCGATCGCGCGGCCGATCAGCTTCACCGCGTCGTCGTGGCGCCCCGCCTGCTGTGCCAGCACGCCGCGCAGATGCAGGGCGTGGGCGTGCCGGGGCTCCGCCGCCAGCAGCTTGCGATAGAGCCGGTCGGCCTCGGCGAGTTCCCCGGCCTGATGGTGCCGCAGCGCCCTGGTGAACATGTCGGCGGTACGCATCGCGATCGGTCCTGACGGCTCGGCGCGGGCATGAGGGCGCCCGCGCGCCGGATCGCCGACGTTAGGATATCGGGCCTTTGGAAGTCCATGTTCGCGGCGCGGGCGCCCGCCCGTGCGGGTCGGGCGATCCGGCCGACCCCTTGAACCTGTGCGCGTCAGGACATGACCAACAGCGGAAGGAAGCGCATATGGATCGCGCCGGGGTGGCTCGAACAGGAGAGAGTCATGAACCGCAAGCTGTTCACTGCCGCGCTGGCACTGCCCGCCGCGCTCGTGGCCGCGCTGATCGTCACGTCGACCACCGCGGATGCCAAACTGAAATGCAAGAACGTCGGAAAGCGGATGCAGATCTGCGGCGACGCGAAGCCTTTCAAGAGCTTCACCGTCGGCGTCGGCATTCGCTTCAGCAAGAAGCAGCCCGGATACCAGTCCAACTAGGAGGGTTTCCCGATCCGACGGCAACACTCCGTCATGCCGGGACAAGCCCGGCCATGACGAGAGAGTGGATCAAGTTGAGCGGGAATCTCTCTGGCTAGCGCATGTTCCCGCGAAGCGGGTACCGGTTCGCCCGACGAGAGCATGCGCCGAGCAAGGATCTACGGCCATTCCGGTCGATGAGCCGGCCCGAGGCGATTCCATTCCGGCGCAAATGCTGTAGGGGGAGATTGGTGGAGCCAGGGGGAGTCGAACCCCCGACCTCTTGAATGCCATTCAAGCGCTCTCCCAACTGAGCTATGGCCCCACTGGAAACGGCGCGGTGTCGGGAAGCTCCGCGGCGGTCGATCGGCGCCGGGATCCTATCGGATCGCGGGCCCAACTGCCCGGCGGTGCCGGGCCGGTCCCCTGAAAACACAAATCAGGGGCGATCTCAAGTCTCCTCCTCGTTCTCGATGTCGCCGCCGATGATGTCGGCCACGTCCTCGTCCTCGTCCTCGTCGGTCTCGAGGAAGGCCGCGTCGTCGAGGCTCTCGTCGCCGACATCCACTTCCTCGTCCTCGGTCTCCGCCGCCGGCACCTTGCCGCCCGTGGCCTCCGCGTCGGCCTCCTCCAGGGAGACGAACTCGGCATCCGCCACCTCCGGCGTCTCGATCTCCTTTTCGGGAACCGGGACCGCCCGCACCGGCTCGGCCCTGACGCGCGTGGTCGTGGCCAGCACTTGGTAGACCGTCCCGCATTTCGGGCAGGTGATCGGATCCTTGCTGAGGTCGTAGAATTTCGCGCCGCAGCCGGCGCATAGCCGCTTGGTACCGAGCTCGGGTTTTGCCACGAAGCGTGAATCCTTGAGCTGTGCGAAAATCGGCGCTTCCCTTGGCGCCTTGGCGCCCGGCTGTCAATAGCAGCACCCCGGGTCCGCAATTGCGGCCCCGGCGTGGCGGGCTGACGCGTCGGATCCGCGCCCAAGCGCCGGTTTGCGCGCCCCAGCGGTTTATGGTCTAGCACGCACGCCACTGGAATGCCCGCCATGTCTCACGCCGCACCCGTGCCCCTGACTGCCCGCCGCGGCGGGCCCCTGCGCGGCCGCGTGCGGGTTCCCGGCGACAAGTCGATCTCCCACCGCGCCCTGATCCTCGGCGCGCTGGCGGTGGGCGGGACCGAGATCGCGGGCCTGCTCGAGGGCGCGGACGTCCTCAATACCGCCAAGGCCATGCGGGCGCTCGGCGCCACCGTGGAGCGCAGCCCCGAGGGCGTGTGGCGCGTGCAGGGGGTCGGCGTGGCGGGCTTCGCCGAGCCCGCGGCGCCGCTCGATTTCGGCAATTCCGGCACCGGCTGCCGCCTCGCCATGGGCGCGGTCGCGGGGGCGCCGATCACGGCGACATTCGATGGCGACGCCTCCATGCGCAAGCGGCCGATGCGGCGCGTGCTCGATCCGCTCGAACGGATCGGCGCGCGCGCCCTCGCGGTCGGCGAAGGCGGCCGGCTGCCGGTGCGGCTCCAGGGCGCGCACGATCCGGTTCCGATCGTCTACGAGCCGCCGGTCGCCTCCGCCCAGCTCAAGTCGGCGGTGCTGCTCGCGGGCCTTTCCGCGCCGGGCGAGACCGTGGTGGTCGAGGCCGAGGCGACGCGCGATCACACCGAGCGCATGCTCGCGCATTTCGGCGCCACGCTGCGCACCGAGCCCCACGGCGCGCATGGCCGCCGCATCACGCTGACGGGTCAGCCGGAGCTCGCCCCCGCCCGCGTGGTCGTGCCGGCGGATCCCTCGTCGGCCGCCTTCCCGCTGGTGGCGGCGCTGCTGGTGCCGGGCTCGGAGATCCTTCTCGAATCCGTGATGACCAACCCGTTGCGCACCGGCCTCATCGACACGTTGCGCGAGATGGGTGCGCGGATCGAGGTCGCGGCGCTGCGCACCGACGGCGGCGAGGAGGTCGCGGACCTGCGCGTGACCGCCTCGGCGCTGCGCGGCGTCGAGGTTCCGCCCGAGCGCGCCCCTGCCATGATCGACGAATACGTGGTGCTCGGCGTCGCCGCGGGCTTCGCGGAGGGCGTCACGCGCATGCGCGGCTTGAAGGAGCTGCGCGTCAAGGAGTCCGACCGCCTCGCCGCCACCGCCGACATGCTGCGCGTGAACGGCGTCGCGGTCGAGATCGACGGCGACGACCTGATCGTCACGGGCCGCGGTCACGTCCCGGGCGGCGGCCTCGTCGCGAGCCACATGGACCATCGCATCGCCATGTCGGCCCTCGTGATGGGGCTCGCGGCCGAGCGGCCGGTGCGCGTCGACGACACCGCCTTCATCGCCACCAGCTTCCCGGGCTTCGTGCCGATGATGCGGTCGTTCGGGGCCGATCTGGTGCCCGGGGCACCCGCATGATCATCGCCATCGACGGGCCGGCCGCCTCCGGCAAGGGGACCCTCGGCAAGCGTCTCGCCGCCCATTACGGGCTGCGCCACCTGGACACCGGCCTGATCTATCGCGCGGTCGCCAAGGCGCTCGTCGACGCCGGCTGTTCCCTCCACGACCGCGACCGGGCCGCCGCCGCGGCGGCCGACCTCGATCCGGAGAAATTCGACGAAAAGGCGCTGAAAAGCCACGAGATCGGTGAGGCCGCCTCCATCGTCTCGGCGATTCCCGAGGTCCGCCAGGCGCTCCTCGCCTTCCAGCGCGGCTTCGCGGCCGCGCCCCCCGGGGCGGTGCTCGACGGCCGCGACATCGGCACCGTGATCGCCCCGGACGCCGACGTGAAGATCTTCGTCACGGCCGCGCCCGAGGAGCGGGCCCGGCGCCGCGCCGCCGAGATCGGCACCCCGGAGGCGCCCGCCGACGAGGCCGCGATCCTGGCCGACATCCTGCGCCGTGACGCGCGCGACCAGGCCCGCCCGGTTGCGCCCCTGAAGCCCGCGCCCGACGCGCACTTGCTCGATACCACGCATTTGTCTATAGACGCGGCGGTCCGGGC
The DNA here is from genome assembly GCA_003105195.1 of Bradyrhizobiaceae bacterium. Taxonomy (GTDB): domain Bacteria; phylum Pseudomonadota; class Alphaproteobacteria; order Rhizobiales; family Xanthobacteraceae; genus FEB-22. The sequence continues at coordinate 19,982 of PQAH01000148.1, forward strand.
CGCCGTCGACATCGTCGAGGCCGTCCGAGCGGGCCGAGGGCGCGGCTGACCGCGCCTTCGTCTTGGAGGAGCAGCCCGCTCGCACCCCCTCGTTCGCGGCGCGCCGGATTACGAAACCTCTGTTCCGATCGCACGGTTCGACGTGCCGGCCCGCCGGTCTCCGGCGGCTGTCGTAGGCTTGCGGAGCCTGCGGCCCGGGCGTTCGGAGCTTTCCTTTTTCCAGCCGCCGGCGCACCGCTTCGGGAGATTTCATGGCCACTGCTGCCGCTGCTGCGCCTTCGCGCGAGGACTTCGCCAAGCTGCTCGAGGAATCCTTCCACGAGGGCAACCTGCAGGAAGGGTCCGTCATCAACGGAACCATCGTCGCCATCGAGAAGGACCTCGCGGTCATCGATGTCGGCCTGAAGACCGAAGGGCGCGTGCCGCTGCGCGAGTTCACGGGGCCCGGACGGCAGAACGACCTGAAGGTCGGCGACACCGTCGAGGTCTATCTCGAGCGCGTCGAGAACGCGCTCGGCGAGGCGGTCCTCTCGCGCGACAAGGCGCGCCGCGAGGAGAGCTGGGGCAAGCTCGAGAAGGCGTTCCAGGGCAACGAGAAGGTCCAGGGCGTCATCTTCAACCAGGTCAAGGGCGGCTTCACGGTCGACCTCGACGGCGCCGTGGCGTTCCTGCCGCGCTCGCAGGTGGACATCCGGCCGATCCGCGACGTGACCCCGCTGATGAACGTGCCGCAGCCGTTCCAGATCCTGAAGATGGACCGCCGCCGCGGCAACATCGTGGTCTCGCGCCGCACCGTGCTGGAGGAGACCCGCGCCGAGCAGCGTCAGGAGCTGGTGCAGAACCTCGAGGAGGGCCAGGTCATCGACGGCGTCGTGAAGAACATCACCGACTACGGCGCCTTCGTCGACCTCGGCGGCATCGACGGCCTGCTGCACGTCACCGACATCGCCTGGCGGCGCGTCAATCACCCGTCCGAGGTGCTCTCGATCGGCCAGCAGGTGAAGGTCAAGATCATCAAGATCAACCACGAGACCCACCGCATCTCGCTCGGCATGAAGCAGCTGCTCGACGACCCGTGGCAGGGCATCGAGGCGAAGTATCCGGTCACGGCGCGCTACAAGGGCCGCGTCACCAACATCACGGACTACGGCGCCTTCGTCGAGCTCGAGCCCGGCATCGAGGGACTGATCCACGTCTCCGAGATGTCCTGGACCAAGAAGAACGTGCACCCCGGCAAGATCGTCTCCACCTCCCAGGAGGTCGAGGTGCAGGTGCTCGAGGTCGATCCGGTCAAGCGCCGCATCTCGCTCGGTCTCAAGCAGACCATGCGCAACCCCTGGGAGCAGTTCGTCGAGCGCTATCCGGTCGGCAGCGTGGTCGAGGGCGAGGTGAAGAACAAGACCGAGTTCGGCCTGTTCCTCGGCCTCGACGGCGACGTCGACGGCATGGTGCACCTCTCCGATCTCGACTGGAAGCGCCCCGGCGAGCAGGTGATCGAGGAGTACAAGAAGGGCGACAAGCTCAAGGCGGTCGTGCTCGACGTCGACGTCGAGAAGGAGCGCATCTCGCTCGGCGTGAAGCAGCTCGAGGCCGATCCGTTCGCGGAGCCGGGCGACCTCAAGCGCGGCGCCGTGATCACCTGCGAGGTGATCGACGTGAAGGAGTCGGGCATCGACGTGAAGATCGTCGGCACCGAGTTCACGGCCTTCATCAAGCGCTCCGAGCTCGCCCGCGACCGCTCCGAGCAGCGGCCCGAGCGGTTCGCGGTCGGCCAGAAGGTCGACGCGCGCGTCACCCAGTTCGATCGCCGCGCCCGCAAGGTCTCGGTCTCGATCAAGGCGCTCGAGGTGGCCGAGGAGAAGGAGGCGATCGCCCAGTACGGCTCCTCCGACTCGGGTGCGACGCTCGGCGACATTCTCGGCACCGCGCTCAAGCGCGCCGGCGAGAAGAAGGAGTAGCACCGGCGCCGCCGCGGGATCCCGTCCCGCGGCGGCGCCGTTCCCGGTCGGGCGGACCGCCCGGCCCGCGTGAGGCGTCACCTGCGGCCCCGTGACCCGGGGCCGTTTCGTCTTCACTGCCACATTTGCGTCGGAAGGTTTCGGTTACCGTCCGGCGCGACCGCAATTGACCGCACCGCCGTGCGGGCGCAGCCTGCCCGCGCCGCCGAGGAGATGAACGCATGTCGCTCGATGCGGACACCATCGTCGATCGCCGCCGCCTGCGGCGCAAGCTCGTGTTCTGGCGCGTCTTCGCGGTCCTGCTGGCGATCGTCGCGGTCCTCGGCCTGGCGATCGCGCTGGTGCCGGACTCGCGCCTTGCCGGCACCTCGGGCGCGATCGCGCGCGTCAGCATCAACGGCATCATCCGCAACGACCGGGAGCGCACCGAGTCCCTCGACCGGCTCGCGAAGTCGAGCGCCAAGGCCGTGATCGTCCACATCGACAGCCCCGGCGGCACCGCCGCGGGCGCCGAGCAGCTGCACGACTCGATCCGCCGGGTGGCGGCCAAGAAGCCCACCGTGGTGGTGGTCGACGGGCTCGCGGCCTCGGGCGGCTACATCGCGGCGCTCGCGGTCGACCACATCGTGGCGCAGAGCAACGCGGTCGTCGGATCGATCGGCGTGATCGTGCAGTATCCGAACTTCGCCGAGGCGCTCAAGACCATCGGCGTGCAGGTCGAGAACGTGAAGTCCGCGCCGCTGAAGGCGGCACCGAGCGGCTACGAGCCGACGAGCCCCGAGGCCCGGGCGGCGCTCGAATCCCTGGTGAAGGACTCCTATGCCTGGTTCCGCACCCTGGTGAAGGAGCGCCGCAAGATCGACGGCGAGCTCCTCGAGCGCGTCGCCGACGGCCGGGTGTTCACCGGCCGGCAGGCGCTGGAGCTCAAGCTGGTCGACGCCATCGGCAACGAGCAGACCGCCGTCGACTGGCTCGCCAGGGAGAAGGGCGTCGACGCCAAGACCCCGGTCCGCGACTGGAAGCTCAAGCCGCGGCTGACCGACCTGACGGCGTTGCACCTCGCGGTTGCGGCCGTGCTCGATTCGGTCGGATTGAGCGCGGTGGCGCGCCACGTGCAGGGCTGGGGCGCGGTGCAGGCCTTCGAGCGTCTCAACCTTGACGGTCTACTGGCCGTTTGGCACCCTTCGGCCACGAACTGAGGATCGGCGCGCCAGCGGCGGGGTGCGCCGGGACTTGAGCGGGCTCCGGAGGAGCAGGGCTTCCGGGGCGCAAGGCTGGGCGAGACTCGCTGAGCGCGCCTCGCCGGAGCGACAGGCCTGTGGTCCGAGTGAGGGGGCGGCAACGGCGATGATCAAGTCCGAGCTCGTGCAACGCATCGCCGCCCAGAATCCGCATCTCTACCAGCGCGACGTCGAGAACATCGTCAACGCCATCCTGGGCGAGATCACCGCCGCGCTCGCGCGCGGCGACCGGGTCGAGCTGCGCGGCTTCGGCGCCTTCTCGGTCAAGCGCCGGCCGGCGCGTACCGGTCGCAACCCCCGCACCGGCGCGCATGTCGCGGTCGACCAGAAGACCGTGCCGTTCTTCAAGACCGGCAAGGAGATGCGCGAGCGTCTCAATCGCGAGCCGGTCCCGTGACCGGCGGCCGTGCGCGCGCCGCCGGCTGACCTTCCGGCGCGGATCCCACGCGCGCCAACCGCGGAGTGCCCATGATCCGCAAGCTCGTCGCCGTGCTGGTGCTGCTCCCGCTCGGGCTTCTCATCGTCGCCTTCGCGGTCGCGAACCGCCAGCGCGTGCCCATCTCGCTCGATCCGTTCTCGACCGACGCGCCGGCGCTCGCCGTGAGCCTGCCGCTCTTCCTCGCGATCCTCGGCACGCTGATCGCCGGCGTGATCGTCGGCGGCGGCGCATCGTGGCTCCGCCAGGCGCGCTGGCGCCGGCGCGCGCGCCGCCTCGAGGCGGAAGCGAAGCGGCTACGCGCCGAGAACGACGCCTTGAAGCGCGAGCTCGAGGCGGCGGCGTCGGCGCCCGCGCCCGGCACCGCGATCGCCTCCATCGCCTATCGTCATCCCTCGGCGGCGTGACCCGATCACGCCCATGCGCATCGTCACGGCCGAGGACATCGACGGCGCGCTGACCTACCCGGCGCTGGTGGCGGCTTTGCGCGACGCGTTCCGCGGCGAGTTCACGGTGCCGGTGCGCCACCATCACACGGTGCCGCATCCGGCGGCCGACGGCACCTTGCTGCTGATGCCGGCCTGGGGCGCCGCCGGCGAGCGCTATCTCGGCTGCAAGATCGTCTCGGTGTTCCCGGCCAATGCGGCCCAGGGCAAGCCCTCGGTCTACGGCACCTATCTCCTGATGTCGGGCGACACCGGCGAGCCGCTCGCCGCCATGGACGGCCGCGTGCTCACGGCCTGGCGCACCGGCGCCGCCTCCGCGCTGGCGGCGTCGTATCTCGCGCGCGAGGACGCCGCGCATCTCGTGATGGTCGGCGCCGGCGCGCTCGCGCCGCATCTCGTGCAGGCCCATGCGGCCGTGCGCCCGATCAGGCGCGTGACGATCTGGAACCGCACCCGCAGCAACGCGGTCAAGCTCGCCTTCGCGCTCGCCGTCACGGGCATCGAGACGGAGGTCACCGGCGACCTCGAGGGCGCCGTGCGCGAGGCCGACATCGTCTCCTGCGCGACCCTGTCGACGACGCCGTTGATCCAGGGCAAGTGGCTCCGCAAGGGCGCGCATGTCGACCTCGTCGGCGCCTTCACGCCGAGGATGCGCGAGGCCGACGACGACGCCATCCGCCGCGCGCGCGTCTATGTCGACACCCGCGCGGGCGCGCTCAAGGAGGCCGGCGACATTGTGCAGCCGATCAAACGCGGCGCGCTGAAGAAGGAGGGCGTGCGCGGCGACCTGTTCGAGCTCGCGCGCGGCAAGGCGAAGGGCCGCACCTCGGCGTCCCAGATCACCCTGTTCAAGTCGGTCGGAACCGCGATCGAGGACCTCGCCGCCGCCATGCTGGTCTGGCGCGGACTCGCGTGAGTCTTGCGGCCCGTGCTATAGCGCCCATCTCGGTGAATTCGTGGGGTATAATAGGCGCGAAGGGCTGTATTGCACCTTCGGCGTATCGGAAAACATGGGCGAAGTGCGAGTGCCTGCGCAGCGCAAGCTCGATTTGTCGATCGGGTTCATCGAGGACAGCGGCGGATGAGCCTGATCGTCAAGATCTGCGGCCTGCGCACGCCCGAGACGCTCGACGTGGCGCTCGAGGCGGGCGCCGACCTCGTCGGCTTCGTGTTCTTTGCCCCGTCGCCGCGCAACGTGGCGCTCGCGGAGGCGCGCGCGCTCGCCGCCCGCGTGCAGGGCCGGGCCGGCAAGGTGATGCTGTCGGTCGATGCCGAGGACGCGCTGTTCGAGGCCGCGATGGAGGCGCTGGCGCCCGACATGCTGCAGCTGCACGGCCGCGAGCCGCCGGAACGCGTCGTCGCCCTGAGGGCGCGGTTCGGCCGGCCCGTCATGAAGGCGATTCCCGTCGAGACCCGCGCCGACCTCGCCGCGGTGCCGCCCTATGCGGCGGTCGCGGACCGGCTCCTGTTCGATGCCCGCGCGCCCCGCGATGCGACACGCCCCGGGGGTCTCGGCAGGCCCTTCGACTGGCGGTTGCTGGAGGGCCTTGACCCCGGCCTCCCCTTCATGCTCTCAGGCGGCCTCGACGCCGCCAATGTGGCGGAGGCGCTGCGCCTCACGCGCGCGCCCGGCGTCGACGTCTCCTCCGGGGTGGAACGGGCGCCCGGAGACAAGGATCCGGATCGCATTCGCGCTTTCATCCGCGCGGCGCGGCAGGCGGCGGCGGACGCCGGCGAACGAGTAGCGAGCAGCGCATGACCATCCAGCAGCCCAACTCTTTCCGCACCGGGCCCGACGAGCGCGGACATTTCGGCATCTTCGGCGGCCGCTTCGTCGCCGAGACCCTGATGCCGCTGATCCTCGACCTCGAGAAGGCCTATGCGGAGGCCAAGGCCGACCCCGCCTTCAGGGCCGAGATGGACGGCTATCTCAGCCATTATGTGGGCCGGCCGAGCCCGCTCTATTTCGCCGAGCGGCTCACGGAGCATCTCGGCGGCGCCAAGATCTATCTCAAGCGCGAGGAGCTCAACCACACGGGCTCCCACAAGGTGAACAACGTGCTCGGGCAGATCCTGCTCGCGCGTCGCATGGGCAAGAAGCGCATCATCGCGGAGACCGGCGCCGGCATGCACGGCGTCGCCACTGCGACCCTTTGCGCGCGCTTCGGCCTCGAATGCATCGTCTACATGGGCGCGGTCGACGTCGAGCGGCAGAAGCCGAACGTGTTCCGCATGCAGATGCTGGGCGCGGAGGTGCGGCCCGTGCAGTCCGGGGCCAAGACCCTGAAGGACGCGATGAACGAGGCGTTGCGCGACTGGGTCACCCATGTCGGCGCGACCTTCTACTGCATCGGCACGGTCGCGGGCCCGCACCCCTATCCCATGATGGTGCGCGACTTCCAGTCGATCATCGGCCACGAGACGCGCGAGCAGATCCTCGCGGCCGAAGCCCGCCTGCCGGATTCGCTGGTCGCCTGCATCGGCGGCGGCTCCAACGCCATGGGCCTGTTCCACCCCTTCCTCGACGACCGCGCGGTCGAGATCTACGGCGTCGAGGCGGCGGGCCACGGGCTCGGCAGCGGCCTGCACGCGGCCTCGATCTCGGGCGGCCGGCCGGGCGTCCTGCACGGCAACCGCACCTACCTGCTGATGGACGACGACGGGCAGATCCAGGAGGCCCACTCGATCTCGGCCGGCCTCGACTATCCGGGCGTCGGCCCCGAGCACGCCTGGCTGCACAGCGTCGGCCGCGCGACGTTCCTCTCTGCCACGGACGACGAGGCGCTGGCCGCGTTCCGGCTCCTGTCGCGGCTCGAAGGCATCATTCCGGCGCTCGAATCCGCCCACGCGATCGCCAAAGTGATCGAGCTCGCGCCGATGAAGCCGAAGGACCACTTGATGGTGGTCAATCTTTCGGGCCGCGGCGACAAGGACATCTTCTCGGTCGCCGAGCATCTCGGGGGCAAGCTGTGAGGCTCGCGCGCCGCGACGAGACCATCACGCTCGAGACCGCGTTCCACGCGCTGCACTACTACGCGGCGGCGCTCGCCGCGCGCATCCCGTCCTCCGGCGATCTCGCCGCGCTCGCCGGCGAAACCGCGATCCTGCCCGACGGCGGCCCGGCCGATCCGGCCGCCTGGAGCGATTTCCTCGAGGCCGTCGATCGCGCCCGCGGCGCGCGCCCCGACTTCACGCTGGTGACCCGATGACGACCCGCATCGACAGGCGCTTCGCGGCGCTGCGCGCCGAAAGCCGCGCCGGCCTCGTCACCTTCCTCACGGCCGGCGACCCCGATGCCGAGACCTCGCTCGCGATCCTGCGCGCCCTGCCGCAGGCGGGCGCCGACGTGGTCGAGCTCGGCATGCCGTTCACGGATCCGATGGCCGACGGCCCGGCGATCCAGGCCTCCTCGCAGCGCGCGCTCAAGACCGGCCAGACCCTGCGCAAGACGCTCGCCATGGTGCGGACCTTCCGCGCCGGCGACGATGCGACGCCGATCGTGCTCATGGGCTACTACAACCCGATCTACATCTATGGCGTCGACCGCTTCCTGGTGGATGCCCGGGAGGCCGGCGTCGACGGCCTGATCGTGGTCGACCTGCCGCCCGAGGAGGACGAGGAGCTGTGCCTTCCGGCCCTGAAGGCGGGCCTGAACTTCATCCGCCTCGCGACGCCGACGACGGACGACAGGCGCCTGCCGGCGGTGCTCGCGAACACCTCGGGCTTCGTCTACTACGTCTCGATCACCGGCATCACGGGCAGCGCCGCGCCCGATACCGGAAAGGTGACCGGCGCCGTTGCGCGCATCAAGCGCCACACCGCGCTGCCGGTCTGCGTCGGCTTCGGCGTGCGCACCGCCGAGCATGCGCGCGCCATCGCAGAGGGCGCGGACGGCGTCGTGGTCGGCTCGGCCCTGGTCGATGCGGTGCGCGCGAGCCTCGACGACGAAGGCCGGGCGACGCGCGCGACCGTCACGGCGGTGACCGGCCTGGTGAGCGCGCTTGCGGCCGGCGTGCGCGGCGCGCGGCGCGTCGCGGCGGAGTGACCAAGCGCTTTCCGCGCCGCCATGGCGGGAGCGGGCGAGCGACCCTACATGATCGATGCCGCCGGCCTCGCGCCGGCCCGATCGAACCAGGAAGACGCTCATGGCCGATCCCATGAACTGGATCTCCAACGTCGTGCGGCCGAAGATCCGCTCGTTCCTCAAGCGGGAGGTGCCGGAGAACGCCTGGATCAAGTGCCCCGAGACCGGCCAGCTCGTCTACTACAAGGACGTCGAGGCCAACCAGTTCGTCATCCCGAGCTCCAACTACCACATGCGCATGAGCGCGACCGCGCGCCTCAAGTCGCTGTTCGACGGCGGCGAGTACGAGGAGATCGTGATCCCCGACGCGCCGGTCGATCCGCTGCGATTCCGCGACGAGCGCCGCTACACCGACCGCCTCAAGGACGCGCGCACCAAGACCGGCATGCAGGACGCCGTGAAGGTCGCGGTGGGACGGCTGGACGGCCTCGCCGCGACGGCCGGCGTGCAGGACTTCGACTTCATGGGCGGCTCCCTCGGCATGGCGGCGGGCGAGGCCGTGATCACCGGGCTCGAGACCGCGGCCGCGCGCGCCACGCCCTTCATCATGTTCGCGGCCTCCGGCGGCGCGCGCATGCAGGAGGGCATCCTCTCGCTGATGCAGATGCCGCGCACCACCGTCGCGGTGCAGCGCCTGCGCGAGGCGAGGCAGCCCTATATCGTGGTGCTGACCAATCCGACCACCGGCGGCGTCACGGCCTCCTATGCGATGCTCGGCGACGTGCACATCGCGGAGCCGGGCGCGCTGATCGGCTTCGCGGGCCCTCGCGTGATCGAGCAGACCATTCGCGAGAAGCTCCCGGAAGGCTTCCAGCGCGCCGAATACCTGAAGGATCACGGCATGGTCGACATGGTGGTGCATCGCCACCAGCTGCGGGAGACGCTGGCGCGCCTGTGCCGCCTGCTCACCCGCGCGCCCGCCGTGGCGCAGGAGGAAGCGCCGCCGGCTCCGGCCGCCGCGTGAGCCCGGGAGCAGCCACACCCTCATGACTCCGGTCGATGCCATCCTGGCGCGGCTTCTCGCGCTGCATCCCAAGCGGATCGATCTCTCTCTCGACCGCGTGTGGCGCATCCTCGACCGGCTCGGCCACCCGGAGCGCCGCATCCCGCCCGTCATCCACGTGGCCGGCACCAACGGCAAGGGATCGACCATCGCGTTCATGCGCGCGATCCTCGAGGCCGCCGGACAGAGAGTCCACGTCTACACCTCGCCCAACCTGGTCCGCCTCAACGAGCGCTTCCGCCTCGGCGGCACCGGCGCGCTCGCCTCCGACGACGAGATCGCCGACGTGCTCGCCGAATGCGAGGCCGCCAACGGCGACGCGCCCATCACGGTGTTCGAGATCGAGACCGCCGCGGCCTTCGTGCTGTTCGCGCGCAACGCGGCCGACGTGACCCTGCTCGAGGTGGGACTCGGCGGGCGCCTCGACGCCACCAACGTGATCGAGCGTCCGCTCGCCAGCGTGATCACGCCGGTCTCGATGGACCACATGGAGTATCTCGGCGACACCCTGGCGAAGATCGCCGCCGAGAAGGCCGGCATCATCAAGCGCGGGGTGCCCGTGATCGTCTCGCCCCAGGCCGACGAGGCGCTCGCCCCCATCGAGCGGCAGGCCGACCGCCTGCGCGCGCCGCTCCATGTGGCCGGCCAGCAGTGGAGCGTGATGCCGGAGCGCGGACGCCTGGTCTATCAGGACGAGGCCGGCCTGCTCGACCTGCCGAGCCCGCGCCTGTTCGGCCGCCACCAGTTCGACAATGCGGGCGCCGCGATCGCGGCGCTGCGCGCC
>PQAH01000149.1 GCA_003105195.1 Bradyrhizobiaceae bacterium
AATGTGTTTCTGACACAGTAAGGGTAACCCGCCTTACGCATCGATGCCGAACCGCTCGCGGAACATGCGGCGGCCGGCGGGCGTGATCGTCACGGCGCGCGTGTCGCGGCGGCGCGCGAGGTAGCCCTTCTCGAAGAAGCGGGCCGTCAGCGCGGCGCCGAGCGCGCCCGCGAGATGCGGGCGCCGCTCGCTCCAGTCGAGGCAGGGGCGCGCGAAGCCGCGGCGCTGCCGCGCCGCCTGCGCGAGATCGACGCCGATCTCGGCGAGCAGCGCCGCGCCGGCGGACGTGACGCGATAGTCGCGCGGTCCGGGCGCGAGATGGCCGCGGCCGAGCAGCCCGCTCAGCAGATCGACACCGACCTCCCCGGCCAGGTGGTCGTAGCAGGTGCGGGCGTGCCTGAGCTCCGCGTCGCCCGGCGCGTGCGGGCGGTGGCGCCTGGGCCCGTGGGCGGCGAGCGCCATGACGCCTTCGAGCGCCGCCGCGACCAGCGGATCCGCGAGGCGGTAGTAGCGGTGGCGGCCCTGGACCTCCACGGCGAGCAGATGGCCCGCGACCAGCTTGGCGAGATGGCCGCTGGTGGTCGGCGCCGAGACGCCGGCCACGAAGGCGAGCTCCTTCGCGGTCTGGGCGCGGCCGTCCATCAGCGCGGCCAGGATGTTGGCGCGCGCCGGATCGCCCATGAGGGCGGCCACCTCGGCGAAATAGGGCGCGGTCATGCGCGGACGCTAGCGCGCGCGCGCGCCGCGGGCAATTCGCGACATTTCGTCAGCGGCCGAAATGTCGTCTCACCGGCCGGAGCGGCGGGGCGACGAGACTTCGGCCGCCGCCGAACCGATCGGCCGCGACGCGGGCGCGGGCGGCCGGCATGGTGCGGCATCCGCAGCGAGGCCTCATGTCCGATTCCAAGAACGCCGCTCCCGTCGACTATCTGCTGCTCCTCGTGCTCGCGACCGCGTGGGGCGCGGCCTACACGTTCATCAAGATCGGCGTGGAGACGATCCCGCCCGTCACCCTGATCGCCGGCCGCACCGTGCTGGCGGCCGCCCTGCTCTACCCGCTGATGCGCCTGATCGGCGTCCGCTTTCCCGGCGACGCGCGCAGCTGGCGTCAGTTCCTGCTGCAGGCCTGCATGAACAGCGTGATCCCCTTCACGCTGATCGCCTGGGCGGAGCAGACGGTCGATGCCGGTCTCGCCGTGATCCTCAATACCACGACGCCGATCTTCACGTTCCTGATCACCCTCGCGGTCACGCGCCACGAGCCCGCGGGCGCGCGCAAGCTCATCGGCGTCGTCGTGGGGCTCGCGGGCGTCGCGTTGATCATCGGCGTCGGCGCGCTCGGCGGCCTCGGCCGCGCGCTGATCGCGCAGCTCGCGATCGTGTCCGCGTCGGTGTGCTATGCGGGCGCCGTGATCTTCGGACGCAACTTCGCGCAGATGCATCCGATGGTGCCGGCGACCGGATCGCTCGTCTGCGGCGCCGCGATCCTGGTTCCGGCGAGCCTCGTGCTCGACCAGCCCTGGACGCTGGTCCCCTCGCTCCGCTCGCTCGCGGCGCTGGCGAGCCTCGCGGCCGTCTCCACGGCGCTCGCCTTCGTGATCTATTTCCGGCTGGTGCGCACGCTGGGCTCGATCGGCACCACCGCGCAGTCCTACCTGCGGGCGCCGATCGGTGTCGCGATCGGCATCTTGTTCCTCGGCGAGGCGCTCTCGCCGACCGCCTGGATCGGCTTCGTCTGCGTCGTGGTCGGGGTCGCGGCGATGACCCTGCCGGCGCGCCGGGCTTACGCGAAGGCGTGACCGGGCGCGAAGGCCGCTTCGGCGCGCGCGTGCTTGGCATGCCACCTGGGACCGGGGCCGCGCATGTAGTGGCGCTCGGGCCGGTAGCCGCCGGCGAGGTCGCGCCGCAGGCCGGCGATCAGCTGGACGATGGCTTCGCGCAGGCGGGGCGCCGCCTGCTGTTGGTTCCGGGTGAGGGCCTGGGTCGACATCGCGGTCTCCGCCTGCAGCCACGGGGGCATCCCGATCTGGCCGCATCACAATGGGCGGAGCGCCCTCGCCCCTCCGTGATCGCCGTCACAGGAAGGACGATTGGGACGCGCGGATTCCGACAGGCGGGGACGAGGTCGCCCGCGAGGCGCCCTCCCGGGGCGCCGCGGGCCCTCACAGGCTCACGCTGGCGCCGTCCTCGGCGACCAGGAAGCCGGCGGCCTTCGCCTCCTCGACATGGGCGAGCATGCCGGCATTCATGTGCGTGACCATGACGCGGCGCGCCGCGAGCCGGCGGGACTTCAGGATCTCCCAGCTCATGTGGCCGGTCAGCGCGCGCGCGTAGTCGTAGCATTCCATGATGAACAGGTCCGCGCCCTCGGCGATCGGCAGCAGCGCATCGGTCCATTCGGTGTCGCCCGAATAGGCGAGAACCTTCTCGCCGTCGGACAGGCGCACCGCCGTCGACGGCGTTCCCGAATAGTGCACCACCTCGGCCGTCGTCACCGTGAACCCGAGGACCTCGGTGGGCGAAGCCAGCGGGATCTCCACCACCTCGAGCGGGAAGCGCCATCTGGTCGACCAGGAGCGCGGAAACATCGCCTCCATCAGCCCCTCGAAGCGGGCGCGCGTGCCGGGCGGGCCCGCGACCGTGAGGGGCTCCCGGCGCTGGCTCGCATGCTGGGCGTCGAGGAGCAGGAATGGCAGGCCGCCGAAATGGTCGCCGTGCAGGTGCGAGAGGATCACGCCCTCGAGCCGGTTCGGATCGACCCCGCGCACCCGCATCGCGACGAGCGAGGAGGCGCCGCAGTCGAGCAGCACCCGGCGGGCGCCGCTCTCGATGAGGAAGCAGGCATTGAACCGCCCGCCCGAACCGAACGCGTCGCCGCAGCCGAGAATCGTGAGCCGCATGTCACGCCCCCGCGCTCGGCCGTGCCGCGACCTGGGCGTGCCAGCGGCGAAGGTGGACGAGCTCCTCGGGCACCGCGAGGCGCGCCGGCTTCATGAAATCGATTGCGACCAGTCCCGTGATGTCGGCGATGGTGTAGTGCGCGCCGCAGACGAACAGGCTGTCCCGCAGCGCGCGGTCGAGAAAGGCGAGGAACTCGATGACCCGCGGCTTGTTCGCCTCGCCCCATTCCGGCACCTGCGCCTCGAGCTCCTTCATGGCCGGATGCAGGTGGCGGAAGACGGCCGCGACCGTGGCGAGCAGATTATGCTCGAGACGGCGGTTCCACATCTCGACCAGCGCCTCCTCCTTGGCGCCGCGGCCGAACAAGGGAGGCTCGGGCCGCAGCCCCTCGAAGTAGTGGCAGATGGCGACCGACTCGCTGATCACCGTGCCGTCGTCGAGCTCCAGCACCGGCACGCGCTGAAGCGGGTTGAGGGCCGTGAACTCGGGGGTCTTGTGCTGGAGGGTCGTGATGTCGACCTGCTCGGTCGGGACCTCCAGGCCCTTCTCGGCGAGGAAGATGCGGACCCTGCGCGGATTGGGCGCGCGGCCGCTGTCGAACAGTCTCATGCGTCTCCCCGCGGGCTTCCCTCGGCGCACTCGACCATGCCCCGCGCGGGCCGGTCAAGCAGGCCGGGGCAAGGCGTTAACCACGAATTTCAGGCCGCCGTTAAGGTTTATGGGGGAGAAATTGCCGGTTCTTTCAAGTCGGGCGCCTCTTCCATGACCGCAATGACGAGCGAAGAGCTCGGCATTACCTCACCTGCGGAGAAAGCGGCCGCCACCCGCCGGCGCGACGCCGGCAAGCGCGTGCGCGAGGCGCGCGACCGTCTCACCTCCACGACCGGAACGCGGCCCGCCTTCGACTACGAGCTCTTGCGCCAGTTCGCGCAGACCCGCCTCTCGGCCTGGCTCGCCATCGTGCTGCTGGTCGCGACCGTGGGCTTCCTGTCGGGGCTCTGGGTCGGGCCGATCATCGCCAGCATCTGGACCCTCGGCGTGCTCGTGGTGCAGATCGCGATCGGCGCCAGGTGCCGCAAGTTCCTGGCCGAGCCGCAGGGCAGCGTCAACATCACGCAATGGCGCGTGCGCTTCGTGCTGCTCGACCTGCTCTCCGGCATCGCCTGGATGACCAACGTGATCGCGATCGTGCGGGCCGATCCCGACGCGAGCACGTTCATGCTGTTCGTGATGCTGCTGGTGGTCGCGGTCGCGAGCATGCTCTCCTCGAGCCTTCCGGTCGCGATGCTGGCCGCGACCGCGCCCGTGACCTTCGCGGTCGCCCTCGACTTCGCCCTGCGCGGGGACATGCAGGGCTACGTGCTCGCCGCCATGGCGCTCACCGCGCAGGGCTATTTCAGCATGCTGGCCCACCGGCTCTACTCCAACACGCTCGCCACCATCGAGGCGCGCGCCGAGAAGGACGCGCTGATCGGCGAGATCGAGCAGGCGAAGGCGATCTCCGACGAGGCGCGCCGGCGCGCGGAGGCCGCCAACATCGCCAAGTCGCGCTTCCTGGCGCAGATGAGCCACGAGCTGCGCACGCCGCTCAACGCCATCCTGGGCTTCTCGGAGGTCATGAAGAGCGAGGTGTTCGGGCCGCACACGGTGCCGACCTACAAGGAATACGCCGGCGACATCCATTCCTCGGGGGTGCACCTGCTCAACCTGATCAACGAGATCCTCGACCTCTCGCGCATCGAGGCCGGGCGCTACGAGCTCAACGAGGAAGCCGTGGAGCTCATCCAGGTGGTCGACGACTGCCACCACCTGCTCAAGCTGCGCGCCAAGAACCGCGGGCTCGTCATCCACGAGGTGTTCGAGCCCGACCTGCCGCGGCTGTGGGCCGACGAGCGCGCGGTGCGCCAGATCTGCCTCAACCTCCTCTCCAACGCGATCAAGTTCACGCCGCAGGGCGGCGAGATCTGGCTCAAGGTCGGCTGGACCGCCGCGGGCGGCCAGTACCTGAGCGTGCGCGATACCGGGCCCGGCATCCCGGAAGACGAGATCCCGATCGTGCTCGCCTCCTTCGGCCAGGGCAGCAACGCCATCAAGTCCGCCGAGCAGGGCACCGGGCTCGGCCTGCCGATCGCCAAGAACCTGATCGACCTGCACGGGGGCACCTTCACGCTCAAGTCGAAGCTGCGCGAGGGGACCGAGGTGATCGTCACCTTCCCGCCGGAGCGCGTGATGTCGGCGCTCGGGCCGCTCGAGGAGCCGGCCCCGCCGATCCAGCCCGAGCCCGACGCGCGCCGCGCGCCCCAGCGGCAGTTCTGAGGCAGCGCCGCCATGTCGCAGCCGGCCTGCCGCAACGCCCGAATATTGTCTTGCGCCCCCGCGCCCCTATGTTATCGGCGAGAACCGGGATGACCTATGCCGATCGCCTCGCCGTGCACCAAGGTCTGCGCCATGGATCCGGCGACCGGGCTCTGCCTCGGCTGCGGCCGCACGCTGGCGGAGATCGCCGGCTGGGGCGCCATGAGCGAGGCCGAGCGGCTCCGCGTCATGGCCGCGCTGCCCGGCCGACGCGCCGGGCACCGGCAGCCCGCCGCGGCGCCTGAGGAGGGCTGAGGTGCGCAACCGCCTGATGTGGTTCCTGCTGATCCTGCTCGGCGGGGCGCTGCTGCTGCTGGTGCTGCGCCACGACCAGGGCACGGTGGCGGGCCTGCCGTCGGACGATTTCGCCGACCTCGTGATCCGCGCCGCGCTGATCGTGTTCGTCGGCGCCTCGGTCGTGATGCTGTTCCGCGAGCGCATCGTCGAGGCGCTGCAGGCCGCGGTGTTCTGGATCGTCATCGCGATGCTGCTGGCGGTCGGCTACACCTATCGCCACGACCTGCGCGACATCGGCGAGCGCGTGCTGGCGGAGCTCCTGCCCGGCCGCGCCGCGAGCCGCGGCAGCGCGGTCGAGATCGCGCGCGCCCGCAGCGGCGAGTTCCAGGTCGCCACGAAGGTGAACGACGCGCGCGTGCCCATGGTGCTCGACACCGGCGCGAGCTCCGTGGTGTTGACCCAGGAGGCCGCACAGGCGGCGGGCCTGCCGCTCGAGGTGCTCGCCTACGACGTGCCGGTCGACACCGCCAACGGGCGCACGCGGGCGGCCTCCGTCACGTTGGACCGGCTGACGATCGGCGGCATCACGGAGCGCGCCGTGCCGGCGCTGGTGGCGCGCCCCGGCCAGCTCCGCACCAACCTGCTCGGCATGAGCTTCCTCAACCGCCTGCAGGGCTGGGAAGTGCGCGGCGACAAGCTGATGCTGCGCGGCGCGCCCTGACCGCGCGTCCTCCCCCCTACCAGACGAGGCTCGCCAGGAAGCGCAGCGCCACGGCCAGCAGGAACACGCCGAAGGCGATCTCGAGCCGGCGCTTCGGCAGCCAGTGGGCGAGCCGCACGCCGTAGCCCGCCATGTAGCTCGACACCGGCGCCATCAGGGCGAAGCCGATCAGCGAGACGAAGCCGATCGAGAGCGGCGGCAGCGCGGCCAGGTGCGGGAGGCCGGCGAGCGCGTAACCGAGCGTGCCCGCGATCGTGATCGGCACCCCGAGCCCGGCGGAGGTCGCGACCGCATGGTGGATCGGCTTGCCGTGCAGCGTCAGGATCATGTTGGAGATCGAGCCGCCGCTCACCCCCATGAGCGAGGAGGCGAGCCCGATCACGAAGCCGTAGAGGCTCATGAGGGCCCGGCCCGGCAGGTCCGCGGCGATGCGCCAGCTTTCGCGGCCGAACAGCAGCTTCACGGCGATGACGGTGACGATCACCACGAAGGCGATCTTGAACACCGCCGCGGGCGCGAACGTCGCGATGGTCGCGCCGAGGGCGACGCCGATCACGGCCGGCACCGCCCATTGCCGCACCACGCCGGCGATCACGGCGCCCTTGGCGCGATGCGCCCGATAGGCCCGGATGGTGGTCGGCACGATGATCGCGAGCGAGGTGCCGATGCAGAGCTGCATGCGCAGCTCCCCGGGCACGCCGACGACGCGGAACACCTCGTAGAGCACCGGCACCGTGACGGCGCCGCCGCCGATGCCGAACAGGCCGGCCAGCACGCCGGTCACGACCCCGCCGGCCAGGATCGCGCCCGCGAGCACGGCGAGCTCGCCGAGAGGGACATCGAGCCACATGGTCAGGCTGCGGCGATCTCGGCCGGCACGCCCGTCTCGGGCACCAGGTCGAGGGCGCGGCGCAGGTCGTCGAGCCCGGCGCCCGGCTTGACGCATTGCGTCGCGAGATGGCGGCGGAAGGCACGCGCGCCGGGCACCGCATGGAACAGGCCGTGGAGATGGCGCGTAACCGCGTGCAGGCGCGTGCCGCGCGCGAGCGCGCGGGCGATGTAGGGGAACAGCGCCTCGGCCGCCGCCTTGGGCGAGGCGACCGGCGCCGGCGCACCGAAGATCAGCGGATCGACCGCGATCAGGCGCCAGGGCTCCTGATAGGCGGCGCGGCCCATCATCACGCCGTCGACATGGGCGAGATGCGCCCGCGCCTCCTCCGCGCTCGCGACGCCGCCGTTGAGCACGACCGGGAGGTCCGGAAAGGCGCGCTTGAGACGGTAGACGCGGTCGTAGTCGAGCGGCGGCACCTCGCGGTTCTCCTTCGGCGAGAGCCCCTTGAGCCAGGCCTTGCGCGCATGCACGATCAGCGCGTCGGTGCCCGCCGCGACGACCGCGCGGGTGAGTGCGTCGAGCGCTTGCTCGGGATCCTGGTCGTCGACGCCGATGCGGCACTTGACGGTCACGGGCACCGCGACCGCCGCCTTCATGGCGGCGACGCAGTCGCCGACCAGCGCGGGCTCGGCCATCAGGCAGGCGCCGAAGCGCCCGCCCTGCACGCGATCGGAGGGGCAACCGACGTTGAGGTTGATCTCGTCATAGCCGAGATCGGCGCCGATGCGCGCCGCCGCAGCGAGGGCGGCCGGCTCGCTGCCGCCGAGCTGGAGCGCCACCGGATGCTCGGCCGGATCGAAGCCGAGGAGCCGCGCCCGGTCGCCGTGGATCACGGCGCCCGTGGTGACCATCTCGGTATAGAGCCGCGCCCGCCGCGTCATGAGACGGTGGAAGAACCGGCAATGCCGGTCCGTCCAGTCCATCATGGGGGCGACCGAGAACTTCACGGCTTCCTCAAAGGGCAACAGGTTAGGATAACTTTCCGGGCCCGAATAGCAGGATCCGGCCAGCCGCGGCAAGGCCGGCCGCGGTGCACGGGAGTCCGCGCATCCTCGCTCGCTGTGCACTATGATGACCGCCTGCGGCTGAGGAGAGGATCGTGACCGGCTTCCGGGGAGGAACCGAAATGAACGTGATGTCCAGGATCGCGGCCGCGCCCCGAGCCCCCGAGAAGCTTTTCATCGGCGGACAATGGGTGGAGCCGATCTCGAAGCAGAGACTGGAAGTCGTCTCGCCGGTCACCGAGGAAACGCTGCTGAGCTATCCCGAAGCCGGCAGGCCGGACATCGATCGCGCCGTGGCCGAGGCGCGCGATGCGTTCGACAACGGACCGTGGCCGCACTTCACGCCGGCCGAGCGCGCGCGCCACCTGCGCAGGGTGGCGGAGCTGCTGTCGGAGCGGCTCGACGAGATCGCCAATGCCTGGACGCTCCAGGTCGGGGCGCCGATCGGTCTCACGAAGAAGCTCGTCGGCCAGAACCCGACGCTGTTCAAGTATTACGCCGACCTGATCGAGACCTATCCGTTC
Organism: Bradyrhizobiaceae bacterium; assembly: GCA_003105195.1. Lineage (GTDB taxonomy): Bacteria > Pseudomonadota > Alphaproteobacteria > Rhizobiales > Xanthobacteraceae > FEB-22. Next base: position 8,635 of record PQAH01000149.1, read on the forward strand.
GTCGACGACCGCAAGCGCGACGACGGCGGCAAGGTGAAGGTCGTCAAGGAGCCGGTGGGCGTCTGCGCCGCGATCACGCCGTGGAACGCGCCGCTGGTGCTGCTCAGCTACAAGGTGGCGGCGGGCCTCGCGGCCGGCTGCACCATGGTGTCGAAGCCGTCGCCGGAGACGCCGCTCGAAGCCTATCTCCTGGCCGAGTGCATCGAGAAGGCGGGCCTGCCGGCCGGCGTGTTCAACCTCGTGCCCGCGGGCCGCGAGGGGGGCGACTACCTCGTGCGCCACAAGGACATCGACAAGGTCGCGTTCACGGGCTCGACCGCCGCCGGCAAGCACATCGCGGCGGTCTGCGCCGAGCGCCTCGCCCGCGTCAGCCTCGAGCTCGGCGGCAAGTCGGCTGCGATGCTGCTCGAGGATGCGGATTTCGCCGCCGCGCTGCCGAGCCTCATGGTCTACACCATGCCGATCACCGGTCAGGTCTGCTTCTCGCTGACCCGCATCCTGGTGCCGGAGCGGCGCAAGCAGGAATTCCTCGACATCTACCTGGGCGCCGTCTCGAAGATCAAGGTCGGCGATCCGTTCAGCCCCGAGACGCAGATGGGGCCGCTGACCATGGCGCGGCAGCTTTCGCGCGTGCAGGGTTACATCGCCGCCGGCCGGGCCGAGGGTGCGCAGGTCGCCTGCGGCGGCGGCCGGCCCAAGGGGCTGGACAAGGGCTATTACATCGAGCCCACCGTCTTCACCGGCGTCCATCCCTACATGAAGATCGCGCAAGAGGAGATTTTCGGCCCGGTCGTGTCGGTCATCACCTACAGCGACGAGGACGACGCGATCCGCAAGGCCAACAACTCCACCTATGGCCTCGCCGGCTCGGTCTATACCTCCCGGCCCGAGCGCGGCTACGAGATGGCGCGGCGCCTGCGCGCCGGCACCGTGACGGTCAACGGCATGATCGTCGATCCCAAGCAGCCGTTCGGCGGCTTCAAGCAATCGGGGATCGGCCGCGAAGGCGGACCCGAGGGGCTCGACAATTACCTGGAGACGAAGACGATCCACTTCGCCTGATGCGCACCGTCCCCCGCAGGGACGTCCACGTCCCTTTGGGCGGATAGCGAACGCCGCGGGGCGTCATCCGCCCACGGCACCAGCGCGCGGACGTCTTGACGATGTTCGCCGGCCGCGCTGGACCATGATCCGTGCCAGCGGCTAGAGTCTCGCGTCATGCGCCGCGGATGCGAAGGCCTCGCGCCGTTGCCAGAGGGAGGGAGAACAATGATCAGACGAACAATGCTGGTGCTGACGGCCTCCGTTGCCGCCTTCACCATGGCGACCGGGTTTGCGGTCGCCCAGGACGTGCTGAAGCTCGGCGCCAGCGCCCCCAAGACGGGCCCGCTCGCCGGTGGCGCCGCCGTGACGCACTGGCCGAACATCAAGCTCTGGATCCACGAGGTCAACGGCCGCGGCGGCCTGAAGGTCGGCGACAAGCGGCTGAAGGTCGAGCTGGTCGAATACGACGACAAGACCAGCGGCGAGGAGGCGGTGAAGAACATCCAGCGCCTCGCCACCGTCGACAAGGTGGATTTCATCGTGTCGCCCTACGGCACCGGCCTCAACGCGGCGACTGCGCCGATCATCGCACGGCACGGCTATCCGCACATCGCGGCCACGGCCGCGACCGACAGCGTCGCCGTGTTCGCGAAGCGGTGGCCGAACTCGTTCTGGCTGCTCGGGTCCTCCACCCAGCAGGCGCAAGGCGCCGTGGCGGCGCTGGAGAAGGCGCGCAAGGCCGGCCATATCGGCAATCGCGTGGCGGTCGTGCACGTGGCCGACGCCTTCGGCCTGGAGCTGATCGCCGCGGGCAAGCCGGCGCTGCAGAAGGCCGGATTCGAGATCGTCTACGAGGCCAACTATCCGCTCGGCACCCAGGACCTCGCGCCGATCGTCAGCCAGGCCAAGGCCGCAAGGCCCGACGCCTTCGTGGCCTTCTCGTATCCGCCCGACACCTTCGCGCTGACCGAGCAGGCGCAGATCCAGAAGCTCGAGGTGGGCGCATTCTACGTGGGCGTCGGCACCGCCTTCCCGAGCTACATCGGCCGCTTCAAGGATACGGCGAACGGCATCCTGGGCATCGGCGGTGTCAACATGGCCTCCAAGGAGATGCAGGAATACCGGCGCAAGCACCGCGAGGTGACCAATGCGGAAGCGGATTACTGGGCGAGCGCCATGACCTATGCCAGCCTGCAGATCCTGGAGCAGGCGATCGAGCGCGCCGGAACTCTCGATCGCGCGGCGGTGATCGCGGAAATCAAGAAGACGCCGGCGAAGACCGTGCTGGGCGAGCTCCCCCTCGCGGACAACATCAATCACAGGCTCTGGACCGTCGGCCAGTGGCAGGACGGCGTCTTCCATGGCGTCGCGTCCACGGGGCTCGAAGGCGCGCGGGAGCCGATCCGCAAGCCGGCCTGGAAGTGACGCATCGCGACCGATCTCCGGCGCGGCGTTCGAGAGGCTTCGAGGAAAGCTGGGGCGCGGTCCGATTCAACCGAATCGGGCCGCGTGCCGGCTGCGGCGGGTCTTTTCCATCGCAGGATCGTCCATGGAGATACTCGTAACCGGCATTCTGCTCGGCGGCACCTATGCGCTCATCGCACTGGGGCTGACGCTACAATACGGCGTCGCGCGAATCATGAACCTCGCCAATGGCGAGACCCTGGTGGCGGCCGGCTTCATCGCCTTCTGGCTGTTCACGTCCTACCAGGTCAGCCCCCTCTGGGGCCTGCTCGTGATCGCGCCCGTCGCGTTCGCCGTGAACTGGGCGATCTACGTCTGGCTGCTGCGGCCGCTGGTCGACCGCGCCAAGAACCAGGGCATGCTGGAGGTCGACTCGATCCTGGCGACGTTCGGGCTCCTGTTCCTGTTCCAGGGGCTGATGCTGCGCAGCTTCGGCGGCGCCTATGTCTCCTACACCTTTCTCGCCGAGCGGTTCACCATCTTCGGCAGCCCCTATGGGCTCAACCGCGTGGTGGCATTCCTGGCTGCGGCGCTGATCGGCGCCTCGCTGTGGTCCTTTCTCTACCTGACCCGCCGCGGCACGGCGGTGCGCGCGGTCGCGGTCAACCCGCACTCGTCCAACCTGGTGGGCATCGACGTCGCCGGCACGGCCGCGCTCGCCTTCGCGCTCGGCGGCGCGCTCACGGCCTGCGGCGGCACGCTGCTCTCGACCTTCTACACCTTCAATGCCTCGATGGGAGTCCTCTTCACCATCAAGGCCCTCATCATCGTCATCATGGGCGGCGTCGGCGACGTGCGCGGCGCCGTCCTCGCGGCGCTCATCCTGGGCGTGGCGGAGACGAGCGTGGCCAGCCTCGTCGACCCCGGACTGACGCTCTCCGCGACCTATGCGCTGTTCATCCTTGTGCTGCTGTTCCGGCCGCAGGGCATCTTCGGCAGGCAGCAGACATGACGCAGCTCTCGGCTGGCGAGATCCGCATCGCCCTGATCGGCGCCGCCGCCGTGGCGGCCGCCGCGATGCTGCCCGTGTTCGACCAGGGCTTCTACCTGACCCTGTCGCTGAACATCGTGCTCTTTGCCGCGCTGTGCACGGCCTGGACGCTGTTCTCCGGCCCCACTCATTATATCTCGCTCGCCACGGCGGCGTTCTTCGGCCTCGGCACCTATTCGGTCGCGCTCGGCATCGACGTGCTGCCGTTCCCGGTGCTGGTGGCGGCGGGGGGCGCGGTGGCGGCGCTGCTCGCCGGGCTGGTCGGCGCCGCGACGCTGCGCATCTCCGGCGTCTATTTCGTGATCTTCACGCTCGGGCTCGCCGAGCTGATCCGCCAGATCGTGTCCTGGACGCAGGTCAAGCTCGGCGCCAGCATGGGCCTCTACGTGTTCACCGACTTCAGCGAGGCGCACATCTACTGGATGATGCTCGCGCTCACCGTGGCGGTGTTCGCCACCGGCTGGCTCATCACCCGCTCGCGGCTCGGCTTCGCCTTGCAGATCATCGGCAACGACGAGCAGGTCGCGCGCCACTGCGGCATCGACACGGCACGGCTGAAGATCGTCCTGTTCATGATCTCGGGCGCCTTCATCGGCATGGCGGGCGCGATCCTCGCGCCGCGTTATTCCTATGTCGAGCCGCCGGCCGCCTTCAGTCCGACGGTCTCCTTCCTCGTCGTCATCATGGCGCTGCTCGGCGGCACGCGCCGGCTCTGGGGACCGCTGGTCGGCGTCGTCCCGTTCACGATCGTCATGGAATTCGTGTCGGCACGCTTCCCGAACGACACCCCGATCGTCATCGGCCTCGCATTCCTGGCCATCGTCTTCGTCCTGCCCGACGGCGTGCTCGGCCGGCTCGAGCAGTTGCGCGCGCGCCTGCGGCGGAGCCGTCCCGCGAGCCCGGCGGCCGTGGCCGCCAAGGAGCCCGCATGACCGCGCCCGCCCTGAGCATCGTCGGCGCGCGCAAGAGCTTCGGCGGCCTGGTCGCGGTCAACGACGTGAGCTTCGAGGTCGAAAAGGGCGAGCTGTTCGGCCTGATCGGCCCGAACGGCTCGGGCAAGACCACGATGCTCAATCTCATCTCGGGCGCGCTCGAGCCCGACGCCGGCGAGATCAGGCTGTCGGGCGAGCCGATTTCGGGACTGCCGGCCCACCAGATCGCCCGTCGCGGCGTCGCGCGCACATTCCAGCTCGTGCGCGTCCTGCCGTCGATGGACGCGGAGCGCAACGTGATGGCGGGCGTGGTGTTCGGCGGCCGGCGCCTGTGGGGCGCGGAAGCGCGCGACTTCGCTCGCGAGCTGCTCGCACTGGTGGGCCTGCGCGGCCGCGAGCAGGTACCGGTCGCTGCCATGACCTATATCGACCAGAAGCGCGTGGAACTGGCGCGGGCGCTGGGCGCGGACCCCCAGGTGCTCCTGCTCGACGAGTGGCTCGCCGGCCTCAATCCGAGCGAGCTCGCGATCGGCATCGAGCTGATCGAGACGCTCAGCCGCCAGGGCCGCACCATCGTCATGGTCGAGCACGTCATGGACGCGATCCGCACGCTGTGCGGACGCTGCGTGGTGATGAGCTCGGGTCGCAAGATCAAGGACGGCAGCGTCGCGGATGTGCTGTCCGACCCGGACGTGGTGCAGGCCTATCTCGGAGACGACGACGATGCTTGAGGTCCGCAACCTCGGCGTCCGCTACGGCCGGCACCAGGCGCTGGACGGCGTCTCCGCCCGGATCGAGAAGGGCGAAGTGTGCGTGATCCTGGGCGCGAACGGCGCCGGCAAATCGAGCCTGCTCAAGGCGATCGCCGGCATGGTGAAGGTCGAGCCCGGCTCGGAGGTGGTCATGAACGGCCGGCCGATCGCCGGCATGAAGCCGCATCGGATCGTCGAGATGGGGATCGCGCTGGTCCCGGAGGGCAGAGGCATTTTCGGCGACCTGACGGTCAGGGAGAACTTGCAGCTCGGCGCTTACACGGCCCGCGCCCGCAGCGGCGAGGCCGCCACCCTGCAGCGCGTCTTCGCGCTGTTTCCGCAGCTTGCCGAGCGCCGCGCCCAGGTCGTGCGGACCATGTCGGGCGGCGAGCAGCAGATGGTGGCGATCGGCCGCGCGCTGATGTCGCGGCCGGAAATCCTGATGCTGGACGAGCCGTCGCTGGGCCTGTCCCCGCGACTCACCAAGGAGCTGTTCCGCTCGCTGACCGCCATCGCGCAGAGCGGTGTCGGCATCCTGCTCGTCGAGCAGAACGCCCGGCAGAGCCTGAAGATCGCCGACCGCGGCTATCTGATCGAGATCGGGCGGATCACCGGCGAGGGCAGCGCGCAAAGCCTGGTGAACGACCCGGCGGTCATCAATGCCTATCTGGGCGGCAGCGCCGCCCGCCCGCGGCCGGCGCGCACGCTCGTGCGCCTTCCGCCGCCGTTCCTGCTGCCCGCGGGGCTCGAGGCGATCGGCCGGCTGGTGCGGGACCTGGCGGCACGGGCGGGCGCGATCCAGGCCGCTTTCGTGCGCGTGCGGCGGAAGGAGGACCCGCTTCCGAGCGCCTTTGCGGGGCGCTACGATCCGGCGGGCGCAGGCGATCCCTGGGACGACCTCATGAGAAGCGCGCCGCAAGGCTCACCCAAAGGGTCGCGCGTTTCGGCCGACGCCCGGCGGTTGAGCAGCCAGGCTGCGGCGCTGGCGCGCGCGGCGGCCGAGCGGCACGCGCGGTATATCCGCACGGGCAGCCCGTCCCACGTCGCGGCGTCCCATGTGGATCCGGCCGCGCTGGCGCGTGCGGCCGCCGAACGCATGGCCGAGCATGTCCGGCGGCAGCGGGCGGCGCGGCCTCAGCCGAGCGCCTTCGCCTCCGCCGAGCCGCCGCGGAAAAACCTCCCGCCGGAGCCGGTGGCGGAGCCGAAGGCCCTGCATGGCGCGCTCGGCCACAACAGCGCCGGCATCGCCGACGCCGCGCTTCCGCCGGCACAGGCTCTGGATATCCCCGCACTGGCCGCGCGCGCCTCGGCCGTCATGGCCGCGCATGTGGCGGAGCGACGCAAGTCTTTGACCATGGTCGTCCTGCGCCGGCCGACCCTGGTGAAGACAGACGATCCGGAACATCCGTGAGACCCGAACAACAAGCCGAACAACATCAGCCTGGAGACCGGGGCTGAGACCGAGAGGGAGATTTGAGATGGTTCAGATGGTGCGCATGCTGGAAAGCCAGTTCGGCGACCGCGCCGCGACGCGCAGGACGTTCAAGGATCTCAATCCCGCCGACGGCTCGGTGTGGGCGGAGGTGCCGGATTGCGGGCGCGCCGAAACCGCCGCCGCGATCGAGGCGGCCCATGCGGCCTTCCCGGCGTGGGCCGCCCTGCCCTTCTCCAAGCGCGCCCACTACATGACCAAGGTCGCCGAGATCTTCGAGAAGCGGAAGGCGGAGATCGTCGAGGCGCTCCAGGGCGAGGGCGGCGGCTGGTTCGGCAAGGGCATGTTCGAGGCCGGCTACACGGCCGAGGTGTTCCATGCCGCGGCGGCCTCGACCTGGCAGCCGGTCGGCGAGGTGCTGCCGTCGGAATACGGCAAGGTCTCGATGGCGGTGCGCCGGCCGATGGGCGTCATCTCGGTGATCAGCCCCTGGAATTTCCCGTGCATTCTCTCCTCGCGCGGCTTCGCTTTCCCGCTCGCCGCCGGCAACACCGTGGTCCTCAAGCCGTCCGAGGAGACGCCCTACACGGGCGGCATCCTGTTCGCGGAGATCTTCGCGGAAGCCGGCGTGCCGAAGGGCGTGCTCAACGTCGTCACCTGCTCGCGCGAGCAGGTGCAGGAGGTGGGCGACGAGCTGATCGAGCACCCCTATGTGAAGGGCATCTCCTTCACGGGCTCGACGGCCGTCGGCCGCCAGGTCGCGGCCAAGGCCGGCGCGCACCTGAAGAAGTGCTGCGTGGAGCTGGGCGGCAAGGATTCGCTCATCGTCTGCGACGACGCCGACATGGAGCGCGCGACCCACGCCGCCAATTTCGGCTCTTTCATGCACCAGGGCCAGATCTGCATGTCGGTCGAGAAGATCCTGGTGCAGGAGAAGGTCTTCGACCACTTCATGAAGCGTTTCCTGGAGCGCGTGCGCAAGCTCAAGGTCGGCGATCCGACCAAGAGCCACGAGCACATCATCGGCCCGCTCATCAACGACAAGCAGGTCGCGAAGGTGCGCGAGCAGCTCGAGGATGCGATCGCCAAGGGCGCGAAGGTGGTGATCGGCGGCAAGATCGAAGGCCGCTACGTCGAGCCGACCGTGCTCACCGGCGTCACCCCCGACATGAAGCTGTACCAGGACGAGACCTTCGGCCCGGTCGTGCCGGTGATTCCGTTCCGCACCGACGACGAAGCCGTGCAGATCGCCAACGATACCGAGTACGGCCTCTCGGCCGGCGTCATGACCCGCGACGAGGCGCGCGGACTTGCGATCGTCAACCGGCTCGACACCGGCAACTGCCATATCAATTGCTCGTCGGTGAACGACGAGCCGCATGTTCCCTTCGGCGGCTTCAAGGCCTCGGGCGTCGGCAAGCACGGCGGACGCTGGTCGCTGGAGACGTTCACGGAGACGCGCTGGATCACCCTCGACCGCGGCGGCCGGCCGTTCCCGCCGATGTTCTGACGCCGCAAGGTTCCCGCGTGGGGCGACCTGCGGGGACCGACCGTGCCCGCAGGTCCGCACGCCCGGGCCGGGCTCGGGACCGGTGCGAAGCGTATTGCATCGACCCCGGCGGAGTGGGAACCTCGCGCCAGTCCCAGCGCGAGAACCGCCGCAACACGAGGACACGCCATGCTGGATCGTCCGACCAAGCTCCAGGAATTCAAGACCTTCATCGACGGCAAGTGGTGCGGAGCGGCGTCCGGCAAGACGTTCGAGACGCACAATCCCTATACGGGCGAGCCCTGGGCCCTGATCCCGGAATGCGACCGCGCCGACGTGGACCAGGCCTGCGAGGCGGCCTGGCGCGCCTTCGACCGCGGGCCGTGGCCCGCCATGACGCAGACCGCGCGCGGCCGGCTGCTGCGCCGGATCGGCGCGCTCATCGAGCAGCATGCCCAGCACCTCGCCGAGATCGAGGTGCGCGACAACGGCAAGCTGATGTCGGAGATGCACGCGCAGACCAGGTACCTGCCCGAGTGGTTCTACTACTACGGCGGCCTCGCCGACAAGATCCACGGGGCGGTGGTGCCGGTCGACCGTCCCGACCACTTCAACTACACGCTCAAGGAGCCGGTCGGCGTCTGCGCCTTCATCACGCCGTGGAACTCGCCGCTGATGCTGGTGGGCTGGAAGCTCGCGCCAGCGCTGGCGGCGGGCTGCACCGTGGTGATCAAGCCGAGCGAGTTCACCTCCGCCTCGCTGCTCGAGTTCATGCGGCTGGTGATCGAGCCGGCCGAGGTGCCGCCGGGCGTCGTCAACGTCGTCACCGGCTACGGCGCCGTGGTCGGCGAGCCGCTGGTCACGCACCCGAAGGTCGCCAAGGTGGCGTTCACGGGGGGCACCGCCACGGGCGCGCGCGTCAACGAGCTCGCGGCCAAGTCGTTCAAGAAGGTGTCGCTCGAGCTCGGCGGCAAGTCGCCCAACATCGTGTTCGACGACTGCGTCCTCGACGACGCGGTGAGCGGCGCCGTCTCGGGCATCTTCGCGGCGACCGGCCAGACCTGCATCGCGGGCTCGCGCCTCTTGCTGCAGGAGACGATCCACGACCGGTTCGTCGAGAAGCTGGTCGCCATGGCCAAGCAGGCGCGGCTCGGCGATCCCTCCCGGCTCGAGACGCAGGTCGGGCCGGTGACGACGCCGCCGCAATACCAGAAGGTGCTGTCCTATATCGACATCGCCAAGGGCGAAGGCGCGACCTGCGTGCTCGGCGGCGGCCCCGCGACCAAGGAGGAAGGCGGCGGCAAGTATTTCGTCAAGCCGACGATCTTCACGGGCGTCGACAACCGGATGCGCATCGCCCAGGAGGAGGTGTTCGGGCCGGTGCTGTCCGTGATCAAGTTCAAGGACGAGGAGGAGGCGGTGGCGATCGCCAACGACATCGCCTACGGCCTCGGCGCCGGCGTCTGGACGCAGTCGATCAAGCGCGCGACCACCATGGCGAAACGCATCCGCGCCGGCACCGTGTGGGTCAACACCTATCGCGCGGTCAGCTTCACGATGCCGTTCGGCGGCTACAAGGCCTCCGGGCTCGGGCGCGAGAACGGCATGGAGGCGATCGAGGGCTACCTGCAGACCAAGAGCGTGTGGATCAACAACGGGCCCGGCGGCGGCAATCCCTTCATCATGAAGACCGCGGGATGAACAGAGACGTCGCCGCCGACATTGTGGCCACGCCGATCGGTCGCCTTCGCGCAACTACAGAGGCAAGGATGTGACATCCCTTGTCCTGGATTCACCAGCCACGGGGTTCCTTCATGCACCGACTTGCCGCGATGTCGACCATCGCGCTGCTGCTCGTGTCGCCGGAAGCGCCGGCCCAGCAGGCCGCCAAAGGCCCGGAGCACTCCCGCGCGCTGGATGATGTCGTGCATGGCGCGCCGCCTCGGCCGACGGAAACCTGGCTGCGTGCCGCGGGCGGGCGCATCTACGACAACTGGTGGCAGGCGCTGGACCGCAAGCCCCCTCGAGGCAATCATCCGGCCTATCCGACCGGCGGCAAGCGCTCCGGAGCGACGACCTGGCGCTGCGTCGAATGCCACGGCTGGGACTACAACGGCAAGGACGGGCTCTATGGCGGCGGCGAGCGCCATACCGGCATCAAGGGAATCCGCGCCGCCGCCGGCCGCGACCTCGGCCAGATCATGGCCCTGCTGCGCGCGGCGCCGCACGGCTACACGCCGGACATGATCGCCGACGCGGAGCTGGAGCGGGTCGCGATCTTCGTCAGCCGCGGCCAGGACGATGCCGATCCCTACATCGATATCAGGAGCGGCGCGGTGAAGGGCGACACGGCGCGGGGCGCGGCGCTGTTCCAGACCACCTGCGCGGTCTGCCACGGCTTCGACGGGAGGCTGCTCAACTGGGGCACGGAGCAGGATCCGGGCTTCATCGGCACCGAGGCGAACGCGTTTCCGCACGAGGTGCTGCACAAGATCCGCAATTCCCATCCGGGCGCGGCGATGATCAACCTGCGTGGATTCCCTCTCGAGGACGCGGTCGACATTCTGGCCTACGCGAAAACCCTCCCGACCAGGTGAGCCCGGAACCGACGCGGGCAATGCGCGGATGGCGATGATGGTCGCGACGCTCCTTTTCTGCGACGAAAAGGCCGGCGTGCGCCGGACCTTGTGCGGTGAGCCGCCGTGAAGGCCGTCTACAGCGAGGCGCATCGCGGCCACGACCCGCAGTTCTTCCTGCTGCGTGGCGTGGTCAGCCGCACCACCGAGCAGCCGGAGCGTGCCGAGCGCCTGCTCGCGGGCCTGCGCGCCGGCAGCCACGAGATCGTCGCGCCGACCGCGTTCGGTCCCGGCCCGCGCGCCCGCGTGCACGGCCCGGACTATCTCGCCTTCCTGGCCGAGGCCTGGGACGCCTGGCGCGCGCTCGGCGATGCCGGGCCCGAGATGATCGCCAACGTCCATCCGGTGCGGATCCCGGGCAGCTATCCGGCGGGCATCGTCGGCCGCCTCGGCTGGCACACGGCCGACACCTCCTGCCCGATCGGGCCCGGGACCTTCGCCGCCGCCTGCGCGGCCGCAGACGTCGCGGCCACGGCCGCGCAGCTCGTGCTGGACGGGGAGCGCGCCGCCTATGCGCTCTGCCGTCCGCCCGGCCATCACGCCTCGCGCGACATGGCGGGCGGCTTCTGCTTCCTCAACAACAGCGCGATCGCGGCCGAGCATCTGCGCCGGAAGCACGATCGCGTCGCGATCCTCGACGTGGACGTGCATCACGGCAACGGCACCCAGGCGATCTTCTACGAGCGGCCCGACGTGCTCACGGTCTCGATCCACGCCGATCCGGCGCACTACTATCCGTTCTTCTGGGGTCATGCGCACGAGCGCGGCGCCGGCGCCGGGCTCGGCGCCAACCTCAACCTCCCGCTGCCGCTCGGCACCGGCGACGCGGACTACCTGGCGGCGCTCGATCGCGCGGCCGCGACCGTCCGCGCCTTCGCGCCGGGCGCGCTGGTGGTGGCGCTCGGCCTCGACGCCTCCGAGCACGATCCCCTCGCGGGCATGAAGGTCACGACCGACGGCTTCCGCCGCATCGGCGCCGCGATCGCAAGGCTCGGCCTGCCCACCGCCTTCGTCCAGGAGGGCGGCTATCTCTCGGAGATCCTCGGCGTCAATCTGGCCGCGGCGCTGGCGGGATTCGAGGAGGCCGCTTAGCGCATGTTCCGGCGAAGTGGATACCGGTTCGCCGACAAGAATATGCGCCAAGCGAAAAATGCAGCCATTTCTGGTCGAAGCGCCGGGCCGGGCCGATTCGATCTGAGCCGAAATGGCTGTAGCGGAGTTCGCGCGCTCCGCGGCAATTGCGCCGCGCCGCCGCGCGGTCCATGGTGCGGGAAACGGGGCGTCAGGGAGGACCCATGGACCGGCAGATCCGGCCGCGCGCGCGGCATGTGCGGGAGCCCGCATGCTGAGCGCGGCGGAGACCGAGGCGATCGCGGCGAGTCTCGCGGAGGCCGAGCGCATGCGCGTGCAGGTGCCGATCCTCAGCCTCGCCTATCCGCAGATGAAGGTGATCCTGTCGGGCTCGTTCATCCGCCCGCTCGAGGCACGCAAGGGCGACTCCTTCCACGCCGACTACGGCCCGCTCGGCAGCGTCTCCCGCATCTTCGTCTGATGGAGTCCAAATGGCACGCCGCAGAAGCATCTATGTGGACGGCTTCGGTCACCACAACCCGATCCCCGCCGCCTGCCGGGTCGGCAACATCGTGACCTCCGGAATCGTCTACGGCCTCGACACCGAAACCGGCAAGCCGGCCGAGACGCTGGAGCGACAATGCGCGCTCATGTTCCGGCACTTGCGCGCCATCGTCGAGGCCGCGGGCGGCAGCGTCGAGGACATCGCCAAGCTCAACGTCTGGATGGTGGACCGCAGCCAGCGCAAGCCCGTCAACGACGAATGGCTGAAGATGTTTCCCGACCCCGACAACCGCCCGGCGCGTCAGGCCATGCAGGGCGAGCTGGGCGAAGGCATTCTGGTGCAGTGCGACTTCATCGCGGTGCTGGACGGTTGAGACGGGGACCGTTCTGCCGACAAGATCACGCCAGGATGGAGCCTGCCCCGACATGAACGACCCTGCCCCCGAGACCCTCGCGGCCTTCAAGTCCACCTCGACCGCGACCGTGTGCGGCCGCCTGTTCCGGCGCGGGCTGCGCAACGTGCTGATCCGCAACGTGCGCCCGCTGCGCGGCTACGGCAGCGTGATGGTCGGGCCCGCCTACACGCTGCGCTACATCCCGGCGCGGGAGGACCTCGACGGCTTCGGCGTCAAGCCGGACTCCAACGAGACGCAGCGCGCGGCCTTCGAGGCGACGCCGGCGGGACACGTGCTGGTGATGGACTGCCGCGAGGAGACCGACGCGGCCTGCTGCGGCGACATCCTGGTGTCGCGCCTGATGGTGCGGGGCGGCGCCGGCATCGTCACCGACGGCGGCGTGCGCGACAGCGCGCAGGTCGCCGGCATGGCGATGCCGGTGTTCGCGGCGGCGCCGAGCCCGCCGGTCAACCGGGTGGCGCACCATGCGCTCGAGCACGGCCGCCCGATCGCCTGCGGCGGGGTCGCGGTCTATCCGGGCGACGTCGTCGTCGGCGACGCGGACGGCGCCGTCGTCGTCCCCCGGCATCTCGCGGCCGAGATCGCGCAGGAGGCGGTGGAGCAGGACGCCATGGAGGCCTGGATCGCCAAGCGCGTGCTGGCCGGCGCGCCGCTTGCCGGCAACTTCCCGCCGAGCGAGGCGACGCTCGCCGAATACAAGGCCTGGCGGGCGACCAATCCCTCGTAGCTACGACACCACCGGCAGCGCGACGATGTCGTAGGCGTGGGTGAGCTTGCGGCCGCGCACCGGGTCCTCGAGCTCCATCTCGAAGCGCTCGGCCGGGCGGATGCCGCCGATCGCGCCGAGCGTGCCGCAGAACATCGCGGCGCCGGGCGCGAGCGCGGTGCTGCCGTCGTAGCGCGACAGGAGATCCGCGGGCGTGCGCATCCGGGCGAGCGGCCCCTCCTGGTAGAGGGTGCGCTGGCCGTCGATGGTGGCATGGGCGCGGATGATCAAACGGTCCCAGTGGTCCGCCACCTCGTCGAGCCGCCAGAGCGCGGCGCCGACCACCTTGCCGCAGAGCTGCTTGGAGAGCGCGATGCCCATGGTCTCGGCCTTGCGGTCGGTGTGATCGGAGCCGACACCGAGCCACATGCCGTCCTCCAGGCCGAAGACGACCGGCTCGACCTCGCCCGAGGTGTCGGGACCGAGCACCTCCAGGCGCTCGGCCTGGGTGAGGCCGTTGACGCTGGTGCGGTAGAACACCGGCACCGAGGAGGGCCGCGGCACGCCGAGGGCGGCGAGCTCGGCGATGTGATGCTCCAGTGCGGCCGTGTCCCGGCCGGTCCAGCCCGCGACGATCAGCCGGTCGAACCGCGCCTCGACGGTGCGGACCGTCCCCCCGTGGCACGCGAATCTCAGCATCCCCGCCTCCCATTTAGCTAAGTGACAAAGCTTTCTGTATTTGATATTCATTCGAGATGCAGGCCGCATCCGCGGAGAGTTTGGACGAACGGCGCTTCCGCGACGCGCTCGGCGCCTTCCCGACCGGCGTCGCGATCGTGACGGCGGCGGCCGATTCGGGCGAGCGGCTCGGCATGACGGTGAGCTCGTTCAACTCGGTGTCCCTCTCGCCGCCCCTGGTGCTGTTCAGCCTGGCACGCCGCGCCCACAGCTTCGCAGCGTGGTGCCGCACCCGGCACTATGCCGTCAATATCCTGTCGCGCGACCAGGAGCAGCTCTCCAACCGCTTCGCGCGCGCGCTCGGCGACAAGTGGGCCGACACGGTCGCGATCGACGGGGCGACCGGCGCGCCGCTGCTGCCCAATGCGCTCGCCGCCTTCGAATGCGCCGCCCATGCGCGCCACGACGGCGGCGACCACGCGATCTTCGTCGGCCGCGTGGTCGCGCTGCACCTGAGTGCCCAGCGACACGAGCCCCTGATCTTCTTCGGCGGCCGCTACCGGCGGCTCGACACCGGATTCCAGGACCCGCTGCCGCAAGGCGCGAGCATGTTCGAGGGCTGGTAGGCCCGACCGCGAAACCGAGCAGGAGCGAGAGCGATGGGAGTCAACAAGGAGCACAAGGAATTCCACGCCGTGGACATGGCCGGCGGCTGGGAGACGCCGCCCGGCTATCCGGCGGGAATCGAGCAGAAGATCCTCGCCGGCCGCCTCGACGAGGCGGGCAAGCGCGGCACCCGCTCGCGCCTCTTGCGTTTCGCGCCGGGCGTCTACACGACGGCGCCATTCGTGCACGACTACTGGGAGGAGGTCTATCTCGTCTCCGGCGACCTCACGGTCGGCAACGACGCCGGCGGCAAGGGCGGCACGCCGTTCGCGCCCAACACCTATGCGTGCCGCCCGCCCGGCGCCCATCACGGCCCGTTCAAGTCGAACGGTGGCTGCCTCCTGTTCGAGATCCACTACTACGACCCGGTGTGAGCCGGCCTCAGTGCGCCGCTGCGGCGAAGTCCTGCATCACCGATGAGCGGACCACGCGCGCCTTGCGCGTCGTCGCCGGCGTATTGCGGCTGCGGCCGACGAAGCGCGGCACCCCCGCGGTGACCACGGCGCCGATCGCCGCGATGTCGCCGTGCTTGACGGCGGCGAGCGCGTCGGCCTGGGTGCCGCCGTCGGGCGCGTCGACCAGCACGAGGTCCGCGGCCTTGCCGGGCGCGAGGTGCCCGCTGTCGAGCCCGTAGACCCGCGCATTGCTGCCCGAGGCCGCACAGACGAACCACTCGGCCGGCAGGTCGGTGAGGCTCGCGCAGTGCGCGATCGTGTAGAGCATGCCGAGCGGCATGATCCCCGACCCGGTCGGCGTGTCGGTCGCGATGACGAACCGGTCGAAGGCCTCGAGCGCGGCGGCGAGGCGCGCGCACAAGAGCGTGGTGCGCAGGTTGCCGGCGGTGCAGACCTGCAGGGCGATCTCGCTCTCGCGGATCACCCGCTCGAAGTCGCGGTCCGGCATGGCGGTGGGGCCGCCATTGATGTGGAACGAGACGTGCGGGTGCATCGCGAGCAGGTGGTCGCCCGTGATGGCGCCCGAGCCCGGAATCGACGAGCCGCCGGTGTGGCAGGTGGTGGTCAGGCCGGCCGCCTTGGCGTCGGCAACCAGCGGCACGTAGTCGTAGGCCGTCTTCACGGCGCCGAACCCGGCCTTGGCAAGCCGCACGCCCTTGCCGGCGAGCTCCGCGAAATCCGCGGCCGTCAGGCCGGGCTCGAGGATCACCGAGCCCGCGATCACGCGCATGCCGCCCGGGCGGTAGTCCGCGAAGCAGCGCTGCGCCGCGAGTGCCAGCGCCTTCACGCCCTCCGGGTCCTTCGGGCGGCCCGGGACATGCACCTCCGAGGCCGAGATCGCCGTGGTGGTGCCTCCGTGCAGGTAGCTCTCGAGATAGCCGACGGCGCGCTGGCGCGGCGTGTAGTCGCCGAAGGTGACGTGGACGTGGGAATCGATCAGGCCGGGGATCGCGGTCATGCCGTCGGCGTCGATCACCACGTCCGCGGCCTCGACCGCGGCGGCCGCCGCCGTGCCAACCTGCGCGATCCGGCCGTCCTCGCACAGGACCGTGTCGCCCGCCGCGAAGGGCTTGCGCCAGTCGCCCGAGACGATCCGGCCCAGATTGACCACCGCGACCTTCATGGCGCCCTCAATGCCGCTGCTTCAGCTCGCTCGCGAGATCGTAGGTCGAAAGCAGGCTCTCGACGAGTCCCGTGGCGGCGTTCCAGTCGAAGGTGCGGAAGCTGTGGCCCGCGGTCACGAAACGCGCGCCCGCATAGAACATCTCGTACTGGGTGTGGCGCGAGCCGAACTCGGAGCCGACCGCGTCCCAGGCGGCTTTCAGGAACTTGACCTTGTGCTCCGGCTCCATGGTGGCGGAACGCTGGGTCTTGTGGATGATCGCCGCGAGCGCGGGGTCGGCGAAATCATCGATCGAGGACGGCAGCATGATCAGCGCGCCGCCGGCGAGGTCGCGGATGGTCTGGATCACGCGCGGGTAGAGATCCTGGGTGAGAACCTGGGCCGAATACATGTAATGCTTGTTCGGCACGTACCACTCGCCGAGTTGCGTGCCCGAGGCCTCCATGCCGGAGAGCATCGCATTGACCATGCCGACCTGGGCCGCGAGACAGCCGAGCTGCTCGGCGACCGAGGGGATCCTGGTGGTGCCGATCGCCTCGGTCACGCGCCGGGCGAGGCCGGCGAGGAAGGCGATCTTCACCGACAGGCGGATCTGCGACTGGTAGTTCTGGTAGGTGTGGCCGGGCGTGTCGTGGAACTGGGCGCGGCACATGTCGGTGTCGCGATGGACGAAGACCCGCTCCCACGGCACCTTCACGTCGTCGAAATACATCAGCGCGTCGTTCTCGTCGAAGCGCGACGAGATCGGGTTGTCGAACACCGAGACCGCGTGCGCCTCGTAGGACTTGCGCGAGAGCACGCGCAGGCCCTTGGCGTTCATCGGCAACGCGCAGGAGAAGGCGAGACTCTCCTCACCCGGCTTGAGGGGCTGCAGGTTCGCGACCAGCACCTCGTTCGCCATGATCGAGGAGGTGCCGAGCATCTTGGCCCCGCGGATCGTGATGCCGGCCGCATCCTCGTCGACGATGCGCGCGACCAGGTCCTCCTCCTGCGCGCCCCAGTCCTTGCCGCGCTCGGCCTGCGGGTTGATGATCACGTAGGTGAGGAAGAAGTCGTTCCTGCTGGCGTGGTCGAAATAGTCGATCAGCGCCTGGGCGCGATCCGCGCCGTGCCGGCGGAACACCTCGATGCCCATGCGCTGGCCGACCAGGGCCGAGGCGAGGTGGTCCGGCGAGCGGCCGAGGAAGCCGCAGGAGACCGTGGCCCAGGCCTGCAGCGCTTTGCGCCGCTGAACCATCTCGGCGTAGCTGCGCGGCATCTGCCAGGCGCGGTTGACGCGGCGGTTGGAGCCGTTCGGCGCGAAGGTCATCAACTCGAGATTCTCGGGCCGCGCCTGGAAGTCGTAGAGGGCGGCCGCGCTCTTCACCGAGTTGCGGAACGCCGGATGCTCGGTCACGTCGTCGACCAGCTCGCCGTCGATGTATACGGTACGGCCGTCCTTGAGCGACTTGATGTGCTCGGCGCCGGTCTTGCAGTCAGCCATGCTCGGGCTCCTTGGCCGGATCGTCAGGTCAGTCCGTCGGCGCCGGTGATGCGCTCCGCCGAGAGGCCGCCGACCCGGTGGTTGGGCCGGCCGCGCGTCGCATAGGCGGCGACGATCGCGATCTCGTCGGGCAGCGGCGCATCGTGCAGGGTGATGCTGATGCCATCATAGTGCGAACGCACGTAGAGGGCATCCTTGTGGGCGAGCGGGACGTCCAGGGTCGCCCCGGGCGCAGCGCGCTTGGTGAAGGACGAGATCCAGGCCTTGCCGCCGCCGGCCGCTTCGCGCATCACGTTGCCGAACACGGTGGTGAGCATGGCGACGCCATGCTCCTGCTCGCCGGCAAGCCCGATGATCGCGGCCTTGCCGTAGCTTTGCGGCGCGTGCGGCGCGAGCAGGCCGACCGCGATCGCGCAGATCTCCTGGCCGATGCCGGCGCTCGCCTCGACCAGGGAGGAGAGGTCCGCCTGATAGCGGCCCGCGAACGGATTTGCGAGCACGGCGACCGCTGCGGCTTTTCGCAGCGGAGGCACGACCTCCTGCCCGTCCGCGGCGCGGGTCTCGTCGAAGAACGTGAGGATTCGCCTGATCCGCATCGGTTTTCTCCCTGCCGGCCGCGCGGGCAGCATGATCTAATTGCTTGCATAATTACCTAACTTCCGAAGCTTTTCAAGTTCGCCGATCGGTGTTAGCGTCGGCACGTTGGGGCACACGAACGTATATGCCGAAGTCCCCGAGCCGAGGCATCCGATGACCCGCGCCACGCGGCATCGGTCGAACGAGAGGTGGTCAACATGATGGGAATGCGCGCGCATTTTGCCGGCACGCTGCTCGCCGCCGCGGCGATGGCTGCGGGAGCCTCAGCGGTTCAGGCGCAGAGCCGCGAAGTCGTGATCGGCGCGATCGTGCCGAGCAGCGGCCCGTTCGCCGAATGGGGCCGCACCAACACGGTGACGCTCAAGATGCTGGAAAAACAGGTCAACGACGCCGGCGGCGTCAACGGCGCCAAGCTGCGCATCGCGATCTACGACGACGCGGCACGCCCCGCGCAGGCCGCGAACTCGCTGCGCAAGCTCGTCGGCGACGACAAGGCGCTCGCGGTGGCGGGCCCGCTCACCTCGAGCGCCTGCGAGGTCACCTTTCCGGTCGCCAACCAGCTCAAGATCGTCGCGACCTCGCAGGCCTCCTCGAAGCCCGGCGTCGCCAAGGCGAACCGGCCCTGGGCGTTCCGCAACACGGT
The DNA here is from genome assembly GCA_003105195.1 of Bradyrhizobiaceae bacterium. Taxonomy (GTDB): domain Bacteria; phylum Pseudomonadota; class Alphaproteobacteria; order Rhizobiales; family Xanthobacteraceae; genus FEB-22. Next base: position 27,717 of record PQAH01000149.1, read on the forward strand.
CGACGAGGGCATCCTCGCCAAGGTGTCGGTGCCCTACTTCAAGAAGAACTTCAATGTTGAATCGGTGGCGTTGATCTACGACGCCAAGGACGCTGTCTCGACCGCGATCTCGACCCGCATCATGCCGGCGGTGATGACGGCGAATGGCGTCAAGGTGCTCAACGAGAAGGACCCCCTCTCCTTCAATACCGGCGACCTCGACGTGAGTGCGCAGGTGACCAAGCTGAAGTCGCTCAATCCCGACGGGGTGGTGATCGGCGCCGATTACAGCCAAGCCGTCACGGTGATCCGCGAGATGAAGCGTCAGGGCCTGGTCAAGCCGGTGATCGGCGGCACGCCGCTGATCTCCTCGGCGATCCTGAAGGCCGCGCCCGAGATCCCGCTGATCGCGCCCGCGACCTTCTATGCGACCATGAAAGGCGCGCGCGCCGAGAGGTTCGTGGCCGAGCTGCAGCCGCTGCTGCGCAAGGAGTCGGGCCTGCCGCCCGAGATCGAGCCGAGCATGTACGACGCCAACATCTACGAGATCGTCAGCATGTATATCGACGCCGTGAAGACCGCGGGCGTGAGCGGCAAGCCCGAGGACCTCGAGGCGGACCGCACCAAATTGCGCGACCACGTCGCCAAGCTGAAGGGCTTCGAGGGCCTCGGCGGTCCGATCGGCTTCAACGCCGACGGCGACGCCATCAAGGCCTTCTACATCGTGCAGGGCCAGAACGGCGCCTGGGAGACCAAGGTGCGCGGCTGCAGCTCCGCCAACGGCGGCGGTTGTTGAGGGGAGCGGATGCTCGCCTGCTGAACGGCCGCGAGCCTGCGCCGCCGTCTTGCGATGGCCCTTCCCCCGACGTTCCCTCCCCCTTGTGGGGAGGGACAGGGAGGGGGTAGCCGCGGACTCAGAGTCTGCCGCCACCCCCTCCCGGCCGTCCCCCACAAGGGGCGGAGCGCGACGCGCCGCTTGCGTCTCATTGAGGACACCCTCCGATGCTCCTCCAGCAATTGGTGAACGGGCTTACGCTCGGCGCGGTCTATACGCTGATCGCGCTGTCGTTCTCGCTCGTGATGGGGATCCTCGGCATCCTCAATATCGCGATCGCCGAGCTGTTCATGATCGGCGGCTTCCTCGGCTTTGCGGCGATCGCGGCGGGCCTGCCGCTGCCGGCCGCGGTCGCGGTCGGGATGGCCGGCGCCGCGGCGATCGCGTTCCTGATCGAGAAGATCGCCTACCAGCCGCTGCGCGACGCGCCGCTGATCACGCCGCTGCTTTCCACCCTCGGCGTCTCGATCATCCTGCAGAACGTCGCGACCAATGTCTGGGGCTCGGACCCGCTGCAGCTGCCGGCCGAGTGGTTCGACCGGCGCTTCCAGCTCGGGCCGGTCAGCATCGGGGCGATGCAGCTGGTCGTGATCGGCGTGACCGTGGCGCTGGTCGCCCTGCTCGCCTACCTGGTGCAGCGGACCTCGGTCGGACGGGCGCTGCGCGCGGTCGCCGAAAACCGCGACATCGCGCGCCTGCTCGGCGTCTCGGCGAGCCGCATCACGCTCCTCGCCTTCATGCTCTCGGGCGCGCTCGCGGGCGCCGCCGGCGTGATGATCAGCCTGCATTACGCGGCGATCACGCCCTATGTCGGGGTCGAGACCGGACTCAAGGCGATCGCCGTGATGGTGGTCGGCGGCGTGACGCGCATCTTCGGCGCGCTGATCGCGGGACCGCTCATCGGCATCGTCGAGGTGCTGACCGTCGCCTACGGAGGCTCGCAGGTGCGCGACCTCGTGGTCTACGGGCTGATGATCCTGATCCTGCTGTTGCGCCCGCAGGGGATTCTCGGCGGCGCGCGCACCGACCTGGGGCAGCGCGTCTGATGTCCACCTATTACGCGGGCCTGTTCGCCGATGTCGGGATCCTGCTGCTCGGGGCGCTCAGCGTCTACGTGATCCTGGCGACCGGGCAGCTCTCCCTCGGCAATGCCGGGTTCATGGGGATCGGCGCCTATCTCGCGTCCTATCTCACGGTCACGCTGCAGTGGCCGCTCACGGCGGCGCTGGTCGCGGCGGCGCTCGCCTGCGGCGCGATCGGCATCATCGTCGGCTTTCCGGCGCTGCGGCTGCGCGGCATCTATCTCGCCATGGCGACGCTCGGCTTCGGCGAGATGGTGCGCAGCTTCTTCCTCAACTTCGAGCCCATGGGCGGCTCGGGCGGCTTCCACGGCATGACCCACGTCTCGCTCGGCACGATCTGGCTCTGGGCCGGCGGCGTGCTCCTCGCGGTGCTGGTGCTGGAGCGCTCGCGCCTCTGGCTCGAGCTGCGCGCCGTGCACGACGACGAGACCGCGGCCGGCCTGGTCGGGCTCGACACCACCCTCACCAAGGTGGGCGCCTTCGGCTTCGGCGCCGCGATCGCGGCGATCGCGGGCGGCCTGTTCGCGCACCACCACGTCTATATCGAGCCCGCCAATTTCGGCTTCGAGCGCTCGATCGAGTTCGTGCTCGCCGTGATCCTCGGCGGCTCCACGGTCGGCCCGGGCGCGCTGGTCGGCGCCATGCTGATCGTGATGCTGCCCGAATGGCTGCGCGTGGTCGCCGACTGGCGCCTCGCCGCCTTCGGCGCGTTCCTGATCCTGGTGCTGCTGACGCGACGCCAGGGCATCCTCGACCGGCCGCTCCTGGCACGGCTCGCGTTCCGCCGGAGCGCCGCATGAGAGCGATCGCGCCGCAGCCTCTGCTCGATCTTGCGAACGTCAGCAAGATGTTCGGCGGCGTCAGCGCGCTATCCGACGTCTCGATCCGCATCCCGGAGGGCCGCATCGTCGGCGTGATCGGCCCGAACGGCGCCGGCAAGACCACGCTGTTCAATGTCGTGACCGGCGCGTTCCGGGCGAGCAGCGGTGCCGTCACCTTCGCGGACGAGCCGATCACCCACTGGCCCTCCTACCGCATCGCCCGCGCCGGCATCGCGCGCACCTTCCAGAACATCCGCCTGTTCGCCAGCATGACGGTGTTCGAGCATCTGCTGGTGGCGCAGCCGCACCAGGGCGCGGGCATCCGCCGCTTCCTGCCGGCGCGCCGCGCCGATCCGGAAGCCTGGCGGCGGGCCGAGGAGGCGCTCGCCTTCTTCGGCCTCGCCGCCTACCGAGACCGGATCGCGGCCTCCCTGCCCTATGGGATCCAGCGCAAGGTCGAAATGGCGCGCGCGCTCACCGCGCGGCCCCGCTTGCTGCTGCTCGACGAGCCGGTCGCCGGCATGAACCACGACGAGGCTGCGGAGCTGCGCACGCTGCTGCGGCAGCTGCAGGATCGCGGCCTGACCATCCTCTCGATCGAGCACGACATGGCCTTCGTGATGACCCTGTGCGAGATGCTCTACGTGCTCGATTTCGGCGTGCTGATCGCGGAAGGTTCGCCGGCCGAGATCCGGTCCAACCCGGTGGTGATCGACGCTTATCTGGGGAGCGAGGCCTGATGCTGTCGCTGCGCGGGCTCGAGGTCTTCTACGGTCCGATCCGCGCCGTGCGCGGCGTCGATCTCGACGTGCAGGCGGGCGAGATCGTGGCGCTGATCGGCGCCAACGGCGCCGGCAAGTCGACCACCGTACGTGCAATCGCCGGCTTGCTGCCGTTCCGGGGCGAGATCCGCTTCGACGGGCGCACGCTGCAGCCGAACGCAGCCGAGCGCAACCTGCGCGCCGGCATCGCTCTGGTGCCTGAGGGCCGCGGCATCCTCGGCCGCATGACGGTCGAGGAGAACCTGCTGATGGGCCTCTATGGCCGCTCCGACCGCGCCGAGGCCGCCACCGACATGGCGCGCATGCGCGAGCGTTTCCCGATCCTGAGGGCGCGCGCCGACGCGCTCGCAAGCCAGCTCAGCGGCGGCGAGCAGCAGATGCTGGCGATCGCGCGTGCCCTGCTCTCGCGCCCGCGCCTGCTGCTGCTCGACGAGCCCTCCCTCGGCCTGGCGCCGAAGATGAGCGATCTCGTCTTCCGCCTGATCTCCTCGCTGCGCGATGAGGGCGTCACCGTGCTGCTGGTCGAGCAGAAGGCGCGGCAGACCCTGAGGGTCGCGGACCGCGCCTACCTCCTGGAGACCGGACGTGTGGTAACCTCCGGAACCGCGGCGGAGCTGTCCGACGATTCGCTGATCTCGGAGACCTTTCTGGGGGGAACCACGGGGCGCGCGCAGCACGGATGACCGTGCGTCCCGCAACAATGGATCAAGAACATGGCCGGTAACGCACGCAAGCGCGCCGCAGGCGCCGCTCCGACCGCGCATCCGCGCAAGGCGGCGCGGCGGGTGCGGCCGATGCCGCTCACCATCTCGCGCCCCGAGCTGATCATCAACGGCCGCGACAAGGAATTCCGCGAGCTCGTGCACAATCTGTTCGGCTTCCTGGCGCTGCACGAGCGCATCCGCGCGGGACACGCCCGCTTCATCGGGCTCGCCGGCATCGAATACACGGTGCTGATCTCGATCGCCCACCTCTCGCTGGAAGGCGACGTCAACATCAAGACCGTCGCCGACCACCTGCATCTCTCGGGCGCCTTCATCACCTCGACGGCGCAGCGGCTACTGCGCCTCGGGCTGATCCACAAGACGGTGGATTCCGCCGACCGGCGGCGGGTCACGCTCACGGTGTCCAACAAGGGGCGCGCCGCCCTCGAGGGACTCGCCCCGGTGCAGCGGCGCATCAACGATGCGGAATTCTCCTGCCTGAGCCGCAAGGAATTCAAATGGCTGAACGGCCTCACCCGGCGGCTGATCGAGTGCGGCGAGGAGGCCGTGAGCCTGCAGACCTACCTGCATGCCAGCGCGCGACCCTGACGCCGCCGCCGAAATTCTATGATCAATCAATGGGATAGGCCGGACGCACAACGCGCCGATCGCGGGCGTCGACGCCATTCGTGCCGGGGGGCGGCTGCTGCGGAACCGAACCGGCCGCCACGGCGTTGGAGATTTGCGGTGAGGTGGCCGCAGCGCATGACAGCAACCGTTCACAATCTCGCGCCCGCAGCCGTCCCGCGCCGACGGTCCGTCCTCGTCGTCGAGGACGAGATCATGGTGCGCCTGATGATCGCCGACGACCTGCGGGATGCCGGCTTCGTGGTGATCGAGGCCGCCAATGCCGACGAGGCGCTCACGGTCCTGCGCAGCTCGACGGCGGTGGACGTGCTGCTCACGGACATCCGCATGCCCGGGTCGATGGACGGCCTCGCGCTCGCTGCCGCGGCGCGGGAGGGCTGGCCGCACCTGAAGGTCGTGGTCGCGTCCGGCTTCTTTCCCGAGCGGCCGCGGCCCGAGATCGTCGACGCCACCTTCACCAAGCCGTACGAGACCCGGCGCGTCGTCCGGCGGATCAAAGAGCTGACGTCCGACACCCGCCGATGACGTCCGAAGAAACGAGGGCGGAGGCGCCGGGCGGCGCCGACTGCGTCCTGGTGGCGGAGGGCGAGGTGCTGATCCGCATGGTGATCGCCCAGTACCTGCGCGACTGCGGCTACAAGGTCATCGAGGCCGCGACCACGGACGAAGCCGTCGCCGTGCTCGAGCATCCCGATTTCTCGGTGCAGGTGGTGCTCTCCGACGCCGAGATGCGGGGCCGGCTGGACGGCTTCGGCTTCGCCCAATGGGTGAGACAGCACAAGCCGGGGCTGCCCGTGATCCTGGTCGGCAGCCCGGTGCGCGCGGCCGAAGCCGCGGCCGACCTGTGCGACGACGGGCCCATGGTGGAGAAGCCCTACGAACCGCAGATCGTGGTGGACCGGATCCGCCGGCTGCTGGCGGCGCGGCCGCGGCCCAAGTAGCATCAAGGGTTGCGGCCTCAGGCGGCTGCGCGCCGGCGCAACAGCCGGCGCAGCAGCCTGCGGCGGCCGGGCGTCGGCTTCAGATGCACGTCGCTCACCAGCCGCGCCCCGCCGCGCCGCCGCTCGAGCACGATCTTGCGATTGTGGAAGGCTTCCAGCTCCGGACGGTGCCCGACGCTGACCAGCGTGACGTTCTCCGGCTGGTCGCTGAGCAGCGCCATCAGGCTGTCCTGACTCTCGGGGTCGAGGGCGGCGGTCGCCTCGTCGAGCACGATGATGTCGGGGCTGTGCAGGAAGATGCGCGCGAAGGCGAGCCGCTGCTTCTCGCCGCCCGACAGCGTCTGGTCCCAGGGCGCCTCCTCGTCGATGCGATCGACGAGATGCGTCAGGCCGACGCGGCGGAACGCGGCCGCGACCTGGTCGCGGCTGCGGCTGTCGGCCGCGTCCGGATAGGTCGCGGCGCGGCGCAGCGAACCGATCGGGATATAGGGCCGCTGCGGCAGCAGCATCAGCTTCGCGCCGCTGCGGATCTCGATGCGGCCATCGCCCCACGGCCAGAGACCCGCGATGGCGCGCACCAGGGTGCTCTTGCCGGTCCCGGACTCTCCCATCACGAGCACGCGCTCGCCGGGCTGGATCGCGACGTCGGTGTCGTCGAGCACGGCCGTGCCGTCGTCGAGGGTCACCGAGAGATCGCGCAGGCGGATCGCGGCGCCGGCGCCTCCTGCGACCGTGATCCGGCTCACGCCTTCGCCGGATTCGGCGCGCTCGAGGGCGTCGAGCGACATCTCGAGGGAGGCGACGCGATGGGCCGACGCGGTCCAGTCGGCGAGCTTCGGATAGTTGTCGACGATCCAGTTGAATGCGGTCTGCACGATGGTGAAGGCGGAGGCCGCCTGCATCACCTGGCCGAGCGTCATCGAGCCGTCGAGGTACTTTGGCGCGCACAGGATGATCGGCAGCACGGGGGCGATGTAGCCCGAGGTCTGGGAGACCACCGTGGTCTTCATGGTCTGGAGGCAGATGCTGCGCCAGGTGCGCAGCACGTGGCGCAGGGTGCGGTCGACCCCGGCGCGCTCCTCGGGCTCGCCCTGGATGATCGCGATGCTCTCGCCGTTCTCGCGCAGGCGCGTGAGCAGGTAGCGCAGCTCGGCCTCGGCCTGGTTCTTCGCTTCGGAGACCGCGACGAAGCGACGGCCGATCAGCAGCATCGCGCCGGTGGCGACGGCCGCATAGAGCACGGCCGCGATCACGAGGAATCCCGGAATGTACACGTCGATGCCCGCCACCGTGAACTCGAGGGCGCCGCCGATGCTCCAGAGGACGACGATGAAGGTCGCGGCCGAGAGGAAGGCGGCGAGCACGCCGGTCGCGAAGTCCACCGGCGACTCGGTCGCGAGGCGGATGTCGTCGGCGATGCGGTACTCGGGATTCTGGTGGTCGCCGCTCACCAGGTTGAGCTGGTAATAGCGCCCCGAGGCGAGCCACCGGTCCGTCACCTTGTCGGTGACCCAGCGCCGCCAGCGCCGCTGCAGGGTCATGCGGGCATAGACCTGCGCGAGCGAGAAGGCGACGCTCGCGGCGAGGATGGCGAAATAGATCAGGGACAGAGTGAGGACGGTGGCGGCGTCCTTCTGCTCCAGCGCGTCGAAGATCGCGCGGTTCCAGAGGTTCATCGCGTAGGTGGCGGCGAGGTGCAGCAGCAGGATGACGAGCAGGGCGACCGTCAGCGTCCAGGCGGTGGTGCGGCCGCGCTCGCGCCAGAAGCCGGCGGCCGTTCGCCAGAAGCGGTGCAGCAGGTAGCGCCGGCGGAGCTCGTGCACGTCCTCGCCGTGCTCCTCGCGCGCCCTGAGGTCCTGCTCGAATTGCGCGCTTTCGGTCACGGGAGACGGCTCCCCGGGCGCCCCATCGACGGCCGCGGGTGTCTCGGCATCGCTCTTCGTGGTCATCGTCGCCTCGATGGAACCGCCGACGCCGACAAGCCGCGATGTCGGTTGCGGGTTCCACCGGCGCGGCGGCGTGCGCGACAGTCTGGAACAAAGGCAGCACGCCGCGCGGCCCGGCCGGCCGGACGTCAGCGCCGGGACGTCCCCCGGCTCACCACAGATGCACCCAGAGGTTCACGATGAAGCGGGCGACCGTCTGCATCCAGCGGCCGTCGTAGTGATAGGTGTCGATGGTCGTCGCCAGGGCAAAGGCGGTGACGCTCCACATCACGATCCGCATCGCGATCGTCCCCCTGCTGGTCCGCCGCGAAGCTGACCCCGAGGGCTTTAACGGACGGCTAAATCGCGCGCGCGCAATTAAGGCGAAGGATGCGCCGATCGGAATTGGTCAAGATTCCCTTCTCGCGCCAGACCCGGCTTTAGCAATCGTCAGCGCGGCCATACATCGAGGCAGGGAATTACCGCCAACGCCGCGAACGCTTGACCAGGATCACGGTGCCGATCGCGAGCTTGACCGTCGCAGCCGCGAACACCGTGAGCAGCGCGAGGAAGACCAGGCGCGCGTCGACCTCCACCGCGGCGAGCAGGTCGGCTCCCATGTGGCCCAAGGAGGCCGTCAGGTCCTGCCCGAGATCGGAGACGACCGCGTGGAGGACCACGAAGCCCGCGACGTTGAACGCGGCCCCGAGAAACGCAATGAACGTCAGCACCCAGCCGAACAGCTTCCAACCCCGCATCATCCGGCGCATCCTCGCTGCCCGCCCGGCTCTACTGGACCGGGAACGGGGGCCTTCGATCAAGTCCGGGCAAGCCCGGATGACGATGCGAGGGCCGCATCTCCGCCCTTGATCCGGCGGGCGCGCGCGGCCGACCAGGCACGGACCCGGAAGGCACGGCCCTGGTCTGCCCCCATGCGGCGAATGGTGCGCAACAACGCGCCCCACGTCGCTGCGGAACTGCGCGGGCGGTCCCGCTATTATCGCCGAGGATCCGGGGACACGGCATGGCACGGCAAGCGCGCAAGGGTGGGACTGCGGCGACGCCGCTCGCACTGGTCGGCGACATCGGCGGCACCAATGCGCGCTTCGCGCTGGTGCAGCCGGACGGGTCGCTCGCGCGGGTGCGGACGCTGGCGACCGAGGACCATCCGACGCTCGCGGATGCGATCGCATTCTATTTCGCCAAGTTCCCCGCCGAGCGCCCCGACCGGGCGGTGCTGGCCGTGGCCGCGCCGGTCACCGGCGACCAGGTCTCCATGACCAACCATCCGTGGCGCTTCTCGATCGCGGCGCTGCAGGCGGAGCTCGGGCTCGCGCGCCTGCGGGTGATCAACGATTTCGTCGCCAACGCCTTGGCAATTCCCCATCTCGCGCCCGCCGAGCGCGCCCAGGTGGGCGGCGGCGCGCCGCTCGCCGGCGCGCCGGCCGGCGTGCTCGGGCCCGGCACGGGCCTGGGCGTGAGCGCGCTGGTGCCGAGCCACGACGGCTTCGTGCCGATCCAGGGCGAAGGCGGGCACGTCACCATGGCGCCGGCCGACGCACGCGAGAGCGCGGTGCTCGACCTGATGCGCCGCCGCTATGCGCATGTCTCGGCCGAGCGCGTGCTGTGCGGTCCCGGCCTCGTCAACCTCTACAACGCGCTGTGCGAGCTCGATGGCGTGCCGGCGGCCGCGCTCAGCGCGGCGCAGATCACCGACCCGCGCACCGAGGCCGAGGAGCCGCAGGCGCGGGCCGCGACCGCGATGTTCTGCGCCATGCTCGGCACCGTCGCAGGCAACCTCGCGCTCACGCTCGGGGCGCGCGGCGGCATCTACATCGCGGGCGGCATCGTGCCGCGGCTCGGCGCGGCCTTCGCCGAATCCGCGTTCCGGGCCCGCTTCGAGGACAAGGGACGCCTGCGCGCCTACCTCGCCGAGATCCCGACCTACGTGATGACGCGCAGCGAGCCCGCGCTCCTCGGCGCCGCGAGCCTCGTCGCGGTGCGCTGACCGGCGGATCGCCTGCGCCGCCAGCGTCAGGAACTCGCGGTCCCTCATCGCCGTTGGTCCCTCGACACAGGCGGTGACGAATGCGCGGTAACCTGTTCTGCGGCCTCTTGCTGGCCGTCCTCGCGGCCAGTGGCGCACACGCCGCCGGCAAGCAGATCCCCCTCACGGCCGAATCGGTCGACGCTGCGCAATGGCGCGAGCCGAAAGCCGCCTCGCGCCGGGCCAGGACCGCGAAGCCCGATCCCCTGGTGATGAAAGCGCAGGTGCTGCTCGCGCGCGCGCGGTTCTCGCCGGGCGAGATCGACGCCGTCGACGGCGCCAACTTCCGCAAGGCCCTGTCCGCGTTCCAGCAGGCGCAGGGCCTGCCGGCGACCGGAACGCTCGACGCCGACACCTGGGCGCGGCTCGCGCCGCAGGGCGACGTGGTGGTCCGCTACACCGTCACCAAGGACGACGTGAAAGGCCCGTTCGTGAAGCGGATCCCGCGCGACTTCGCCGACATGGCGAAGCTTCCGCGCCTCGCCTATCGGAATGCGCGCGAGCGGCTGGCCGAGAAGTTCCACATGTCCGAGGCGCTGCTCGCGGCTCTCAACGCGGGCAAGCGTCTCGATCGGGCCGGCACCGAGATCGCGGTCGCCGACGTGGTGCCGCTCGACCGCGCCATGGCGGAGCTTGCCAATGCCCGGGCGAAGCAGGCCGGCGAGAAGGAACGCGCGCCAGGCCTGGCCGATGGGCCGCGGGTCGAGGTCGACAAGAGCGAGCGGGCGCTGCGGGTTCTTGCCGCCGACGGCGGCCTGGTGGCGTATTTCCCGGTCTCGATCGGCAGCGACGAGAAGCCGGCACCGAGCGGACGCGTGGAGGTCGAGAGCGTGAGCGTCAACCCGGTCTACCGCTACGATCCGCGCTACGCGTTCAAGGGCCAGACGGCGGACCGCCCCGTCACGGTGAGGCCGGGGCCGAACAATCCCGTGGGTCTCGTCTGGATCGCGCTCTCGGCGGACAGCTACGGCCTGCACGGCACGCCGGTGCCCGCGAACATCAGCAAGACCGAGTCGAACGGCTGCGTGCGGCTGACCAACTGGGACGCAATCGCGCTCGCGCAACTCGTCCGCAAGGGCACGCCGGTGGACTTCATCGACGGCGCGGAGGCGACGCCGCAGGCCGTGAGCGGGCGGCCGCGGCGCTGACCGGCCCGGTTCTAACGCCGGCGCTTCACCCGGGTTCTCGCGCCGGGTGCCCGATCCAGCAGGATCCAGGCGGGCGCGTGATCGCTCGCGCCGGGTCGACCGCGGATCTCGCGGTCGACGCCCGCGTCGCGCAGGCGCGCCGCGACGTCGGGGCTCAACAGCAGATGATCGAGCCGCAGGCCCGCGTCGCGCTCCCAGCGGTTCCGCATGTAGTGCCAGAAGGTGTAGCAAGGCGCCTGCGGGTGGACGGCCCGGATCGCGTCGCCATAGCCCTGCGCCAGGACCCGGCGGAAGGCGGCGCGGCTCTCGGGCTGCACCAGGGCGTCCTTTGCCCAGGACCGCGTGGAATAGATGTCGCGGTCGGTCGGCGCCACATTGTAGTCGCCGGCGAGCACCACCGGCACGCCCTCCCGCCGCAGCGTCCCGGCGTGCCGCGCGAGCCGCGCCAGCCAGGCGAGCTTGTAGGCGAATTTCGGCCCCGGCTGCGGGTTGCCGTTCGGGGCGTAGAGCGAGGCGACGAGCACGCCATCGACGGCGGCCTCGAGATAGCGGCTCTGGTCGTCGTCCGGGTCTCCCGGCAGCGCGGCGCGGGTGACGACCGGCTCGGCGCCGCGCGCGAGGATCGCGACCCCGTTCCAGGTTTTCTGCCCGCGCCAGGCCGCGCGGTAGCCGGCCGCCGCGAGCGCGGCCGCCGGAAATGCCGGCTGCGCGGTCTTGAGCTCCTGCAGGCAGACCACGTCGGGCTCCGCCTCGGCGAGCCAGGCGAGCAGGTTGGGCAGGCGCTTGACGACGTTGTTGACGTTGAAGGTCGCGATCTTCATGCCGCCGACAACGCCGCCGGAGAGAATTGGCTCCTACGCGGCGCGCTGCTTGTGCCGGCCCTCGAAGGCCGGTGCGACCTCGGCCATGAAGCGGGCCATCTCGTCCTTCACCTGGGCGTGCGGCTTCAGGCCGACGTTGAAATAGAGGATCACCTCCGAGAAGCCCGCCGCCTCCACCTTCTTCAGCGTCTCGGCGATGCGCGCGGGGGCGCCGATCAGGACCGAGTTCTCGGTCAGGTCCTCCGGCTTCACCTTCTGCAGCCGGTCCACCATGTCGATGAAGTAGCGGTAGCTCGGCGGCGCCGTCCTGGGATCGCCCGGGAAGGCCGGGATCACGCATTCCTTGTAGTAGCGGATCTGGCGCGCGCGCTGCGCGGCCTCCTCATCGGGCGTGTCGGCGAAATGGGTGAAGTAGCTGCACATCAGCCGGCCGGGCGTGGTGCCGTAGCGGGCGCAGGACTCGTGGTAGAGCTCGGCGACCTGCTTGAGCCCGCCGAAGCTCATGGCGGCCGCGAACGGCGCGACGATCAGGCCGCAGCCGAGGCGCGCGGCGAGCTCGATCGAGGGCCTGGAGAACGAGGCCACATAGGCGGGCAGCGGGCGCTGCACCGGCTTCGGCGTGATGCGCACGTCGTCGAAGGAATAGTGCTTGCCGCGATGGGAGATCCGCTCGTCCGCCGACCAGAGCCGGCGCACCAGCTCCATGCCCTCCTCGAAGATCGACTGGTTGTCCGCGAAGGAGACGTGGAAGGGATCGTATTCGCGCTTGTCGTAGCCGCGGCCGGCCGCGAAATCCACGCGCCCGTTGGAGAGCAGGTCGAGCGTCGCCCACTGCTCGGCGACGCGGATCGGGTGGTGCAGCGGCAGCACCGTGACGGCCGGGGCGAGGCGGATGCGCCTGGTGCGTGCCGCGATATAGGCGAGCACGAGGTCGGGGCAGGAGAGCACCCCGAGCGAGTTGAAATGGTGCTCTCCGATCCAGGCCGAATGCATGCCGAGCTCGTCGGCATAGAGCGCCTCGGCCGTGATGTCGGCGACGAACTGGTTCGGCGAGCGCGTGTTGCTCTCATAGTGATTGTCGCTGAGCGTGAAGTAGCCGAACTCCATGGGAGCCTCCCTGAGCTTCTCGATTATCCGCCGATCGGCACGACCCAGTCGACCCCGTCGCCGAGGCCCACCGTGTAGCGGCCATCCTGGTAGATCAGCGGCGCGACGGCGTCGCCGACCCGCACCTCGGTGACGTAGCCGACCACGATCGCGTGGGTCGCATAGGGGAACACCGCGTCGACGTCGCAGAGCACGTTCGCCTGCGCGCCGTCGAGGCAGGGCAGCTCGCCGACCTCCCGCCAGGCGCCGCAGGCGAACCGGTCGTCGCCCGCGCGGCCACCGCCGAAGGCCTGGGCGAGCTCGATCTGGTCGGCGTGGAGGATGTTGAGGCAGAAGCGGCGCCGTGCCATCAGCGGCGCGTGCAGGCTGGCGGTGCGATTGACGCAGACGAGCAGCGAGGGCGGATCGACCGAGACCGAGGCGACCGCGGTCGCGGTCATGCCGTAGCGGCGTCCCTCCGCGGCGGTCGAGATCACCGAGACGGCGCTGGCGAGGCTGCGCATGGCGCGGCGGAAGGAGGCTTCGCGGCTCATCGGGGTCTCGCCGGTCGTCGCCTGAATGATGCCTTTGCAATTGTTGCAGATGCAATAATCAATGGCAAGCAGCCGCGGCGGCAATTCGATGCTGCGACGCACGCGCCGGGCGACGCGGTTTGACACGGGGCGCGGCGCCGTGGGAGGTGTCGGCATCCGTTCTCCAGGCAAGCCCCATGGCGCGTCCCCGGCTCGACCTCGCCGACTACCTCCCCTACCTGATCAACCGCGTCGGCTCCGCGCTGGTCGCCCGTTTCACGGCCGATGCGCTCGCGCGCCACGGCCTCACCATCGCGACCTGGCGCGTGCTGGTGACGCTCTCGCAGATGGGGCCGCTGCGCCAGATCGATCTCGCCGACCACACCACCATCGAGGTCTCGACGCTGTCCCGGCTGGTGACCCGGCTGGCGCGCGCGGGCCTCGTCACCCGCGCCCGCTCGCGCAACAGCAACCGCGAGGTGACGGTGCGGGTGACGCCGAAGGCCGAGGCGCTGCTCGCCGAGCTGATCCCGATCGCGCGCCGGCTGGAGCGGACCGCGATCGCCGGCCTCTCGGCCGCAGAGCTGAGGGTCGCCAAGGAGAGCCTGCGCCGGATCCACCGGAACCTGGCGGGCTGAGCGCTTCGGCCCGGCGCGGTCAGGCCAACGTACGCAGCTCCGCGCGCAGGCGGTCGATCTCGCCGGCGCCGACGATCCGGTCGAGCTCGGCGTGGGTCTCGCGCCAGATCGGCACCGCCCTGACCAGCAGGCGGCGGCCGGCCGGCGTCAGAACCAGGCGGCGCAGCCGCCGGTCCGTCGCGTCGACGACGACGCGCACGAGGCCGCGCCGCTGCAGCGGCTTGAGCGAAGCCGTCAGCGTGGTGCGATCCATGGCGAGCAGCGCGGACACCTGCCCCATCGGGGGCGGCTCCGGCCGGTTGAGCGCCATCAGCAGGGAGAACTGGCCATTGGTGAGGTCGAGCGGGCGCAGCGCCTCGTCGAAGCGCCGCGCCACTGCCCGCGCGGCCCGCTGCACGTGCAGGCACAGGCAGGTGTCGCGCACGTGGTGGGTGACAGAAAATGGCAGCTCGGCCGCGTTTGACATGCATTTAATATGTTGATATCAACTGATCTCGTCAAGCTCCGGCCGCATCCGGATGGTTCCTGACCCTCGGTGCCGTGGCCCGGGCCGCCCGCCCGGACCCGGGGAAAAATTTCCGACCGCGAGTCGGGCCGGACCGGCCGCCACCGTCTTCCAGGCCGAGACGCCCGCGGCGACGGCGGGCCGGAACGAATTCATGCAGGGAAGGAGTAGAGTCATGGACGCCGCAACACTCACCCGCACCGCCGAGGACGAGATCGGGGCCCTGATCGACCAGTGGCGCGAGGCCACGCTTGCCCGCGACATCGACCGCGTGATGGCCTGCTACGCGCCCGACGTGCTCGCGTTCGACGCCATCGGCGCCCTGCAGTTCAAGGGCCGCGACGCCTACCGGCAGCACTGGCAGGCGTGCTTCTCGCAGATGCAGGGCGCCATGACCTTCGAGATCAGCGAGCTCCAGATCACGACGAGCCAGGATCTCGCCGTCTTCCACTACATTGCGCGTTGCGGCGGGACCTGCGACGGCGAGGAGAAGTCCGGCTGGATGCGGGTGACGGGCTGCTGCCGCCGGACGCGCGGCCCATGGCGCATCGTGCACGAGCACTTCTCCTCGCCCTTCGACCCGATGACCGGCCAGGTGCTGAACGTCGGCCCGGCGTAGCAACGCGCGTCATCCCGGAAGCCGCGCAGCGGCTATCCGGGATCCATATCCCCGGCGATCGCGATGCGGACAGGCAGGGGGTCATGGATCCCGGCTCTCGCGCCCATCTCGGGTCTACCCGAGATGGGTCATGATGGACGCGCAGGCCGGAAACTTCCGCCCTGCGTGCTCGGCCGGGATGACGCGGAGACGAACGAACAGGCAAAATCGAACCGACGGATAACCCCATGCAACATCCCCCGATCGTCTCCCGCGAGGACTGGATCGCGGCGCGCAAGCGGCATCTCGCGCGCGAGAAGGAGCTCACCCGCCTGCACGACGAGGTCATGGCCGAGCGGCGCGCGCTGCCCTGGGTGCGGATCGAGAAGGACTATGCGTTCGACACGCCGCAGGGCCGCAGGGCGCTCGCCGAGCTGTTCGCCGGGCGCAGCCAGCTGATCGTCTACCACTTCATGTGGCGCGCCGATCTCGGCACCGGCTGCGTCGGCTGCTCGTTCCTCTGCGACCACGTGGACGGCGCCAACCTGCATCTGAAGCACCACGACGCGACCTTCGTCGCCGTCTCGCGCGCGCCGCTCGCGGTGCTCGAGGCCTATCGCACGCGCATGGGCTGGCGGTTCGACTGGGTCTCCTCGGAGGGGAGCGATTTCAATTTCGACTTCCACGTCTCCTTCACGAAGGACCAGCTCGAGACCGGCAAGGTCTACTACAACTACGAGATGACCGAGAGCTCGATCGAGGAGTTGCCGGGCTTGAGCGTGTTCATCAAGGACGAGGCCGGGGCCGTGTTCCACACCTATTCGGGCTACGGGCGCGCCGGCGACGTCCTGCTCGGCGCCCACAATTTCCTCGATTTCACGCCGAAGGGCCGCAACGAGACCACGATCATGGACTGGGTTCGGCGCCACGACGAGTACGAGGCCGCGCCGCAGGGCTGTTGCGGCGGACAGGCCGCGGCCTGACCCCCGAGCGAAGGAGACGCGAATGCCCTATGTGGACGGTTTCGTCATCGCGGTGCCGAAGAGGAATCTCGCGACCTATCGGCGGATCTCGCGCAAGGCCGGCAGGATCTGGCGCGAGCATGGGGCGCTCGAGTATCGCGAGTGCGTCGGCGACGACCTCGCGATCAGGTTCGGCCTCCCCTTCCCGCGCCTCGCCCGCCTCAGGCCGGGCGAGACCGTGGTGTTCTCCTGGATCGTCTACAAGTCGCGCGCCCAGCGCGACCGCATCAACAAGAAGGTCATGGCAGACCCGCGGCTGAAGATGGACAAGACCGAGATGCCCTTCGACGTGAAGCGCATGTCCTGGGGCGGGTTCAAGACGATCGTCGATCTCTGAGCGATCAGGGATCGATCAACATTCCCCCGAGACGATGGAGTCTTTCGATGCGCGCCATTCCCTACCTGAACTTCAACGGCCAGTGCGAAGCCGCCTTCCGGTTCTACGAGACGCTGCTCGGCGGCGAGATCCAGGCGCTGATGCCGTTTGCGGGGACGCCGGGCGAGGAATACGTGCCGGCAGAGTTCCGCAGCAAGGTCATGCACGCCTGCCTCAAGTTCGGCGCCGACCAGTTCATCATGGGCTCGGACGCCTTCGGCGAGATGTACAAGCCCATGCAGGGCATGTCGGTCACCCTCACCATCGAGGATCCGTCCGAGGCGGAGCGCGTGTTCAACGCACTCGCCGAGAAGGGCACAGTGCGGATGCCGCTCCAGGAGACCTTCTGGGCGCTGCGCTTCGGCGACGTGCTCGACGCGTTCGGCACGCCCTGGATGATCAACTGCTCGCGGCCGGACTTCGTGCCGGCGCAGAAGCCCGAGGCGCAGCGCAGCGTGGCGTGAGGCACGGGAAAGGAGCCGTGCAGAAGATCATCCCCTTCCTGTGGTTCGAGAAGGACGCCGAAGCGGCCCGCGAACTTCTGCGTCTCGATCTTCAAGAACGCAGAGATGGGACAGGTCACCCGCTAAGGTGCTGCCAGCCACGCCCCGAAGGGCTCGGTCATGACCGCGTCCTTCGTGCCGGAGGGCCAGGAAGCATGATGGGGATGGTGAAGCTCGACCTCGCGCTCCTGAAACTGGCCCACGACGCCGCGTAAGGGGGCGTGCGGCGACGGCGCCGACAAAGCTGTCAATTGCGCACACAACTTCCGCTGCGGCTTTGACGTGCCGCGCGATGCGGTGAAAGCTCGTCATCGAAGCAGGGCGCCCGGGACCTCCGTGCCGGGCCGTGCCATGCGCTTTGCAGGCGAACGGTCGGGCAACTGCGCGACCATGGCGAACCGGTCTCCTCGCCGCGAAGCCTGCCTTCAGGGCGAAAGTCGGTGGTCAGATCGTGGAAGATCAAACACTTAGCCGCAGCGGGTGCTCAGGATGCGGCGGCGGCGCGGCCCGCGAGGCGGCCGAGGGCGACGGCGGTGAGCAGGCCATTGCCCGAGAGATAGCCCGAGGCCTCGGGCCCGGACACGCCGCAGGCGGCGCCGCCGGCGGCGAACAGGTTCGCCAGCGCCGTGCCGTCGGTCCGCACGACGCGGGCGCGGTCGTCGACCACGAGGCCGCCCTGGGTGTGGAACAGTGCGCCGGTGACGCGCACCGCATGGTAGGGCGGCGCGAGCGGCTTCGCCTTGCTCCAGTCGCGGCCGAAGCGGTCGGGCGCAACCCGGCGCGCGACCTCGGCGAAGGTCTCGGCGAGCGCGGCGGCCGGCACGCGGATCAGCGCAGCGAGCGCCTCGGGAGTCTCGGCCGTGAGCACCGCGCCCTGCGCCTCGGCATTGCGGAAGTCCTCGAACTGGCGGCAGATGGCGGCGATGCGCGCATCGAAGATGCTGAACGCGATCCCCTCGGGCTCGCGCAGCACGACCGCGGCCTGCTCGGAATAGCCGTGGGTCTCGTCGGAGAAGCGCGCGCCCGCGAGGTTCACCTGGAAGCCGCCCTCCATCATGGTGGCCCAGGTGATCAGGATGCCGTGCGGATGCGCGACCGAGCCGTGCCCCTGGTGCCCCGACATGTGGCGGACCGCGGCGCCGAGCGCCTCGCCCCAGAGCACCGCGTCGCCCTGGTTGCCGGGATGGCCGAAATAGATCGCCCCGGCGAGCTCGGGGATGTGGCGCGCGACCAGTGCCTTGTTGCCGCCGTAGCCGTTGCAGGCGAGCACGAGGGCGCGGCAGCCGATGCGCTCCCGCGATCCGTCCGGGCGCGCGGCGAAAAGGCCGCGGATGCGGCCCGCGCGATCGGCGACCAGGGTCGTGGCGTGCGCCTCGGTCAGGATCGGGATCTCGCGCGCCTCGACGGCGGCGCGCAGGCGGTCGACCAGCTCGGAGCCCGAACGGCTCGGCAGGCCGTGCATGCGCCGCGCCGAATGCCCCGGATAGTCGAAATCGTGCACCACCGAGAACGGCAGGCCGTGGGCATCGGCGAGCCATTCGAGGGCCGGCCCGGCCGCGCGCGCGACCAGCTCCACCAGCGCGGGGTCGGCGGTGTCGCGCGCCTTCTTCCGCAGATCGGCGACGAACAGCTCGGGCGTGTCCGCGATGCCGCGCTCGTGCTGCCAGCGGGTGCCGGCCGCCGGGACGAGGCCGGCCGAGAGCGCCGTGGAGCCGCGCGGCACCGGGTCGCGCTCGATGACGAGGGGCGCGGCGCCGGCCTCCGCGGCGGCGAGCGCCGCCACCAGGCCGGCGGCGCCGGCGCCGACGATCGCGACCTCGGCCTCGGCCGGAAAGTCCGCTCCTTCCTCGACGACGACCTCGGCCATGCATCAGCTCCCGGCGATCTCGGCCACGGCCTCGGCAACGGTGGCGATCCGCGCGACCGGTGCGAGCGCCGCGATCGCGGTCTCGTGCACGGCCGGCGAGAAGGCGGCGCAGCCGTCGGAAAGAACGACGCACGGGATATCGCGCACATGGGCGTCGCGCACCGTCGAGGCGACGCCGCCATTGGTGACGATGCCGCCGACCACGAGCCGCTCGATGCCGCACTTGCGCAGCAGCCATTCGAGTCGCGTCTGGTAGAAGGCCGAATAGGCGATCTTCTCGACCGCGAGGTCCGCGGGCGCGAGCGCGTCGACCAGCGCATGCCCCCAGGAGCCGGGCAGGAAGTCGCCTTTCTTCAGGAAGGGACGCAGCTCCTTGAGGTGCGGCGAGACGATCGGCTCGCCGCCTCTCGCGGGCACCAGGGTGAAATGCGTCGATACGATCCAGCCGCCGGCGCGCCGCATCGCGCCGGCGAGCGGCGCGAGGCGCGCCGGCAGGGCGGCGATCTCGGGCGCCCCCTGCCCGGCCCGCCCATAGGCGCCCTTGGGATCGAGGAAGTCGTTCTGCAGATCGACCAGCAGCAGGCCGGTGCGCGCGGCGTCCATCGTCAGCCCTTGCGTTCCACGATCACGTTGCCGAGCCGGTCGACGCGAGCGGTGAGCCCCGGATCGATCAGGGTGGTCGCGTCGTCCTGCTCGAGCACCGCCGGCCCCTCGATGGTCGCGCCCGCCGGCAGCTCGAGGCGTGCCCAGATCGTGGTCTCGTGCCAGGCGCCGCCGAACCAGACCGGCCGCGTGCCGCGCCGCGCAGCCTCGCGCGAGGCGTCGGCCGCGGGCGCGAGCGCCGCGAGATCGAAATGCGGCCGCCGGCCGATCGCCGCGGTGCGCAGCGAGACGATCCTGACCGCGAGACCCGGCAGCAGCCTGCTGAAGGCCGCGAGATATGCGCGCTCGAAAGCGGCGCGCACGATCGCGGCGGTGACGCCGGTGGTGCCGTTCTGGACCGAGACCGGGACCGGCACCGAGACCGTATGGGTCTGGCCGAGATAGTGCATGTCGAGCTCGAATTTCACCTCGATCGCCTCGACGCTGAGCCCCGCGGTCTCGACCACGCGCCGGGCGGCTCCGGCCTCGCCCACCATCCAGCGGTCGAGCGCCGCCGCATCGAGACTGTCGAGCATCATGTTGATGGTGTGCACCTGGTCGTGGCGCAGGTCCGCGATCACGCAGCCGAGCGCGCTGGTGACGCCGGGAAAGCGCGGCACCAGCGCGCCCTTGAGGCCGACATCCTTGATCAGCGCGCCGGCATGCAGCGCGCCTCCGCCGCCGAAGGGCACGGCGACGAACTTGCCCGGGTCGTGGCCGCGCTCGATCGAGACCAGGCGGATGGCGCCGGCCATCCTGGCATCGGCGACGCGCACGATCGCCTCGGCGGCCGTCATCACGTCGAGACCGAGGGGGGCGCCCACATGAGCCGCGATGGCGGCGTGCGCCGCCTCCACGTCGAGACGCGCGAGCTTGCCGATCGGACGCGCGGCATTGATGCGGCCGAGCACCAGGTTGGCGTCGGTGAGCGTCGGCCGCTCGTTGCCCTGGCCGTAGCAGGCGGGCCCGGGTCGCGACCCCGCGCTCTCGGGGCCGACCTGCAGCAGGCCGCCCTTGTCGACATGGGCGATGGAGCCGCCGCCGGCGCCGATGGTGGTGATCTCGACCATGGGCGTGCGGATGACGAGGCCGAAGTCCACGGTGGTCTGCGCGGCGAGCGCGGTCGCGCCGTCGGCGACCAGCGAGACGTCGAAGGAGGTGCCGCCGAGGTCGCAGGTGATGGCATTGGCGTAGCCCGCGGCGCGGGCGATGGCGGCCGCCGCGATCACGCCGGCGGCCGGGCCGGAGAGCGCGGTGCGCACCGGCAGGCGGCGCGCGGTCGCGGTGGACATCACGCCGCCATTCGACTGGACGATGTGGAAGGCGCCCGCGAAGCCGCCCTCGTCCAGGGCGCCCTCGAGCTTCGCCAGATAGGAGCCGACGACCGGCTGGAGATAGCCGTTGAGCGCGGTCGTGGAGGTGCGCTCGAACTCGCGGATCTCGGGGAGGATCTGCGAGGACGCCGCGACATGGTCGTTGGGCCAGACCGCCTGCACGGCGGCGAGCGCGGCCTCTTCGTTCGCGGCATTGGCATAGGCATTGATGAAGACGATGGCGACCGCCTCGGCGCCCTTGGCGATGAGCGTGCGGGCCGCCTGCTGCACCTCCCCGGCGTCGACGGCGAGGCGCACGGTGCCGTCCGCCAGGGTGCGCTCGGCGACCTGGAGGCGCAGGTCGCGGTCGACCACCGGCACGAAGTCGCCCCAGAGGCCCCAGGTGTAGCGGCGGTCGCGCCGGCGCATCTCGAGGACATCGCGGAAGCCCTGCGTCGTGATCAGGCCGATGCGGCCGCCCTTGCGCTCGAGCAGCGCATTGGTGCCGACCGTGGTGCCGTGCACGATCGAGCCGAGATCGCGGATCGCGCCGAGGCTCTCGAGGCCGGCGAGGAAGCCGACGGCCTCGTCGCCGCGGTTCGACGGCACCTTGGCGGTGCGGAAGGCGCCGCTCGCCTCGTCGAACCGGAAGAAGTCGGTGAAGGTCCCGCCGACGTCGACGCCGACGATGGTGCGCATGCTCACGCCGCCGCCCCCCGCCGCAACCGCGCCGTGGCGGCCGCGTCGACCTCGCCCGACTCCGTGAGCGCCACATGGTAGACGGATTCGGCCGCCGCGCGGCTCACATAGCCGAGGCGCACGTCGCGCCCGACCGCCTCGGGCGCACGCTCCTCGGGCGGACCGAAGCCGCCGCCGCCCGGCGTCTCCAGGCGCACGCGCTGGCCGCTGCGGACCTTCACGTCGGTGACCTTGGAGGCGAGCGGCGGCGAGGCCTCGCCGGTGTCGGTCTGCCAGACGAAGCGGTTGAGCGCGCCGGGTGCGCCGCCATTGACGCCGAAGGGCGGGAACTTGCCGCGCTCGCCGAGCAGGAAAACGTCGGCGCCGCTCTTCGCCAGTACCTCGATCTCGTAGACGGCGCCGAGCCCGCCGCGATGGCGGCCGGCGCCGGCGCTGTCGGGACGCAGCGCCCACTGGGTGAACATCACCGGATAGGCGGCCTCGAGGATCTCGGCCGGCGGGATGGTGGCGGTGGAGATCGGGTTGTTGGCGTGGCTGAGCCCATCGCTCTCGGGATTGCCGCCGAGGCCGCCGCCGAAGAAGCAGAACATCACCCAGCGCGCGCCGTCGTCGCGATGACCCGCGAGCGAGAGCGCGTTGATGGTGCCGAAGGGACCCGCGGTGGCGCGCTCCGGCACGGCCTTGGCGAGCGCGCCGAACACGACGCCGATCACGCGCAGGATGGTCTCGGTGTAGCCGCCGACCGGCTTCGGCGCCTTGACGCCGAGCAGGGTCGTGTCCGGGATCACGAAGGTGATGGGCGCGAGGCAGCCGGCATTCGCCGGCACGTCGGTGAAGACATGCTTGAGGGCCACGTAGCAGCAGGCGACCGAGGTCGAGTAGGCGATGTTGAGCGGCCCGGCGCAGGGCGGCGAGGAGCGCGAGAAATCGAGGGTCATGCGGTCGCCCGCGATCGTCAGGTCGAGGGCGATGCGCAGCGGCACGTCGGTGATGCCGTCATTGTCGAGGAAGTCCTCGAAGCCGTAAGTGCCGTCGGGCAGCGCCGCGATGGCGTCGCGCATCAGCGCCTCGGCGCGCGCCGTGAAGGCGTCGAACGCGGCCGTGATGGTCGCCTCGCCGTACTCGTCGAGCAGCTCCTCGAGGCGCCGCTCGCCGAGCTCGAGCGCGTTGAGCTGGCCGTTGAGGTCGCCGTAGTTCGAGGTCGGCACGCGGGAGTTGGCGGAGAGGATCGCGACGATGTCCTCGTTGATGACGCCGCCGCGCGCGAATTTCACGGGCGGGATGCGCACGCCCTCCTGGAAGCTCTCGGTCGCGCGCGCATTGAAGCCGCCCGGCACGTTGCCGCCGATGTCGAGCCAGTGGCCGACCGAGGCGAGCCAGCAGAACAGCCGGCCCTGACGGAACAGCGGCCGCACCAGGCGGAAGTCGTTGAGATGCGTGCCGCCGTCATAGGGATCGTTGAACAGGAAGATGTCGCCGGGCGAAAGCGTGTCGCGGCCGGCGGCCGCGTCGGCCGCGACCTTGTCGATCACGGCCTTGACCGCGAAGGCCATGGCGCCGACGAAGATCGGCAGGCCCTTGCCGCCCTGCACCAAGGTGGCGCCGGTCTCGGCATGGTAGAGCCCGTGGCAGGCGTCGCGCGCCTCGGCGATGATCGGGTTGAAGGCCGAGCGGTAGAGCGTCGCGTCCATCTCGTCGACGATCTGTTCCAGGCGGCCCTTGAGGACCGCGAGCGTGACGGGATCGAAGCTCATGCCTTGTCCTTGGTGTAGCTCTCGTAGCGGCGCCCATGCTCCAGCATCTGCGGCGTGCCGATCAGGCGGTTCAGCGCGCCGAAGTCGAACATGCGGGCGCGGAAGGCCTCGGTGGTGCCGTCGCGGGCGAGCGTCGCATAGAAGTCCTGCGCGGCATGCGCGAGCGCGCGCACGACCGCGCCCGGGAAGATCACGAGCTGGAATCCGAGCGCCTCCAGCTCGGCGGCGCCGGCGAGCGGCGTCTGGCCGCCTTCGACCATGTTGACCATCAGGGGCCGCGTGCCTCCGAGCGCCGCCGTGATGGCGGCGAGCTGCGCGCGGGTCTTGGGCGCCTCGACGAAGAGCAGGTCGGCGCCGGCCTCGGCATAGAGCCGCGCGCGCTCGATGGCGCGGTCGAAGCCCTCGACCGCGACCGAGTCGGTGCGGGCGATGACGAGCGTGGCCTGCGCATGCCGGGCATCGACCGCGGCCGCGATCTTGCCCGCCATCTCGGCGGCCGGGATCACCTCCTTGTCGGTGAGATGGCCGCAGCGCTTCGGCAGGGTCTGGTCCTCGAGCTGGATCGCCGAGGCCCCGGCCCGCTCGAACAGCCGCACCGTGCGCGCGACATTGAGCGCGTTGCCGTAGCCGGTGTCGGCGTCGACCACCAGCGGCGTCGGCACCCGGTCGCGGATCAGCGCGATGGTGTCGAGGACCTCGGTCATGGCGACGAGACCGATGTCGGGGCGGCCGAGCCGCGTGTAGGCGATGGCGGCGCCCGAGACGTAGAGCGCCGGGAAGCCGGCCTCGGTCGCGATCGACGCGGTCAGGGCGTCGTAGACGCCCGGGGCCACCACGATCGGCTTGTCGCGCAGCCGCGCTGCGAGGGAGGAGGTCATGCGGCCAGCAACTCCATGAGCGGGCCGACCGTCGGCGCGCCGTCGAGGGTCTCGCAGGCGCGGATGATCCTCTCGGCATGCGCGCGGCCCCAGACCGGCTCGGTCAGCTCGAAGAACTTCGCGCGGATCTCGTGCTCGGAATAGGGATCCTCGGTGTCGCCGCGGTTGGTGAGGCTCTCGGCCGCGAAGACGCGGCCGTCGGTCAGCGTCACGGTCACGCGCGCGGGGCGCAGGCCGGGCAGCCGCGCGGTCAGCGCCTTGTCCTCGGTGACGAAGACGCGCCGCGCGAGGTCGCGGATCGTGGCGTCGGCGAGCGCGCCGTCGCGGAAGGCCTCGACGGTCGCGGCGCCGTACACGATGGTGGTGGCGATCGAGAACGGCAGCGAGAACTTGGCCGCCAGCATGTTGTGCGGCTCCTGGCCGGCGAGCTGCGCGGCCCAGACATAGGTGGCGACGTCGACGCGCGCGATCGCGGCCGGATCGAGGCGGCCGCCGGCCTCGGCCGCGATGCGGGCGAGCGCGTCGAGCGCGCCGTGATTGTAGCGGCAGCAGGCATGGCGCTTGAAGTAGTTGCGCGCGACCTCCCAGCGCGTGCCGAGCTCGGCCGTCATCTCGTCGGGGCGGAAGTTGTCGGCGATCACGGTGCCGTAGACCGTGGCGATGCCGTCGACCTCGCCCGTGAAACCGGCCTCGACCATCTCCCAGGCGATCAGGCCCATGTGGTTCGACCAGCCCGCGAAGCTGTTCCGCACGGTGCCGCCCTCCAGCATGGTGCGGCGCGAGGTGCCGAGCCCGAGGGTCGATGCGACGTTGATGACCTCGCGCATGTGGTCGGCGTCCGCGCCGTGGAGCTTCGCGACCGCGACCGCGGCGCCGACGGTGCCCCAGGTGCCGTGCGGATGCATGGTGACGCGCAGCTTGGAGGCGATGCCGACGCGGGCGCCGATCTCGTAGCCGAGCGCGATGGCGACGAGAAGGTCGCCGCCGGACGCGCCGAGCCGCCCGGCGGTCGCGAGCGCGGCCGGCACCACGTGCATGCCGGGGTGACCGCGGGCGAACTGGTTGCCCTCGTCGAGCTCCAGCATGGTGCCGGCCGTGCCGTTGACGAGCGCGGCCGCCGCCACGGGAAGGCGGCGGTGGAGGCCGATGGCCGGGGTCGCGATGCCGCCGGTGCCGCCCAGCGCCGCGAGCCGGTCGGCGAGGTCCCGGACCTCGCGTTCCTGGGCGCCGGCCGCGATGGCGGCGATCGAATCGTAGAGCACCTGGCGGGTGCGATGGACCGCGCCGCGATCGAGATCGGCGAGGCGGACCTCGGCGGCGAAATCGGACCAGCGCGTCAGCCATTCGGGCACGGGCGGCAGCGCCATCACGGGGGCGACGTCGGGTGTCTGCAGCATGGCCACCTCCTTCACAGTCCCAGATAGGCCTTCTCGAGCGCCGGGTCGGCCGCGAGATCGCGGGCGGCGCCGGACATCACGAACTGGCCGTTCTCCATCACATAGGCGCGGTCGGCGAGCTCCAGGGACTGCACCACGTTCTGCTCCACCAGCAGGATCGCGAGCCCGTTCCGGTTGATCGTCCGGATGAGCCGGAACATCTCCTCGACCAGGAGCGGCGAGAGGCCGAGGGAGGGCTCGTCGAGGATCAGGAGCTTCGGATCGGCCATCAGGCCGCGGCCGATCGCCAGCATCTGCTGCTCGCCGCCCGAGAGCGTGCCGGCGCGCTGTCCGCGGCGCTCGGCGAGGCGCGGAAAGATCTCGTAGACGCGCGCGAGGTTGCGCGCGCGCGCCGCGCCGCCGCGGCGATAGCTGCCGAGCTCGAGGTTCTCGCGCACGTCGAGATTGGGGAAGATCTTGCGGCCCTCGGGCACCTGGATCAGCCCGGCGGCGACGATCGCCTTGGCGGGCGCGCCGTCGATGCGCGCACCCGAAAAACGCACCTCGCCGCGCGTCGCGGCGAGCACGCCGGAGAGCGCGAGATTGAGCGTGGTCTTGCCGACGCCGTTCGAGCCGAGCACCGCGACGATCTCGGCGGACGCGACCGAAAGGTCGAGCCCGCGCAGCACCGGCGCGCCGCCGTAGCCGGCGACGAGGCCGCGCACATCGAGGAGCGGCTCAGCCATTTGCGCTCCTCGCCTTGGCGAGCCGGCCCGCGGCGCCGTGGCCGAGATAGGCCTCGACCACCTTCGGGTCGGCCGCGATCGTTTGCGGCGCGCCGTCGGCGATGATGCGGCCCTCGGCGATGACATAGATGTAGGTGCTGAGGCTCATCACGGCCTGCATGACGTGCTCGACCATCAGGATGGTCACGCCGCGCGCGCAGAGCCCGCGCACGACCGGGATCATGTCGCGGATCTCGGACGGGTTGAGGCCGGCCAGCACCTCGTCGAGCAG
>PQAH01000150.1 GCA_003105195.1 Bradyrhizobiaceae bacterium
CGGCCGCGCCGGCCGCGATCGCGCGCCAGTCGGCGAGCGGCACGCGGCCGGGCGCGAGGGTGACGCTCATCGGCCCCTCCGCACGCGCGCATGGAGCGGGTTGAAGCCGATCCGATAGACGAGCTCGGCCGGCCGCTCGATGTCCCAGATCGCGAGGTCGCAGGCCTTGCCGGCCTCCAGCGTGCCGACGCGGTCGAGGAGGCCGAGCGCACGCGCCGCCTCGCGGGTGACGCCGGCGATCGCCTCGTCGACCGTGAGGCGGAACAGGGTCGCGGCCATGTTGAGGGTGAGCAGCAGCGAGGTCACCGGCGAGGTGCCGGGATTGCAGTCGGTCGCGACCGCGATCGGCACATGGTGCTCGCGCAGCGCCGCGACGGGGGGGAGCCGGGTCTCGCGCAGGACGTAGAAGGCGCCCGGCAGCAGCACCGCGACGGTGCCGGCGCGCGCCATGGCGGCGACACCCTCCTCGTCGGTGTATTCGAGATGGTCGGCCGAGAGCGCGCCGTGCGCAGCGGCGAGCTTCGCGCCGTGCAGGTTGGAGAGCTGGTCGGCGTGGAGCTTCACGGGCAGGCCGGCCGCCCCGGCGGCCGCGAACACGCGCGCGACCTGGTCGGGCGAGAAGGCGATGCCCTCGCAGAAGGCGTCGACCGCGTCGGCGAGGCCGTCCAGCCCCGGGATCATGCGGCAGACCGCGTCGATATAGGCGTCCGTGCCGGCGGCCTCGGGCGGCAGCGCATGGGCGCCGAGGAAGCTCGTCACCACGGCGACGTCGCGCGCTTCGCCGAGGCGGCGCGCGGCGCGCAGCATGCGCGCTTCCGCGTCGATCTCGAGGCCGTAGCCCGACTTGATCTCGACCGTGGTGACGCCCTCGGCGATCAGCCGGTCGAGGCGCGGCAGGCTCGCGGCGACGAGCGCCTCCTCGCTCGCCGCGCGCGTCGCCTTCACGGTCGAGACGATGCCGCCGCCGGCGCGCGCGATCTCCTCGTAGGTGGCGCCGGCGAGGCGCAGCTCGAACTCGTGCGCGCGGTCGCCGGCGTAGACCAGATGGGTGTGGCAGTCGATCAGGCCGGGCGTGATCCAGCGGCCGTCGAGGCGGACCTCGCGCGCCGCGTCCCACAGCGCCGGCAGCTCGGTCTCGGGACCCGCGAAGGCGATGCGGCCGTCGACGGCGCCGACCGCGCCGCGCTCGACCAGGCCGAGCCCGGGCCGGCCGGGGGCGAGCGTCGCGAGCCGCGCATCGCGCCAGATCGTGTCGAACCGCATGGCGTCCCCGGAGGCTCCAATTGTCTATACATAATGGCCGCCGCCGCCTATTGTCGAGGGCGAGTTTGGAGACCCGGCTTGCGCCAGCTGTTCTTCGACCACCTGCTCCTGCCCGCGGGCTGGGCCGAGAATGTCCGCCTCACGGTCGCGGACGGGCGCATCGCCGCGGTCGAGGCGGGCGCGGCGCGCGCCGGGGCCGAGCACGTGGCGGGCATCGCCCTGCCGGGGCTGCCGAACCTGCACTGCCACGCCTTCCAGCGCGGCATGGCGGGACTCGCCGAGCGGCGCGGGCCCACTGAGGACAGCTTCTGGACCTGGCGCGAGGTGATGTACGCCTTCCTCGGCCGGCTCTCGCCCGACGACGTGGAGGCGATCGCGGCCTTCGCCTACATGCAGATGCTGGAATCGGGCTTCACGGCGGTCGCCGAGTTCCACTACCTGCACCACGACGTGGACGGCCGGCCCTATGGCGACCTCGGCGAGATGGCGGCGCGCATCGCGGCGGCCGCCGCCGAGACGCGGATCGGGCTGACGCTGCTGCCGTCCTTCTATGCGGCCGGCGGCTTCGGCGGCGCGGCGCCGACCGCAGGGCAGCGGCGCTTCCTCAACGATCCGGACCGCTTCGCCAAGCTGGTGCAGCGCTGCCGCGCCGTCGCGGCCGGCCTGCCCGACGCGCAGGTCGGCATCGCGCCGCACTCGCTGCGCGCCGTGACGCCGGAATCGCTGCGCGCGGTCGTCGCGGCGCATCCGCAAGGACCGCTCCACATCCACGCGGCCGAGCAGCTGAAGGAGGTCGAGGACTGCGTCGCCGCGCTCGGCGCGCGGCCGGTCGCATGGCTGCTCGCCAATGCGGAGGTCGACACGCGCTGGTGCGTGATCCACGCGACCCACATGACCGAGGACGAGACCGACCGCCTCGCGGCCTCCGGCGCGGTCGCGGGCCTGTGCCCGCTCACCGAGGCCTCGCTCGGCGACGGGACCTTCGCGGGCGCGCGCTATCTCGGCGCCGGCGGGCGTTTCGGCGTCGGCACCGATTCGAACATCGCGATCGACGCGGCGGGCGAGCTGCGCCAGCTCGAATTGAGCCAGCGGCTCGCGCACCGCGCGCGCAACGTGCTGGCCGCGCACGACTCGGTCGGCCGGCGCCTGGTCGACGGCGCGCTCGCGGGCGGCGCGCAGGCACTCAGGCGCGAGATCGGCGCGATCGCGCCGGGCCGCCGCGCCGACATCGTGGCGCTCGATGCGGCGCACCCGGACCTCGCGGGCCGCAGCCGCGACTTGTGGCTCGACGCCTGGGTGTTCGTCGCCGGCCGGGCGCTGGTGAAGTCCGTGCTGGTCGGCGGCGAGGCCGTGGTGGCCGAGGGCCGGCACCTGCGCCACGACATGATCGCGGCGCGCTACCGGCGCACGCTCACGCGCCTCCTGGACGCCGCGCCATGACGCGCCCGATCGCATTGCCGCGCTATGCCGAGATCCAGCGCGCGCTCGAGCGCGCGATCCTCTCGGGCGAGTGGCCGCCGGGCCACCGCGTGCCCTCGGAGCAGGAGCTCACGCGCCGCTACGGCTGCTCGCGCATGACCGTGAACCGGGCGCTGACCGCGCTCGCGGCCGCGGGCCTGATCGTGCGCCGGCGCCGCTCGGGGAGCTTCGTCGCGACGCCGAGCTCGGAGGAGACCGTGCTCGAGATCCACGACATCGAGGCGGACGTGCGCCGCAGCGGCAAGGCCTATCGCTTCCAGCTGCGCTCGCGGCGCGAACGGCGCGCGACCCGCACCGACGCGGCGCGTCTCGCGGTGACGGCCGGCACGCCGGTGCTGGCGCTGGAATGCCTGCATCTCGCGGCCGGGCAGCCGCTGGTGCTGGAGGATCGCCTGATCAATCTCGCGGCGGTCGAAGCGGCGCGCGACGCCGACTTCGCGCAGAAGCCGCCCGGGAGCTGGCTGCTGGCGCAGATCCCCTGGAGCGAGGCCGAGCACCAGATCTCGGCCGCCAATGCGGACATCGCGACCGCCAAGGCGCTCGGCATCGCGCCCGGCGCCGCCTGCCTGCTGGTCCGGCGCCGCACCTTCCAGGCGGGCTCGCCGCTCACGCAGGTCGTGCTCACCTATCCGGGCGACCGCCACCACCTGGTGGCGCGCTTCAGCCCGGCCGGATCGGTGCAGGCTTCGTAGGGCCCACGAGACGACTCACGCCGCGCGCGGCGTGGATGCGGCCGGCACGGCCGCTCGGGCGGGCGGAGGCTCGGTGCCGGCGACCTCGACGCGATTGCGGCCGCGCGCCTTGGCGCGGTAGAGCGCGCGGTCGGCCTGGGTGAACAGCGCCGAGAGGTCCTGGTCGGGGTCGACGATCACCGAGACGCCGGCACTCAGCGTCGCCTGCACGCGGACGCCGTCGACCACGGCGGCGTCGGCCATGAAGGCGGTACGGATGCGATCGGCGACCAGATAGGCGTTGCTCCGCTCGGCATCGGCGACCAGGACGATGAACTCCTCGCCGCCGAGCCGGCCGACGAGGTCGCTCATCCGCAGGTTCGCGCGCGCGGTCCGGGCGAAGACCTGGAGCACCCGGTCGCCGAGCTGATGCCCGAAGCGGTCGTTGATCGACTTGAAGTGATCGAGGTCGACCAGGAGGATCGCGACCGGGCGGCCGGCCGCGACCTGGCGCCGGCGCAACGCCTCGCCCTGCTCCAGGAAGGCACGGCGGTTGAAGAGGCCGGTCAACGGATCGATCTGTGCCGCGGTCTTGTGCGGCAGCTCGTTGCGCTCCTTGGCCATGGCGAGCAGGATGAAGGCCGTCGCGATGGTCATCAGCAGGGCCTCGACGCTGAGCACCGTGATCCAGGCGCTCGACAGGGCCGCCTCGGCCGGCACCGCGGACCAGGCCGCGCTCAGCGGGCTGCGCAGCAGGAACAGCGCGCCGTCGATGAAGAACAGGAGGATCGCGGGCCAGCGCGAGATCAGCGGCACGTCGCGGCCGCGCCAGAACTCGTAGGCGGCGAGCCAGGCATAGGTCGCGATGATCGCGGAGGAGAGCAGGCCGCGCAGCTCCCAGCCGCCCGTGAATCCCGGCAGCTGGCAGGCGAGCATCCAGAGGGCGGCACCGGCGAGCAGCGAGCCGGGGAGCGGCTCGCGCCCATTGAACACGCGCGCGCCGATCCATGTCACGCCGAAGGAGGAGAACAGGAGCGCGTTGGCGAAATCGATGCTGACGAGGTCCGGCAGGGTCCCGTAGTGGCCATAGAGCGCGATCGAGGCCGAGCGCATGAGATGCGCCACGGACCACCATGCCACCGCGCGGATCCGGCTGTTCTGGATCCAGGCGAGCAGCAGCAACAGGCCGAGCATCGCCTCGATATTGACGGTCAGCCGAAAGAGCGTGTTCACCTCGAGCGACATGCGAATACCTTGCCTGAGCCGCCGGCCGCCGCTCCGGGTTACGGCCTACGTGATAGAATGAGAGACATTACAAAGCGTGAAACTACGGACGGAATCACGGGCCTCGCCGCCGCATGGTCAGGATTGCGTGCACGCGGACGCGCGGATTCGCCGCGAGGTTTCCGAAAATTCGAACGATTTTCGCCGGCGTGCGCGGATCCCGGCGTTCACCCGCCCGTCACCATGCGCATCAGCACGCGGTCGCGGCGGATGAAATGGTGATAGAGCGCGCCGCCGACATGGGCGCAGAGCAGCAGGAACAGGACCAGCGCGATCCCCTTGTGCACGACGAAGAGCTGCTCCGAGAAGGCGCGGTTCTCGGGCCAGATCGGCGGCACCTCGAACAGGCCGAAGAACAGGATCGGCGCCCGATAGGCGGAGGTCGCGATCCAGCCGACGAAGGGCTGGACGATCAGCAGCAGGTGGAGAAGGTGGTGCACCGAATGGGCGGCGCGGCGCTGCATCGGCGGAATGTCCTCGGGCAGCGGCAGCGGCGGATGCGTCAGGCGGTACCAGGCGCGATAGAGAATGACCGGGATCAGCAGAACGCCGAGCGAGCGGTGGACGTGGAACAGCGTGTTCTGCAGCGGGCTGCTCTCCATGTTGGCCATCAGCACGCCGACCGGAACGATGGTCAGCACCATGGCGGCCGTCAGCCAGTGCAGAACGCGCGCGACGCCCGTGTAGGCGGGCACCCCCGATGCCTGCGACATGCTCTCCCCTCCTCGCCGGTCAGGGCGGATTGCCTCCCGCGTCGGCGAGCGCGGCCATCAGGTGGTCGAGCTGGTGCCCGGCGCGCATCGCCTTGGCCGTGAGATAGCGGCGGTTGTGCACGTTGATCGGCGTGTGGAGCGGCATGCGGCCGGCGACGTCGATGCCGGCATCGGAAAGGCTGCCGAGCTTGGCCGGATTGTTGGTGAGGAGCTGCACGCGCGTGCAGCCGAGCATCTGCAGCATGCGCACCGCCGTGCCGTAATCGCGCTCGTCGTCGTCGAAGCCGAGCGTGGTGTTGGCATCGACGGTGTCGAGGCCGCGGTCCTGCAGCGCATAGGCGCGCATCTTGTTGACGAGGCCGACGCCGCGTCCTTCCTGGTCGAGATAGAGGATGACGCCGCCGCCCGCCTCCTGCAGCCGCGCGAGCGCGAGCTTGAGCTGGTCGCCGCAGTCGCAGCGGCTGGAGCCGAACACGTCGCCCGTGAGACAGGCCGAGTGGAGGCGCACCGGCACCGGCTGGGAGAAGTCGGGGTCGCCGACCACCACGGCGGTCGAGCCGCCGCCGATGGCGTCGCGGAAGACCACGAAGCGGGTGGCGAGCCCGCCCGCGAGCGGCACCCTCCCCTCGCCCGCGATGGCGAGCGACCGGGTGACCGCATGGCGGAAACCGGCCACGGCATCCGCCGTGACGGTGACGAGGGGCGGCTCGTGACGGCTGATGTCGGGCGAAACGTCGTCGGCCACGATCAGCGCCGGCAGGCGCAAGGCGAGCTTGGCGAGCTCGACCGCGGCCGCGGCCGCGAGCCCGGCCGGCATCACGTCGGTCGCGCCGCCCGCTCCGTCCTCGGCGACGAGCGCGCGCAGCC
>PQAH01000151.1 GCA_003105195.1 Bradyrhizobiaceae bacterium
TTGCCGCATCTTCGCGAGAGCGCGAAGCGCAATCCGGCGGGCGCGGCGCTGCTCTACACCTCGTCGCTGCAGGGCCTCAAGGCGAAGCCCAATTTCAGCCTCTACACGGTCGCCAAGCACGGCATTGTCGGGCTGGTGCGCAGTCTCGCCCTGGAGCTCGCGCCGCAGAACATCCGCGTCAACGCGCTGTGCCCGACCGTGGTGGCGACGCCGATGCTGGAAGCCTTCCTGCCCGGCATGGCGGGCGACCACGACGAGGCGATGAAGCGCTTCCGCGCCACCATTCCGCTCGCCCGCATGCCGGAGCCCGGGGACGTGGCGAGTGCCGCCCTGTTCCTCGCCTCCGACGAGGCCCGCATGATCACCGGCGTCGCCCTTCCGGTCGACGGCGGCCAGATGGCGATGTGACCATGGCGCTCGCCCCGCTGTTCAGCCTCGAAGGCGACGTCGCGGTGGTCACCGGCGCCGGCGGCGGGATCGGTCGTGCCGGCGCGGTCGCGCTGGCGCAGGCCGGCGCCGACCTCGCCCTGATCGGTCGCAACGTCGCCAAGCTGCGCGAGACCGCGGCGGCCGTCGAGGGCGCGGGCCGCCGCGCGCTCGTGGTGGAGGCCGACGTCACCGACGAGGCCATGGTCGCGGCCGCGCGCGAGCGCGTCGTCGCGGAGCTCGGGCGCGTCGACATCCTGTTCAACAACGCCGGCATCACGTCGCCGAAGCTSMTGGTGGACCTGCCGCTCGATGAGTGGCGGCGGGTCGTGGACGTGAACCTCACCGGCGCGTTCCTCTGCGCGCGGGCCTTCGCGGCGCCCATGATCGAGCGCCGCCGCGGGCGCATGATCAACATGGGCTCGATCCTCTCCGGCCGCGGCATGGCGAACCGGACCGTCTACGCCGCGACCAAGGCGGGCCTGGCGAATCTCGGCGCCGCCATGGCCTTCGAGCTCGGACCTTTCGGCATCACGGTCAACACCATCGGCGCCACCGTGATCGTCACCGACCTCAACCGCGAGCTCGTGCGCACGCAGCCGCAGCTCTACGAGAAGGTGCGGGCGCGCTCGGCGCTCGGCCGGCTCGGCGAGGTCGAGGACGTGGTCGGCGTGCTCGTGTTCCTGGCCTCGTCCGCGGCGGGGTTCGTGACCGGCCAGACCATCTATGTCGACGGCGGCTATACGGCGGGGTGAGTGACCGTGCTGATCCAGGTGCTCAACGGCATCGACTATGGCGGGCTGCTCTATCTCCTCGCTGACACCTGACCCGGAGACCGGGCGGTCGGAGCCCCGGCCGCCCGGAGTTCGCACTTCTTCTCGAGGGAGGCCTACCGTGAATTCGAACCCGCAGTCCCTCCGGCAGCTGTTCGACCTCTCGGGCCGCATCGCCCTCGTCACCGGCGGCTCGCGCGGCCTCGGCCTGCAGATCGCCGAGGCACTCGGCGAGTTCGGCGCCACGATCGTGATCACGGCGCGCAAGGCGGACGAGCTCGATGCGGCGGTCGCCCATCTTGCGCGCGCCAGGGCGAGCGCCTGGGCGATTCCCGTCGACCTGCGCGCGGATGGCGCGCCCGAGGCCGTGATCGAGGCCATCGTGAAGCGGCACGGCAGGCTCGATATCCTGGTCAACAATGCCGGCACCAGCTGGGGCGCGCCCGCCGAGGACCACCCGCGCGAAGCCTGGGACAAGGTGTTCGGCCTCAACCTGACGGCGCCGTTCCTGCTCGCGCAGGCGGCGGCCAAGCGGGCGATGATTCCCGCTCGCAAGGGTCGCGTCCTCAACATCGCGTCGATCGAGGGGCTGATGGGACATCCGCCGCACATGCCCGGCACGGTCGCCTACAACGCCAGCAAGGGCGGCCTGGTCAACCTGACGCGCGCGCTCGCCGCCGAATGGGGCCGCTACGGCATCACCGTGAACGCGCTCGCCCCGGGCTACTTCCCGTCGAAGATGACGAAGGGCGTGCTCGACATCCACGAGCAGGACCTGGTGGCGCGCACCCCGCGCGGCCGGCTCGGCGGGCCGAACGATCTCAAGGGGGCCGCCCTGATGATGACCTCCGACGCGTCCGCGCACATCACGGGTCAGATCCTGGCGGTGGACGGGGGCGCCTCGGTGATCTGAGCCACGGCTCGGGGCGCCTCACTCGGCCGTCCGGTCGGCGCCCCTATCGCGTCGCCGCGGGTGCGGTGGGCCGGATCCGCGTCCAGAGTCCGCTCGCCGTCATGATCACGTCCGTTCCGCGGTAGAGCGTGCCGCTCACGAAGATCAGCCGCTTCGTGACCC
The DNA here is from genome assembly GCA_003105195.1 of Bradyrhizobiaceae bacterium. Classification (GTDB taxonomy): domain Bacteria; phylum Pseudomonadota; class Alphaproteobacteria; order Rhizobiales; family Xanthobacteraceae; genus FEB-22. The sequence continues at coordinate 2,275 of PQAH01000151.1, forward strand.
GCGCCACCGACGCCTCGCCCTCGACCAGGTCGCCCGGGCGCACGCTGGCGACGAAGTCGCAGTTGAGGCTCACGGTGGCGACGTCGAGGTCGCCGACCGCCCGTTGCACGGTGAGCCCGAGCACCTGGTCCGTGAAGCTCATCAGCATGCCGCCGTGCACGACCGCGCGGGCATTGGTGTGCCGGCTGGCGGCCCGGAAGGCGAAGCGCGCGCCGGCCGCGGTCAGGCGCATGTAGATCGGGCCGATCAGCGCGTTGAACTCGCCGTCCGGCATGGCGCAGACCTCGTAGCCGGGCGGCAATTCGGACGGCGGCGTGGCGGCGTTCATTCTGGCTCCTCGATGCGTCCGCACTTCAGCCTTCGCGGCCCGCTGCACCGGCGCGCGGCTGCGCCAGCCCCCGCAGCTCGTCCACGGCCTCGGGATTGACGAGGGCCGACAGGTCGCCCGGCGGCTCCCCGAGCAGAACCGCGCGGATCACGCGGCGCATGGTCTTCATGTTGCGCGTGCGCGGCAGGTCGCTGACCGCGAGCACCCGCTGCGGCCGGAAGGAGGCGCCGAGACCCGTGACGACGGCGTCCGACAGGGCGGCGTCGAGCGCGGGCCCGGGCGTCTCGCCCGCAGCCGGCACCACCGCGCAGACCAGCGCCGATCCCTTGACGGGATCCGGCAGCGCCACCGCGGCCGCGTCGGTCACCCGGTGCGTCGCCAGCAGCAGGGCCTCGATCTCGGCCGGGCCGGTGCGCTTGCCCGCGATCTTGATCGTGTCGTCGGAGCGGCCGTGGATGAACCACGCGCCGTCGGCGTCGCGCGAGGCCCAGTCGCCGTGAACCCATAGGCCCGGGATGCGGCTCCAGTAGGTCTCGAGATAGCGCTCCGGGTCGCGCCACAGGCCGCGCGTCGTCCCGATGCAGGCCTGCCGCATCACCAGCTCGCCGACCTCCCCGGGACCCACGCTGTGGCCCTCCGCGTCCACGATGTCGGCACCCGTACCGGGGATCGGCCCCGAGAAGCTCGCGGGCTTGATCGGCCGGAGCACGTTGGTGGCGACGAGGCCGCCGAGCTCGGTGCCGCCCGAATAGTTCATCAAGGGCCCGCGCCGGCCGAGCACGTTCTCGAAGATCCAGGTCCAGGAATCCGGGTCCCACGGCTCGCCCGTGGAGGCCGCGACGCGCAGCGACGAGAGGTCGTGCGGTGCGACGCTCTCGGTGCCGTGCCGCATCATCATGCGCGCGAGCGTGGGGCCGCAGCCGAGGAAGCTGACGCGGTGCCGCGCGATGAGCCGCCAGAGCCGGTCGGTCTCCGGATGGTCGGGCGTGCCCTCCGCAAGCACGCAGGTCGCCCCCGCGAGCAGGGCGGCCGTCACCTGCAGGGGGCCGACCAGCCAGCCGAAGTCGGTCATCCACATCAGCCGGTCGCTCGGCTTCAGGTCGAAGCACAGGATGAAGTCCTCGCCGGTCTTGACCGTCACGCCGCAATGGGTGTGCACCGTGCCCTTCGGCCGGCCGGTGGTTCCCGAGGTGTAGACGATCATCAGCGGATGCTCGGCCGGAAGCTCCGCCGCCGGGAACGTGTCCCGGCCCTGCGCCGTCACGTCGTCCCACCAGACGTCGCGCCCCTCGCGCATCGCGACCGCGCTGCCGAGGCGGCGTGCGACCACCACGTGGCGAAGGCTCGCCACCTCGCGTGCCGCCTCGTCGAGCACCGCCTTCATCTCGATCGCGCGCCCGCGCCGCAGGCAGCCGTCCGCCGTGATCACGGCGACCGCCTCGGCGTCGTTGAGGCGCGCCGCGATCGCGGCCGCGCCGAAGCCCGAGAACAGCGGCAGCACGATGCAGCCGAGCCGCGCGAGCGCCAGATAGGCGATGGCGACCTCGGGAATCATCGGCAGGTGGACGCCGACCGCATCACCGCGCTTGAGCCCGAGCGCGGCGAGCCCGGAGGCGAGCCGGTTCACGGCCGTCGCGGTATCCGCGTAGCTGAGCCGGCGCTGCTGCCCGTCCTCGCTCTCCCAAACGATCGCCTCGTGGCCGCCGCGCCCGGCCGCGAGATGCCGGTCGAGCAGGCTCAGCGTCATGTTGGTGGTGCCGCCGACGCACCATTGCGGCCATGGCAGGCCCTGCGAGAGGTCGAGGACCCGCGCATAGGGCTTCACGAAGCGCACGTCGAGGAAGCGGATCAGCGCGTCCCAGAACCATTCGGGGTCCTGCGCGGCCTTCCGCTCCAGTTGCTCGTAGTCGGCGAGGTTCTCGGCCGCGAGGAACGCGCTCCAGTTGCTCGCGCGCTTGAACGCCTCGCTCGGTTGCCAGGCGAAGCCACCGGACCCCGCGTCACGCATGCGCGTCGCCCGCGCTGCCGTCGAAATCGCACACCACGATGTCGGCGATGTGCGGTGTCATGAACGCCTTCATCTCCTGGTGCGCCGGGGAGACCTGGTAGCGGTCGTGATCGGCGGCGCTGTCGAAGGTCGCGACCACGGCCCAGGCGAAGGCCTTGGCGCGCGCCGCGGCATTGCGCCCGAAATGGTAGCTGCGCACATAGGGCAGCTCGCGCCGGATGCGCGTTTCGTAGTCGCGGACCCGCGCCAGGAAGCGCGCGTCGGCATCCTTGAGCTCCATCAGCACGACATGGTGGAACATGGCGGTGGTTCGATCCTCCGCGCGTGCCTTGGCGGCGTCGCGCATGCTCGCGGGGGCAGGGCCCGCCCGTATTGACAGGCCCGACTGATTGAACCATCATTCAATCAGAAAACGACGCGCATCTCAATCGTCGAATGAAGGGCGGGAGGCGCCGCTTGCGCAGTCAGAGCGAGGAGTCGCGCGGGGCGCCGGGCCGCCGGGGATCCGCCGTCCGGCACCGTGTCTTGGCGAGGGGGCCGGCTGTCCGGGCGAGGCGCTGATGCTGGTCCAGGTCCTCAACGGCCTCGTCTATGGCGGGCTGCTCTATATCGTTTCGGTCGGTCTGGTGCTGATCTTCGGCCTGCGCCGGATCGTGAATTTCGCCCACGGCAGCCTGTTCATGATCGGCGCCTATGTCGGCTTCAGCGTCGCCGCGATGGGCGGCTTCTGGGGCGCCGTGCTGGTGGCCGCGCTCGTGCTCGCGCTCGCCGGCGCGCTGCTCGACGTGACCGTGCTGCGCCCGCTGCAGCGCGAGGACCCGATCGTGACGGTGCTCGTCACCTTCGGTCTTCTGCTGGTGCTCGAGAACTTCGCCCAGTTCGTGTGGGGCAAGGATTTCCTAAAGATGCCGGTTCCCGCGATGCTGTCCGGGTCGGTCTCGATCTTCGGCGAGAGCTTCCCGGCCTATCGCCTGCTGGTGATCGCGGTCGCCGCCGCGGTGGCGCTCGGCCTCTCGGTCTGGCTGCGGGTCAGCCGGATCGGGCTCTATGTCCGGGCGTCGAGCGCGGATCCGCTCACCACCGCGATGCAGGGCGTCAACACCGACCGGGTCAGCGTCGTGGTCGTGGCGCTCGGCGCCGGCCTTGCCGGCCTCTCCGGCACGATCTCGGCGCCGCTGCTCGCACTCTCGCCCTCGATGGGCAGCTACATCCTGATCGAGTCCTTCATCGTCGTGGTGGTGGGCGGGCTCGGCAGCTTCGTCGGCGCCTTCGTCGCCGCCATGGTGATCGGCCAGGTGCACAATTTCGGGCTGGTCTACGTGCCGTGGGCCGCGACCATGATCCCGTTCCTGCTGATGGTGGCGGTGCTGATCTGGCGCCCGACCGGCATCGCCGGGAGCCACGTATGACGGCGGGCGACGCCGCGCTCGAGGAGGCGGCGCCGGTCCGCGCGCGGCGCGCGAGCCCCGTGGTGGCGGCCGCGCTCGCCGCCGCCGCGATCGTCCTCGGCGGCGTCTTCGCCGGGGCCGTCCAGTCGACTCTGCTGATGACGCTGCTCACGCAGGCGATCATCACGGCGATTCTGGCGACCGGGGTCGGCTTCCTGATCCGCCAGAACGGCGTCGTCAGCTTCGGCCACGCCGCCTTCTACGGCATGGCGTGCTACACGATCGCGCTCGCGATGCGCCACGGCGTGATGCCGATCGAGGCCGCGATCCTGCTCGCCCTGGTGCTGCCCACCGCGCTCGCCTTCGCGCTCGGCCTGGTGATCGTGCGCATTCCCGGCGTCGCCTTCTCGATGCTCACTCTGGCGGTCGGCCAAGCGCTCTACGAGTTCGCGACCAAGGCGCGGCACGCCACCGGCGGCGACGACGGCCTCACCGTCAATCTGCCGGCGCGGGTCTTCGGCGTGTCGACCTCGCTGTTCCAGGACCCGCATGCCATGTTCGTGGTCAGCTGGGCCGTCCTCGCGCTGGTCGTGCTCGCGCTCGCCGCGGTGGCGGCAAGCCCGTTCGGCCGGCTGACGGCGGCGATCCGCGAGAACGAGGAGCGCGCCCGCTTCATCGGCTATGCGACCGTCCTGCCGCGCGTGCTGGTGCTGACGCTCTCGGCCTTCGTGGTCGCGATCGCCGGCGTGCTGTTCACGCTCTACAACGCCTTCGTCTCGCCCGACGTGCTGCACTGGAGCCTCTCGGGCTCGGCCCTGATCATGGCGATCATCGGCGGACCGCGGCTGATCTGGGGGCCGGCCTTCGGCGCCATCATCTTCTTCTTCGCCAAGGACATGGCGGGCGACGTGACGGAGCACTGGCAGGCGATCATCGGGGTGATCCTGATCGTGGTCATGCTGCTGCTGCCGGTGGGCCTCGGCGGCGCGCTGGCGCGGCTGTGGCGACGCGGGGCGGGCCATGGCTGACGGCTTCGCCATCGAGGGCATCGACATCACGCGCTCCTTCGGTGGCTTCTTCGCACTGAAGGGGATCAGCATCGCGGTGCCGCCGGGCGAGATCCGCGGGCTGATCGGTCCGAACGGCGCCGGCAAGTCGACCCTGATCGACGTCCTCTCGGGCCGGGCGGACCGCTGGACCGGCACCGTGCGGATGTTCGGCGACGACATCGGCGCGCTTCCCGCGCACCAGCGCCGGCGCGCAGGCCTCGCGCGCTCCTTCCAGCGCACCAACGTCTTCGCCGATCTCACCGTCGTCGACCAGCTCGAGATCGCGGCGCGCGCCGCGGAGACGCCGAATGTCGAGGAGATCATGGCCGAGCTGTCGCTCACCGCGCTGGCCGGCAAGCGCGCGGCCGACATCTCCTACGGCGATCAGCGGCGCCTCGATCTCGCGCTCGCCCTGATCGGGCGGCCGCGCATCCTCCTGCTCGACGAGCCGGCGGCCGGCCTCTCGATCGGGGAATCGCTCGAGCTCGCCCACAACCTCAAGGACCTGGTCGCGCGCTGGAAGGTCACCGTGCTGCTCGTCGAGCACGACATGGAGGTCGTGTTCTCGATCTGCGACCGCATCACCGTGCTGCATCTCGGCGAACTCCTCGCCGAGGGCACCCCGGACGAGATCCGCGGCATCCCCGAGGTCGTCACCGCTTATCTCGGGAGCAGCGTATGAGCGAGTTGCTCGGCTTCAGCAACGTGGTCTCGGGCTACGGCGACGCGCGCATCCTGCACGACGTCGATCTCACCATCGGCGAGGGCGAGCGGGTCGCGATCCTCGGCCGCAACGGCGCCGGCAAGAGCACGATCGTCAACACCTTCCTCGGCGTGGCCCGCCGCACCGCCGGCGAGGTGCGCCTCCTCGGCAGGAGCCATCCGGCGCTGCGCTATTTCACGGCCGCCCGCGTCGGGATCGCGGTGGTGCCGCAGGGGCGGCGGATCGTTCCCAACTTGACGGTGCGTGAAAACCTGGTGCTCGGCGCAGCCGCGGGGCGCGACCGGCCCTGGACCGTGGAGCGCGTGTTCGAGCTGTTCCCGATCCTGAGTGAGCGCGCCAATTCGCTCGGCACGGCGCTGTCCGGCGGCCAGCAGCAGATGCTGGCGATCGGCCGGGCGCTGATGTCGAACCCCGTGCTGCTCGTCCTCGACGAGCCGAGCGAGGGGCTCGCGCCCGTGATCGTCGACGAGCTCGCGCTTGTGCTGCGCCGGCTCGCCGACACCGGTACCGCCCTGCTGCTGATCGAGCAGCATTTCGGCCTCGTCCATCGCGTGGCCGAGCGCTACTACGTGCTCGCGAAGGGAACGATCGTCGAGGACGGTCAGCTCGCGGGCATCTCGGCGGAAAGCCTCAAGAAGCATGTAGCGGTCTGAATCAGCCCCCACCGAGAAAGGAAGAGAGACCATGAGAACATCGATTTGGCTGGCCTGTGCCGTGGTTGGTGCGGGCGCCGTCGCCTCCGGGCCGGCGGTATCGCAGGAGGCGCTCAAGATCGGCGTGCCGACGGCGCTCACCGGCACCTATGCGGGCCTCGGCAACGAGGCGGTCCGCGCCGTGGAGTTCGCGGCCGAGCAGGTCAATGCGAAGGGCGGCGTCGCCGGCCGCAAGGTCGAGATCAAGACGCTCGACTCCGAAGCCAAGCCCGAGGTCGCGCGCAAGCAGGCCGAGAAGCTCGCGCTCGAAGGCTACAAGATCCTCACCGGAACCATCGCGTCCGGCGAGGGGCTCGCGATGGCGCCGATGCTCGCGCGCTGGGACGCGATCTACGTCTCGACCATCAACAAGAGCGACAAGCTCACCGGCGAATCCTGCGGCCCGCGCGTGTTCCGCGTGAACAAGCAGGACGCCCAGGACGCCGCCGTCGTGAAGCCGTGGCTGGCCAAGCGCAAGGAGGGCAAGTGGGCGATCATGGCGGCCGACATCGCCTGGGGCCGCGACTCCGGACGCAGCTTCGTGGAGGCCGCCAAGGCCGGCAAGAAGCAGATCGTGGCCGAGCTCTACTCGCCGTTCGGCACCAACGACTTCGCGCCGTTCATCCAGGAGATCAAGTCGTCCGGCGCCGAAGGCCTCTGGGTCGCGCTCGCCGGCCGCGACGCGATCAACTTCGCGACCCAGGCGAAGGAGTTCGGCATCCTCGACAAGATCTTCGTCGCGGGCGTCAGCTTCGTCACCGACAACACGGTGAAGGCGCTCGGCCCGATCTCGAAGGGCGTCTGGGGCATCATCAACTACAGCTCCACCCTGGACACCCCGGCGAACAAGGCCTTCGTCGAGGCCTGGAAGAAGAAGTACAACGGCGACGAGCCGACCAACTTCGAGGGCGAGACCTACATGGGCATGCAGGTGATCTTCCAGGCGGTGGAGCGCGCCAAGAGCGTGAAGCCGATGAACGTCGCCAAGGCGATGCACGGCGGCACCTTCGACACGATCCTGGGCAAGCTCAAGATCCGCGCCGAGGACCATCAGATCGTGGCGCCGAACTTCTTCGGCTACATCGGCGAGCGCGACGGCAAGCTGCGGCCGATCATCACCGAGACGATCTCGGCCGAGACGGCGACGCCGGCGCCGACCGGAACTTGCAAGATGGCGGCCTTCTGACGCCGCGACCGCGGCGGCCATTCCCTCTCGGGAATGGCCGTAGTTCCTTTCGGCTCACGGCTTTGCGGCGAAGCGGTCTCCGCTTCGCCGGAAGCCGCCTCAGTTCCCGCCTCAGTTCCCCTGGAACACCGGCTTCTGCTTGGCGACGAAGGCCTCGTAGGCGCGCTCGTAGTCCTTGGTCTGCATGCAGATCGCCTGCGCCTGCGCCTCGGCCTCGATCGCGTCGTCGATGCCCATGCTCCATTCCTGGTGGATGCAGGTCTTGGTCATGGCGTGCGCGAAGGTGGGGCCGTCGGCGAGCGACTTCGCCATCGCTTGCGCGTCCGCGAGCACGCTCTCCGGCTCGCTGATCCTGTTGTAGAAGCCCCAGCGCTCCGCCTCGGCGCCGTCCATGGCGCGGCCCGTGTAGAGCAGCTCCGCGGCGCGGCCCGAGCCGATGATGCGGGGGAGCATGTTGCACGCCCCCATGTCGGCGCCGGCGAGCCCGACGCGCACGAACAGGAA
>PQAH01000152.1 GCA_003105195.1 Bradyrhizobiaceae bacterium
CGGCCGCAGTTGGTGCGGGCGGCCGGACTCCAACCGGCACGGGGTCGCCCCCGAGGACTCTTAAGTCCGTTTAGCGTTAGCGTATCTTTTTGCTTTATCAGTTGTTCTTATGCCACTTCCTTGGGGTGAAAAGCACTGTGTAAGAAACAGCATGATTTTCCGCGATTGCCGGGCGCCGGCCATGGAAGGGTCATGGGCTCCGGCGCGGTCTCGGCGACGGCGGCGAGCGCGTCCAGGAATCGTTCGTTCAACGCCATCGCAAGAACCGGATCATGCCGCTTGCGTCCCTGCCTGCTCCATCGACCAGCGCACACGCTCGGCGATGAAGGAGGCGAAGGAGCGAATATCGCCGTCGATGCTCGCGGTCTCCAGCGCCTTCAAGTAGGCCGAGCGATCCTCGACGCGGATCACCGTCCACGGATAGCCGCCGGAGGCGAGCATGGCGTTCATGAGGAAACGCGCCATGCGGCCGTTGCCGTCGGGATAGGGATGAATGTAACCGAAGAGCCAATGGCCGAGCACGGCGCGCACCGAGGGCTCCTTCTCGCTTTCAAGAAGGTCGAACAGCGCGGGCATCGCATCGGCCAGGACCTCGGCTCTCGGCGGCATATGCCGCGACCCGCGAAGAAAGACTGGATGGCTCCGGTAGCCGGCGAGTGCACCGGGACCTATCAGGCCGGCGGCGACGCTCGGCGCGAACAGTTCGCGATACCAATCGCGGTGCGTCGCGCGCACCAGCACGCCCGGCTCGCTGCCGCCGATGATCTTGGCGACCGTTTCTTTCACCTGCTGGAAGGCTTGCCAGTAGCCGCGCGCGGCCAAGGCGTCTTTGTTCTTCCGATCGTCGTCGTTCTCGGTCGGGTTCCAGTTTCCCGCGCGGACGCGTTCGATCAGCTCCGGCGTGACGCGATAGCCTTCGATCGACAGCGAGTGATAGGCGTCGCTCTGATAGATGTCGTCGACGAAGCGCAGGTAAGCATCTTTATCGTCCGGGAGGCCGGGCGCTTGCGGAAAGCCGTCCGCCGCCGCCTCGCGCAATGAGGTCCAAAGCGCCTGGATGCGCCCGACGATCGGCGCGACGCCACGCACCAGCGTGGTGAAAGCGTGCCCGGACGTGAACGGATCGCTCTCGCGCACGTCATACCCGGCCCCCTTCATGGTCTTCACGATCTCGCCGGCGAAGTCCTGGCGGCCGATACGGCGGAAAGCCCCCGCGAGCCGCCCGGCCACGGCGGAGTGGCCGCCATCCAGAAGACGCCCGAGCAATTCGGAAGGGTCCCGGATGGCGGCGAGCGCGACCTGAGCCTCGACCGGATGGCGCGTGAAAAAATCTTCCGGCACCTTGATCAGGGCCGCCGCCGGAACGTAGAGGCGCAGCCCGTCCTTGACCGTCAGATCGCCCTCGGGCGGCTTCTGCTTCTGCTTGAGATCGTACAGCGACGTGCCGAACAGCAGCGTGAGCGTGTTATTTGTTCCCTTCGGGCTGTAGACGATCACCTGAGCCGGGATGATGGTATTCTCGCTGTGAAGTAGCAGCGACTGTTCCGGCGACAGATACCAGTCCTTGCCGAAGCGGCCCTCGCAGTAGCGCGCGCAGAACTCCCAGAACGAGGCGTACCAGGGCGTGCTGTCGCCCGGCTCCGCGCCGGGACTGGAAGCGATCAGCCAACCTTTGATGACCGAGCGCAGGAAACCGTGCTTGCGCAGCCGTTCCCGGTGAACCCGCTGGAGCTCGTCGGATTCGAATACGCGCCGCCCGCCCGCCTGGAGGGCCTGGAGCTTGGAAAGCGAAGCGGCGAGCTTGCTGCCTGGAATCGCCATGGGACTGGACCGTTGTGCGAAGACAAGTGTATCATGACGTGCGATTACAAGTCAATTATGTCGCGCATAAACAAGTTTATTTTGCTGCGTCAATACAAGTCTAAAAGCCAGGGTCTCGGGGCGGGCCGGACGCCCTGAGCTGGGCCTGCGGGAACGGCTCTCGCTCCGCCTGGGGTAGGCGGATCGCCGGGGATCGGGGGCGGCGGGAGCCCCGGACGTCCTCCCCATCGGCTGGTGGCGGTTCGATGCCCCGCCAGCCGACCTCCGTCTCCCGCAAAAACAATCTTACGTAGCGCTGGAAGCCGCCCGCCACATTCGAATGCGAGCGCCGTCGTCAGCAATGCGGCAATTACGAGCCAACGAAAACGCCGGCGCGGTGCGCAGGAGCATCGTCACACTCGCCACGATCCGCGCCTTCGCGCCACGAGACTTGCGGTGAGGAAAAGCGTTCGATCTTGCGAGAACTCAGTTCCCTGGCTCTCCCGGCCGCCCTATAGGACCCGGAGGCCGTGCATACCCGCTCGCATCGTAGACATGGCAAAGAAATCCATCAGCAGCTTGTCGACGGCGTCGCCGTTGACGGCATTCAAGGCCGTTCGGTGGACCAGCTCGGGCTTGCGGATCGGCCCCCAGAACTCCTGTTGAGCCATGGCGATCTTGACGCCGTTTGTTTTCGTTACGCCCAGCTCGACCGTCCACGGCGCATACAGCTGCAATCTCTCCGAGGCGAATTTAAGCGTATCCGTCCGGTAGGGGCCG
>PQAH01000153.1 GCA_003105195.1 Bradyrhizobiaceae bacterium
TCGCGCCCATGGTGGCCCGGGTGATGAAGCTGGACGACCCGGAAAAGCTCGTCGCGCTGCTCGAGAAGCTCAACGCCTGAGCGCCGCGCCGCCGTAGCCGATGGCCGGCTCCGTGACGAGGATCGCGAGGTGGCCCTTCATATCAGCGCGCGCTCCACCTCCGCGAGGAGGTCGCGCTTCGGGATCTCGCCGCGCGGGATGGCGATGGGCAGCGCCACCGCGGTCGCGCCGGCGGCGTTGCGCAGCTCGCGAAGCTGCAGCTCGACCGTCGTCGCCCCGGGGCTCGCCTGGCGGATGCCCATGCGGTCCATGAGGATCGTCAGCGGCTCGACGCGAAGCGCGTCCCCGGGCTTCGAGAGCGTCTCCACGAGGATCTCCAGGTGGCGCGGGATCGCCATGGAGCCCGTTCCCGTGGCCGCGAGCTGGCCCTCGATCTCCGCGAGTTTCGCCTCGAGCGCGTCGGGGTCCGGCGGCTCCTCGCCGCCCTCCGTGAAGTCCCACCGCGCCGATTTCAGCGCCCGCAGCTTCGCGCGCAGCACCGACTGGCTCGCCTCCAGCGACTCGCGCTCGCCGCCCACCTCGGCGATGCGCGCGAGCGCCATCGCGAGGAGCTGGTCGTAGGCGCGGCGACCGATCGCGCGGCGCAGGCCGTCCTCGTTCTCCGAGGGATCCACGAGACGGTGCCTGTCGAAGCTCACCTGCACCTGCGCCACGTCGCGCTGCACGTGGTCGCCCTGGACCGCCATGCCGAGCACCTTCTTCTCCGTGCGCTCGACGAGGAGGAGTGCCAGGATCGGCTCCGTGCCCGTCCCCGCGGGGTTCGCGAGGTACTCGATCAGCGCGCGGTCGGCGCCGAACACTTCCGACATCCGGTCGGGCGAGGCGAAGAAGGCCGCCAGGCGCGCGTCGTCGCCGTAGGTGGCGTGGCTCGCCTCCACCGGCGCCGGCATCCCCAGCGCGAGCGCCTTCACGTGGTCGATGGCGCGGACGACCGCGGGCTCGAGCTTCTTGCGGAATCCGCTCACGGCGCGGATTCGCGGGTCGGTCGCGTCGAGGGCGCGATCGACGGCGCGGTTCACCAGCTCCGCGGGATGGCCGGCTTCATTGCCCGAGGCACCCGCGAAGATCGACTGGAAGAGCTTGAACATGGCGGTACTTTCCGCGGATCAGCGCGCCGCCGCCTTCTCCGGCTGCGGCACCGGGGCGAAGCTTCCGCCCAGGGCGAGATGGAGGTTGACGCGCTGCACGAGCCGCTCGCCCGTGGCCCGGGCAAGCGCGGAGCGCGCCGCCGACGCGGCGAGGAGCTGCTGCTGCACGGCGCGCTGGTCCACCGTTCCCACCCGGTAGCGCACCTGGGCGAGCTCCAGCGCGCGCTCGTTCTCGGCGACCGAGGCCTCGAGGACAGGGACGCGCTGCCCGAGGCTGAAGCCGGCCGAAAGCGCGTTCTCGACCTCCGAGAAGGCGCGCGCGCCGACGCGGCCGTAGTCGGCCACCGCCGCCTTCTGCTCGGCCGTGCGCACCTCGACCTGGCCCTGGAGGGCGCCGCCGGCGAAGAGGGGAAGCATGAGATTGCCGCCGGCGCTCCACGCGGGATTGTCGCGATTCTTGAGGAAGACGAGGTCGCTCGTGATGCTGCTGCCGCTCGCCGTGAGCGAGATGCGCGGCAGCCGGGCCGCCTGCGCTTCTCCCACGAGGTAATACGCGGCCGCCACGCGCCTCTCGGCGGCGGCCACGTCGAGGCGGCGCTCGAGGAGCTCGGAGGGAAGTCCCGCGGGCACGGGACCCGGATACGCGGGGAAGGCGGTCGCGGCTTCGAGCGCGCCGGCCGGGTAGCGGCCGACCAGCGTCTCGATGGCGCGGCTCGCCTGCCGCTCGGCGAGCTGCAGCTGGAGCACGGCGTCGCGATAGCCCTGCAGGGATGCCTGGGCGAGGCGCACGTCGTACTCGTCGCCCTTGCCGATGCGCTGGCGCTCGCGCGCGAGCGCGGCGAGGCTCTCGGCGGCGGCAACCATGTCCTGGGCGACGGCACTCTGCCGCCGCGCCTCGATCGCGAGGAACCAGCTCTTGGCGACGAGCGCGGCGATCGACTGGCGCGCGAATTCCGCGTCCTTCGCCGTCACCTCGTATTGCGCCGAGCCGGCCGCGGCCTGCGAGCGCACGCGGCCCCAGAGGTCGAGTTCCCAGCTTGCGAAGAGCCCGGCAGTCTCGAACGCGCTGCCGGAGTCGGTGCCCGTGAAGCTGCCGGAAGCGAGCAGGTTCACCTGCGGATAGAGCGTGGAGCCGGCCTGCTTCGCGTAGGCGCCCGCGCGCTCGACGCCCGCCGCGGCGACGCGCAGGTCGAGGTTGTTGGCCAGCGCCTCGACCACCAGCCCGCGCAGCTGCTCGTCGGCGAAGGTAGCGAGCCAGTCGTCGCGCACCGCGCCGGCTTCCGCGCCCTTCGAGGCCCACGCCCCGGGAACCTCCACGCTCGGCAGCGCGTCGGCCCGAAGCGCCTCGCGCTCCGGCGGCTGGTTCAGCGCGCAGCCGGCGACCGCGAGCGCCGCCAGGAGCGGCGTCGCACGGACCAGCCTCGAGCGGGGAATCGCGCCCATCAGTGCAGCTTGAGGATGAGGTAGTTGGTGATCGAGCCCACGCGCACCAGGATCTTGCGCACGATGTGGACCGCCTCGCCGCTCTCGGTGTAGATGGCCGCGTGGCCCATGGCGCCGGCGGCGAGGAAGAGGTCTCTGTCGCGCGGCTCCACGGTGAGCTTCACCGGGAAGCGGCCGGGGTAGGACGGGATCGCGCCGGTGGTCGGCAGCGTCGCCGACGCGGCGACCGAGCCCTGGCCCTGCGCCCAGATGATGGAGTCGACCTTGGCCTTGATGATGCGCCCCGGATAGGTCTCGAGCGCGATCTCCGCCTCGTTGCCGGGCGCCACCTGGTGCAGCTCGTTCTGGTGATAGAGCGCGATCACCGTGAACTCGTCCTCGACGAAGGTCATCACGGGAAGCGCCGGGAACGCGGCCGTCATGGAGCCGGGCCGAAGCTGCACGTTGATCGCGTAGCCGTTGGCCGGCGCGTAGGCCGTGGTCTGCGAGAGGTCCCACTTCGCGCTCTCGAGCTGGGCGCGCACCTGCGCGACCTGCGCGTACTCGCCGTTGACGCGGGCGCCGAGCTTCTGCTGCACCTGGCGCTGGCTGGCGGAGGCCTGCACCTCTGCCGCGCGCGCCTGGGCCTCGGCACTGCGGGCGCCGTCGAGCGATCCCTCGATCTCCTTGAGGTTCGCCTCCGCCTGCTCGAGGTCGAACTTGTTGCCGGCGCCCGTGGCCACCAGCTCGCGGTTCTGCTCGACGCGCTTCCTCGCGAGCTCGGCCTTCGCCGACACCTCGCGCACCCTCGCGCTCGCCTGCTCGATGGCCGCCCTGGCCTGCGCGACCTGCGCGGCGGCGCCTGCGAGCTGCTCCTCGAGCTGCTTCGAGACGCCGACCGCGTCGGCGAGCTGCGCCTCGAGCGCCTTCACCTGCAGCTGGTAGGGCGTGGGGTCGATCTTGTAAAGCACGTCGCCCTTCTTGACCGGGCGGTTGGGCTCCACGGGGACCTCGATCACCCTGCCGCGCACCTGCGGCACCACGTTCACCACGTACTTGATGACCCGCACGTCCGAGGAGGACGGCGCGACGGCATTGAGGATGAGGATCAGCGCCGACAGGCCGATGATCGGGATCACGATGACGATCGCCTGCGTCACCGTGTTCCACGGCAGCCACTTCTTCTTGATGAAGACGAACCAGACGATCGCGGAATAGATGGCGAGGAGCAGCAGTTCCATTACGCGGCCCCTCCCGCCTTCGCCGCGCCGCCGGCCTCGGGTTTCGCCCGGGCCTGCGCGAGGATGGCCGGAAGCTCACGCAGCTTGCCCGGCAGCGGGCCGCGGGCCGCCATCTCCGCCAGCTCCTCCCGGAGGTGGTCTAGCTCGAGCTCGCCCAGCTCGCCGCGCCGTGCCTTCTCGCCCATCTCGATGAAGTAGTTCTCGTGCTTCTCCGTGCCGTAGGCCATGCGGAAGCCGACGGGCCGCGTGAACGCCCACAGCCACGCGAGCGGCCACAGCATGCCGCCGAAGACGAGCGACAGGAAGCACAGCGTCTTGATGGCGTGCTGCTGCGGGTGGTGATTCCTCTCGGCGATCTTCTCGGGGATGACGTGGATCACGAGGAAGATGCCGACCACGGCCACCGGGACCACGAAGACGATGAACCACGCCATGAAGGTCGCCACGCTGTCCAGGGTGTCCCCGGAAAGGAACGAGGCGTGCGCCGCGGGCGAAAGCGCGATCGAGGTCGCCGCCAGGGCGACCGACTGGGCACGGCGGCGGTTCACTGCTGGGCTTTCTTCCAGGTCTTGTCGGGATCGAATCGCGTCATCTTCTGCGCCACGGAGCCGGTGTTCGGCCCGAGGTCCTTCTCGTAGACGACGCCGTCGTGGTTCACGATGAAGGTCATCACGCCGGAAACGTTGTACTTGGCGGGATAGGCGACGGCCGCGAAGCCGCCCAGCATGCGGCCTTTCACTTCGTAGTCGTACTTGCCGCCGGCGGCGTTCGCGCCCTGCCCCTTGAGCATGCGGAAGAAGTAGCCGTGGTAGGGCTCGGGCTTGCCGGACTTCGCCTTGCCGGCGTAGCCCTCGGCGACCGCCTTGGCGGCCAGCGGGCCCAGCGGGCTCTGCGGCTCGCCGGCCTTCGCCTCCCAGTAGAGCCCGTCCTTCTTGCCCGGCGTCGAGACGATGCGCGCGGCGTAGTCGGCGAGCCCGTTGCCATCGGCGTCCATCTGGACGTAGTCGCGCTGCGCGTCGACCAAGGCGAGCATCGCCTGGATCGTGTCGAGCTCGTTGCGCCCCACGCGGCGGTTGGTGACCTCCTCGCGGCCGGCTTCCGCGTCGTAGGCCCACTTGCCGCCCTTCTGCACGATGGGCGCGGGGAAGGGGAAGCCGTCCTCGCCGACGACGAGGATGGCCTTCGCGTCGCCTTCGCGCTTGATGGAGCTCTTCTTGTCGTAGGAAGCGGCGAAGCGCTTCCACTCCTCCCTGTCGCTCACCTCGTCGCCCGTGAAGAGCCACGACCGCGACTGGGGACCGGCGATCTCGAGGAGCGCCTTCGCG
>PQAH01000154.1:0-2665 GCA_003105195.1 Bradyrhizobiaceae bacterium
GCTGGTTGGCGAAGAGCTTGTCGTGGAACTCCCAGAACTTCCCCTGCCGCTCCGCCGCCATCGCCGCCACGTGGGCGCGCATCGCGTTCTTGTGCATGTCGAGGGGCAGGTTCTTCCAGACGATCCGGACCTTGTCGCCGTAGACCTTCTCGATCTGCGTGAGGGTCGGACCGACCCTCGAGCAGAACGGTCACTGGAAGTCGGAGAACTCCGCGATCGTGACCGGCGCGTTGGCGGGCCCCCTCGCGGGCGCGCCGGCCGTCTGGATCGTGTAGACCTCGGCTGGGGTCGGGACCCGTCGGCGCGCCGGCGCGGCCGCGGCCGGCCGCCGGCCAGTTCCTGGACCGCGCGTCATGAGCGAGCGCAGCAACACGCTCGCGGTGGCGCTCCACTACGAGAAGCCGAACGTGCCGGTGCCGCGCGTGGTCGCCAAGGGCCGCGGCGCGATCGGCGAGAAGATCATCGAGACCGCGCGCGCGAGCGGCGTGCCGATCGAGCCCAACGCGCCGCTCGCCGAGGCGCTCGCCCAGGTCGAGCTCGACGAGGAGATCCCGGAGGCGCTCTACCGCGCGGTCGCCGAGGTGCTGATCTTCGTGTTGCGCGCGGCCGGCAAGGTCGAGTAGGGCGGACGGCACGGCGTGCCGTTGCCCACGCGTGCTGCCGCGAGGCCGGTAGGATGCAATAGGTGCGAAGCACCGTATCGCACCTTTGGCGCATCGGGGCGCGGTCGGTGCCATACGCCGCTGCGCGGCGATTGCACCCTACGAATCTACAGCATCTCGGGCCTGAACTTCGACCGGCGGCTGATCACCTTGCCGGCGACCATGAACACGCCGTCGCCCGTGTAGTGCAGGGTCTGCGGATGCTCCGGCGTTGGCGCGACGTGGGCGCACACGACCCGGAAGATGAAGAAATTGTAGCGGTCGACCAGCGCGTCGTCGTGCAGGCGGCACTCGAAGCTCGCGTGGCACTCGCGGATCAGCGGCGCTTCGACCTCGCGGGCGTCGTCGGCCGTGAGGCCGAAGGCCGCGAACTTGTCGATCTCGGCGCCGCTGGTGTTGCCGATCGCGACCACGGTATCGGTGAGGGCGGTGGTCGGCAGGTTGATCACGCATTCGCGGCTCTCGCGGATCATCGCGAAAGAGTGGTTGCCGGCCGCGATCACGCAGCCGACCAGGGAGGGCGTGAACTCCATCACGGTGTGCCAGCCCAAGGTCATGATGTTGGCCTTGCCGCGCCGGCGCGCGGAGACCAGCACGATCGGGCCGGGCTCGAGATAGCGCCGCACCTCGGCGACCGGGAAGTCGCGTTTCGTCGGATGTCGTGGCATGAGCGGGCCTGGCGAACTCCTGGTCGGGCGGACATGCTGCGCATGCCCATGCTGCACACTATACTCTCGGCATGACCACGCACATCGCGCTTCTGCGCGCCGTCGACCTGGCGGGGCGCAACTGGAACACCGTGCGCAAGCTCGCCGAGCTCGCGGGCGCCGGCTGAGCCGTCGCTGCGGCTACCGGGGCAGGCACGTCGATGCCCGGGTCGAGCCGCTGCGCCCGGAGCTGGTCGCGGACCGCGCTCGCCCCCCTTCGACAAGGCGGGCGCGCTGCTGGTGGCCGACGACACCGGCAACAGCCGCACCCAGCTCGTGCATGCACGACCTGGGCATGATCGAATGTGCAAGTGGGCGACAGCCGGCTTGCGTGCGCCGATCGCAGCCGACGGGCTGGAATTCCGGCGCCGCTCCGGGCAGCCTGCGGCCATGCGAGTCGACACCCACGTCCACCTGTTCGATCCGGCCCGCTTTCCCTTCGCGGCCGGCGCTGCCTACACGCCGCCGCCGCACGAGCTCGGCACGGTGGAGCAGTTTCTCGCCGTGCTCGATGCGCATGGCGTGAGCCATGCCGTGATCGTCAATCCGCTCGCCGGCTACGGCACCGACAACCGCTGCACCCTCGATGCGCTGGCGCGCGCGGGAGGCCGGCTCAAGGGGATCGCGCTGGTCGCAGACGACGTCGCCGACGCCGAGCTCGACCGGCTGGTGGCGGGCGGCATGGCCGGCATTCGCCTCGACCTGATGGGGCGGGGCGCCGGCTATCTGCGCGCTGCGGGCACGCGCCTCATCGCGCGCATGCGGGAGCGAGGCCTCGTCACGCAGATCCAGTGCGAGGGCGACCAGCTCGCCGAGGTCGGCGACGTGCTGCGCGCGACCACCGGCACCGTGATCGTCGACCACGGCGGCCGGCCGGTCCCGGAGCGCGGCCTCGACCAGCCGGGCTTCGCGCGCCTCCTCGGGCTCGCCGATCGCGAGAACGTGGTCGTGAAGCTCTCGGGCCCGTTCCGCTTCGCGCCGCGCTTTCCCTATGCCGAGGCGGACCCCTTCATGCGCGCGCTGGTCGCAGCCTTCGGCCCCGCGCGCTGCCTGTGGGGCTCCGACTGGCCCTTCATCCGCATGGACCACCGCATCGACTACGGCCTCGCCCTGGCGATGCTGGCGCGCTGGGTGCCGGACGAGAAGGACCGCGAGAGCGTGCTGTGGCACACGCCCGCGCGGGTGTTCGGGTTCCGCTGAATCGTAGGGCGCAATAGCGAAGCGTATTGCGCCGGCTGAGTCGCCCTTGGTGCAATACGCACGCCTGCGGCGCGCTATCCTTACTGTGTCAGAAAC
>PQAH01000154.1:2689-3405 GCA_003105195.1 Bradyrhizobiaceae bacterium
CTATTGCACCCTACAAGCTACGAGACTCACGGCGGCGGCGGCAATCTCCCGAGCGCCTCCTCGACGGCGAGGCCGATGGCGAGGAGCTTGCGGTCGGAGCCGGCGGGGCCGTCGAGCTCGAGGCCGACCGGGAGGCCGTCGCGGGTGAGGCCCATCGGCACGCTGAGCCCCGGAATGCCGGCATTGCTGCCCGGGTCGGTGTTGCGGATGAAGGTCTGGAAGGTCGGGACCTCCTTGCCGTTGAGCATCACCTTCTCGTCGGAGCCCTTGATCGGCTGCGCCGGGAGCGGCGTGGTCGGGAAGATCAGCGCATCGAGGCGGTTGTCGTTGAACACCTTGTTGTAGGCCGCGACCAGCTCGGCGCGGTGCGGGCCGACCGCGTCGCGATAGACGTTCTCGGGGATCGCCTTCTCGCCGAGCACCAGGTTCTCGAACACGGACTTCACGTCCGGGCTCGCGATCGCGGAGGCGACCGCGCGGATGTCGGTGGCGGCGCCCTTGACGAAGCCGTCGAGGTCGCCGCGCACCTCGTAGAGCGCGACCGGGAAGCTGACCTTGGCGTTGAGCTCCAGGACCGCGGCGACCTCCACCTCCACGATCTCGGCGCCGGCTTGGCGCAGCGCCGCGACCGCGGCCGCGAACAGGCGCGCGGTCTCCGGGTCGGTGTCGGCGGCGAGCTCCTTGGCGACGCCGAGCCGCTGGCCCGCGAGCGCGGT
>PQAH01000155.1 GCA_003105195.1 Bradyrhizobiaceae bacterium
GCCTCCGCCCCGAGATAGGATTCCACGACGGCCGGCTCGCGCACCACCGTGTCGGGCGTGCCGAGCGCGATGGTCGCGCCGTGGTGGAGCACCAGCACGCGGTGCGCGAGCGCCATCACGGCGCGCATCACGTGCTCGATCAGCAGGATGGTGAGGCCGGTGTCGCGGTTGAGGTCGCGCAGGATCGCGACCATGCGGTCGGTCTCGGTCGGCCTGAGCCCCGCCATCACCTCGTCGAGCAGGAGGAGCTGCGGGTCGGTCGCGAGCGCGCGCGCGACCTCGAGCCGCTTGCGGTCGGGCAGCGTGAGCGCCGAGGCCGCCTGGCCGCGCTTGTCGTGGAGATCGAGCCGGCGCAGCACCTCGTGCGCGCGCGCACGTGCCTGCGCGACCTGCGGCGCGCGCAGCAGCGCGCCGACCATCACGTTGTCCTCCACCGAGAGCGCCGCGAACGGCCGCACGATCTGGAAGGTGCGGGCGATGCCGCGGCGCGTGACCTCGTCGGGCGGAAGCCCGTCGATGCGCGCGCCCGCGAAGGCGATCGTTCCCTCGTCCGGCCGGTAGACCCCCGCGATGGCGTTGAACAGCGTGGTCTTGCCGGCGCCGTTCGGCCCGATCACGGCGAAGATCTCGCCGCGCGTCACCTCGCAGGAGACGCGGTCCACCGCGAGGAGGCCGCGGAAGCGCTTGGAGACGCCCGCGACGGTCAGCAGCGCGCTCATGACCGCCGCTCCAGGCCGAGCCGGCGCGCGAGCCAGGGCCAGATGCCGTCGGGCAGCGCCATCACCACGACCAGCAGGCAGATGCCGTAGAACACCTGCTTGGCGCCCGGGATCTCGAAGCCGAGCGCGTGCAGCGACTCGGTCACGCCCTCGGAGAGGCCGGTGAGCAGGAAGGCGCCGAGGATCGGCCCGAACAGCGTGCCGATGCCGCCGATGATCGGCGCCAGGATCAATTCGATCGAGCGCGAGATGTGGAAGACCTGCTCGGGGAACAGGTTGTTGTAGTAGAAGGCGAAGAACACGCCGGCGAGCGAGGTCATGCCGGCCGAGATCACCACCGCCAGCATCTTGTAGCGGAACGTGTCGATGCCGAGCGCGCGCGCCGCCTCCTCGTCCTCGCGGATCGCGAGCCAGTAGTAGCCGATCCGGCTGCGCAGCAGCGCATGGCAGACGAGGAACGCCGCCACCGTGAGCGCCAGCATCAGGTAGTAGAACATCACGGGCTTGCCGCGCAGGTTCCAGAGGTCGTTCTCGGCATACTGCGCGACCGGCAGGAAGAAGCCGCCCGAGCCGCCGACGTAGGAGAGATGGTCGAAGCCGATGCGCGCGAACTCCGCGAACGCGATGGTCAGGATCGCGAAATAGACGCCCGCGACCCCGAAGCGGAAGGCGAGGAAGCCGATGATCGCGCCCGCCGTCATCGCGATCGGCAGCGCGGCGAGCAGCCCGATCCAGGGCGCGACGCCGAAATGCACGTAGAGCGCCGCGGTCGTGTAGGCCCCGAGCCCGACATAGAGCGCATGGCCGAGCGAGAGCTGGCCCGCGAAGCCCATCATGATGTTCCAGGCCTGGCCCGCATAGGCGAAGTAGAGGATCAGGATCAGCACCGTGATCAGGTAGTCGTTCGCGAAGAACGGCGCGGCGAGGAGCCCGGCGAGCAGTGCCGCGATCAGCGCGAGGCCGCGCCCGGGGACGCCGGCGAGGAGCTCCCTCATGACGCGCGCTTCCCCATCAGGCCCTGGGGACGGAACAGCAGCACCAGCACCAGGATCGCGAAGGCGAACATGCTCTTCGCCGAGGGCGTGAACAGGAGCCCGGCCATCGCCTCGGTGACGCCGATCAGCACGCCGCCGAGCAGCGCGCCGCCCATCGAGCCGAGCCCGCCCGTGATCACGATCACGAAGGCGAGCAGCGTGTAGGCGGGCCCGAGCGCCGGCGTCACGTCGATGATCAGCACCAGCATCGATCCCGCGGCGCCGACGCAGGCGGCGCCCAGCCCGAAGGTGAGCGCGTAGAGGCGCTTCACGTCGAGCCCGACCACCAGCGCGCCCGTGTAGTTGTCGGCGCAGGCGCGGATCGCCTTGCCGACGAAGCTGAAGCGGAAGAAGGCGAACAGCGCGGCCGCGACCACGATCGCGGCGGCGCCGGCATAGACCTTGGTCGCATCGACGATGATGCGGCCGAACGCGAAGCTGTCGAACGAATAGCCGGTCTGCACGTTGCGCGCGTCCGGCCCGAAGATCAGCAGCAGCACGTTGACCATGATGATCGCGACCGCGACCAGCAGGATGAACTGCGCGTGCTCGGGCCGGTTGATGAACGGGTTGATCATCCCGGCCTGCATGACGTAGCCGAGCGCGAACAGCACGCCCGCGATCGGCACCATCATGACCAGCGGATCGAGCCCGAGCGTCGCGAACGCCAGGATCGCGAGATACATCGCGATGGTCATCATCTCGCCGTGCGCGAAGTTGACCACGCGCACCACGCCGAAGATCACCGACAGCCCGAGCGCCATCAGCCCGTAGACGAGCCCGGTCAGGAGCCCGCTCACCGCCACGTTGAGGTAGATGTCGAGAGGCACCGGCTCAGCCCTGTCAACGTGTTGGTTCGTCATCCCGGCCGAGCGCGTGCGCAGCGCGCGCGCGAGCCGGGATCCACAACCCCTGTCTCACCGATATCACGTCCACCGGGGATATCGATCCCGGCTCGCGCGAGCACCTCCCGGCGCTCGCCCGGCCGGGACGAAGCGAGATCAGCCGCGCTTGTCGTAGGGCTTCATCGGCCATTCGGCGGTGGCGTTGGTGGCGCCCTTGGGCGCGACCGTGACGAGCTTGCCGCCGCGGTTCTGGATGGCGGCGTTCTTGAGCTTGTCGTTCTGCCCCTTGGCGTTGAACGAGATGCCCGGGCCGGTCGAGACGTTGTCCTTGATGTCGGTCGTGCGGATCGCGTCGGCGAGCGCCTTCGGGTCCGTGGAGGCGGCGCGCTTGTAGGCGTCGGCCGCCACCAGCAGCGCCTCGAAGGTGTAGATGTGGTTGGTGTTGAGGGCGATCTCCGGATACTTCTTGGCGAGCGCGCCCTCG
Source organism: Bradyrhizobiaceae bacterium (assembly GCA_003105195.1). Taxonomy (GTDB): domain Bacteria; phylum Pseudomonadota; class Alphaproteobacteria; order Rhizobiales; family Xanthobacteraceae; genus FEB-22. The sequence continues at coordinate 3,083 of PQAH01000155.1, forward strand.
AGCGCCTTGGAGAGCTTCTTGTTCGGGTCGTACCACGGCACGAAGCTCAGCGGCCCGTCGCTCATCTTGCCGAGCGTCTTGATGTACTGGTCCTCGTACCAGCCCGGGCCCATGCTGAGCACGCCCATCGGGCTCCAGCGCTGCTTGATCAGCTCGCGGGTGAGCAGGATCGCGTCGTTGAGGCGGCTCACCACGAGGAGCGCGTCGGCGCCGGTCGCCTTGGCCTTGGCGACCTCGACCGAGAGGTCGCGCGCGGTCGGGTCGTAGGCGATCGTCTCCTTGATCGTGTAGGGCATGTTGAACTTCGGCAGCACGGCGCCGATGCCCTTCTGCATCGCGGTGCCGAAGGTGTCGTTGACGTGCAGGAACACCACCGTCTTCGGGTCCTTGCCGGCGGCCGTGAAGATCTCCTTCTGGTTCGCGAAGGCGTCGCCGAGGATCATCGGCGCGGTCGGGAAGTTGCGGAAGACGAACTTGTAGCCCTGCTCGGTGATCGCCGGCGCCGCCGCGATGTTGATGACGTAGGGGATGCCCTTCTGCTCGGCGACCTGGGCGATCGCGGTCGACTGGCCGGAGTCGAAGGCGCCGACCAGGAGCTGCGCGCCGTCGGCGATCAGCTTCTCGGCGCGCGCGCGCGCGACCTCGACGTTGGTCTCCGTGTCGGCGCTCATGATCTGCAGGTCGGGGAGCCCGAGGTCCTTCAGGATCGGCCCGGCGATCTCGACGCCGCGGTGGCAGTCCTGGCCGATGCCGGCCTGGGCGCCGGAGCGCGGCAGCAGCACTCCGACCTTGAGCGCGCTCCCCTGTCCGCGCACGATGGCGGGCGCGGCCAGCATGGTCGCGGTGACGGCGGTGCCCGCCAGCAGGCTGCGGCGGCTGATGCGGTGTCGGATCATCGAAACCTCCCTGGAGTTTGGCCGGATGTTAGGTGCGCGGCGGAGCCGGACGCAAGGGAATTTGGTTATCCGCCATAACAATTTTGCCGCAGGCTCGCCCGCCCCTGCTACCCGAACAGCCGCTCGATCGCGGCCGCGATCTCGAACAGGCGGCGGTCCGCCCCGTTGCGCGCGACCAGCATCAGCCCGACCGGCAGCCGGCCCTCGCGCGGCAGCGGCAGCGAGATCGCGGTGAGGTCGAAGAAGTTGGCGAGCGAGGTGTTGCGCAGCAGCGCCATGTTGCGCGCCCCGAAAGTCTCCGGCGTCGCGACCTCGTCGATGCGCGGGGCGACGATCGGGGTGGTCGGCAGCACCAGCGCGTCGAGGGGCGCGAGCTGCGCGTCCATGGCGGCGACCAGGCGCACGCGCTCGCGCGCCATCGCGATGTAGTCGGCGGCCGCGAGCTTGGCGCCGCGCTCGATGCGCGCGCGCACGTTCGGGTCGAAGGCCTCGCCGCGCTGCGCGAGGTCGTCGCGGTGGATCGCATAGGCCTCGGCCGGCGCGAAGCCGCCGACCGCGTTGATGCGCAGCATGTCGGAGAGGAGCGGCATCGGCTCGTCGGAGAGCCGCGCGCCGGCCTTCTGCAGGAGCTCGACCGCGGCCGCGAAGCGCGCCGAGACGGTCTCGTCGAGATCGGCGAGCGGCAGGCCCTGCGGCACGCCGAAGCGCAGGCCGGCGAGCCGCGCCGGCGCCGGCGTCGCCGGCTCCTCGCCCGCCATGACGGCGTCGGCGGCCGCGCAGTCGGCGACGCTCGCCGCCATCGGCCCGATCGAGTCGAGCGTGAAGGAGAGCGGGAAGGCGCCTCCGATCGGCACGCGGCGCTGGCTCGGCTTGAAGCCGACGATGCCGCACAGCGCCGCCGGGATGCGGGTGGAGCCGCCGGTGTCCGAGCCGATGGCGATCTCGCACATGCCGTCGGCGACCGCGACCGCGCCGCCCGAGGTCGAGCCGCCCGGGATGCGCGCGCGGTCGGCCGGGTTGCCGGGCGTGCCGTAATGCGGGTTGAGGCCGACGCCCGAGAAGGCGAACTCGGTCATGTTGGTCTTGGCGACGATCACGGCGCCGGCGGCGCGCAGCCGCCGCACCGCGGGGGCATCGGCGCGCGCGGGCGGCGCCTCGGCGCGGATGGTCGAGCCCGCCCGGGTCGGCTCGCCCGCGACGTCGAACAGGTCCTTGATGGTGACGACCGTGCCGTCCAGCGGCCCGAGCGGCATGCCGAGCCGCGCGCGCGCATCGGCCGCGTCGGCGGCCGCCCGCGCGGCCTCCTCGTAGACCGTGAGGCAGGCGCGCGCGCCCTCGCCCTTCGGATCGCGGATGCGGGCGAGCGCGTCTTCGAGCCGGTCGCGGGAGGTCTGTTGGGTCATGGCGTCTCCATCTCTTGATTTGCGGCAGGGCTGACACGAGGACGCGGCGTCATCCCGGCCGGGCGAAGCGAGAGCCGGGATTCCATGACCCCGGTCCGTCCGCATCGCGACCACTGGGGCTATGCATCCCGGATAGCCGCATCGCGGCTTCCGGGATGACGCCGAGACTGTATCACTTCACCGCCAGCCCGCCCTTCTCTTCGATGAACTTCGCGATCTCGGCGACGCCGTCGCCGGCGCGCAGGTTGGTGAAGACGAAGGGGCGCGGGCCGCGCATCTTCTTCGCGTCGCGTTCCATGACCTCGAGCGAGGCGCCGACGTAGGGCGCGAGGTCGGTCTTGTTGATGACCAAGAGGTCCGAGCGCGTGATCCCGGGGCCGCCCTTGGAGGGGATCTTGTCGCCGGCCGCGACGTCGATCACGTAGATCGTGAGGTCCGCGAGCTCGGGCGAGAAGGTGGCCGCGAGGTTGTCGCCGCCCGACTCGATCAGCACCAGGTCGAGGTCGGGGAAGCGGCGCCGCATGTCGGCGACGGCGGCGAGGTTGATCGAGGCGTCCTCGCGGATCGCGGTGTGCGGGCAGCCGCCGGTCTCGACCCCGGCGATGCGCTCGGCCGGCAGCGCGCCCGAGCGCACCAGGTAGTCGGCGTCCCACTTGGTGTAGATGTCGTTGGTGATCGCCGCGATCTCGTAGCGCTCGCGCAAGCGCTTGCAGAGCGCGTCCATCAGCGCGGTCTTGCCCGAGCCGACCGGGCCGCCGACGCCGACCCGCAGCGGGCCGTGGGGATTGGGCATCACGTCACCTCGCGTTCGCAGGGCGGGTCGATCCTGCCGTGTCGGAGACCGGGGCGTCGTCCCGGCCGCGCTTGCGCGAGCCGGGATCCACAACCCCGGTGGTCGAGATGCGGAACGACAGGGCGTATGGATCCCGGCTCTCGCGTCGCTCGGCCGGGATGACGCCGAGAACTGTCGTCCGACACGGCAGGGTGACGCGCTGCGCGCTCACCTGCCTCATGTGCCGAGCATTCCCATCCATCTCTCAGCTCCGGAACAGGCGGGTGTATTGCGTCTCGTGGCGCAGGCTCGCGAGGTCGGCGCGGAAGGCGGCGCCGCCGACGGCCTCGAGCGGCGTCGCGCGCGCGCGCGCGGCGGTGTCCGCGATGGTCGTCTCCAGCGCGGCGAGCGTGCGCTGCCCGTCGGTCTGGCCGAGCGGCACCAGGCGCACGCCGGCCGAGACCAGGTTCGCGGCGAGCGCGTGCAGGAAGGCCGTGAGCGTGTCGGCGAGCGG
>PQAH01000156.1 GCA_003105195.1 Bradyrhizobiaceae bacterium
TCCTCGATCTGATCCAGGAAGGCAATCTCGGGCTGATGCACGCGGTGGAGAAGTTCGACTACCGCCGCGGCGTGAAGGTCTCGACCTATGCGGTGTGGTGGATCCGGCAGGCGATCGCGCGCGCGATCGCCGACCAGGGCCGCATGATCCGCATCCCGGTGCACATGACCGAGACCGCCACCAAGGTGCTGCGCGAGCGGCGCAAGATCTACCAGCAGCACGGCCGCGACGCGGCCGCGCACGAGATCGCGGCGCGCACCGGGATCCCGCTGCAGCACGTCGAGCACGCGCTCTCCATCGTGCCCGAGCCGACCTCGCTCGACACGCCGGTGGGCGAGGACGGCGACGCCACGCTCGGCGACCTGATCAAGGCGCCGGATGGCGTCGATCCGCACGCGGCCGTCGAGGCGAACGCGCTGCGCGAGCACGTGGTCGAGGCGCTCTCCGGACTCACGCCGCGCGAGGAGCGGATCCTGCGCATGCGCTTCGGTATCGGCGGCATGAGCGAGCACACGCTCGAGGAGGTCGGCAAGACCTTCGGCGTGACGCGCGAGCGCATCCGGCAGATCGAGGCCAAGGCGCTCGAGAAGCTGCGCAGCCAGCGCGGCTCCCACAAGCTGACGGCATTCGCAGAGAGCTGACGGCTTGCCCGCACGGGGCGCTCCGGCTACGGCCCTGTCTTCGGGGCCGCGGCAGGAGACCATCATGGCAGGACTCATCGAGAGCGTCCGCACCGTCTACGAGGGATGGACCCGGTTCCTGGTGGCGACCGTGCGCGGCCTCGATGGGGGCCGGCTCGACCGGGTGATCCTCGACCACGGCCTGTCGGCCTGCGTGCTGCCCTACGACGCGGGGCGGCGCACCGCGGTGCTGGTCTCGCAGGTCCGCGTCCCGGTCGCCTATGCGGGCGATGCGGGCGAGGTGCTCGAGGCGATCGCGGGCCGCGTCGAGGAGGAGGACGCGGCGGCGACCGTGCGGCGCGAGGCCATGGAGGAGGCGGGGCTGCGGCTCGACGCGCTCGAGCCCGTCGCCAGGGTCTGGGCCTCGCCCGGCATCTCGACCGAGCGGATCACGCTCTATCTCGCGCCCTATGCGCAGGAGGACCGCGTCGCCGCCGGCGGCGGCGCGGCCGACGAGCACGAGAGCATCACGGTGCACGAGCTCCCTCTGGCCGAGCTGCGCGACCGCGCGGCCGCGGGCCGGCTCGTCGACATGAAGACGCTGGCGCTGGTGCAGGCGCTGGCGCTGCGCCATCCCGAGCTGTTCGCGTAGCGACGGCGCGTCGCTCGCTCAGGCGCGGCCACGGGACGGGCGCGCCGGCGGCGCGCCGAGGCGGCGCAGACCAGCCAGGGCTTCCCGCACGATGCGCAGCCCCGGCGCGTCCGGCTTGTCGCGGCGCTGGATGATCGCCGTCTCCTGCAGGATCGCGGGCGCGAGCGGGCGCGTCAGAACGCCGCCGGCCGGGACCGGCGCCGCGGCCACCTCGGGCGGGAGGATCGAGACGCCGAGGCCGGCCGCCACCACGTTGCGGATCGCATCCGGATTGCCGAGCTCCATGGCGGGCCTCGGCTCGACGCCGCCGGCGCGCAGCCAGTCGCGGATCATGCGTTCGAGCAGGCTGCGCGTGTCGAGCAGGATCAGGGTGCGCTGCGCGAAGAAGCCGGGTCCGACGGTTGCCGGCGCCTCGCGCTCGGTCTGCGGCATCACGGCGAGCAGCGGCACGGAGAGCACGGGCGTCACCGCGAGCAGCGTGTCGTCGATCGGCATGGTGATCAGCGCGAGATCGAGGGTGTTCTCCACGACCATCTGGCGGATCTCCGCGGCGACACCGGTCTGGATCGTGATCTCGAGACCCGGCTGCGTCTCGTGCAGCTCCTTCAGGACCGGCGGCAGCAGGTGGACCAGGATGTGCGCGCCGACGCCGAGGCGCACTTGCCCGAGATGGCCGTCGCGATGTCGGCGCATGGCGGCCTCGAGCGCGGCCGCCTCCTGGGCGATGCGCCGGCCATGCGCGATCGCCTCGAGGCCGGCGGCGGTCGGAAAGGCGCGCTTGCCGAGCCGCTCGAGCAGGCGGACCCCCAACCGCTGCTCGAGCTCGCGGATCTGGGTCGAGACCGCCGGCTGCGAGAGGCTCAGGCGCTTGGCCGCCGCCGTGAAGCCCCCGGCGTCCACGACGGCCTGCAAGGCGCGGAGCTGGTCGAGGTTCAGGCTGCGCATTATTATTCGAATCATTAATCGAAATCAGAAAAACAATCAATAAAACAATTTGAAGCTTGAAGCGACCAAGTCTCCGGACGGCGCGCGGACGCGCCGGGCTCGATCCAAACAGGGGACCGACATGCGACTGGAATCACGACGGGGCGCGCTCGCGATCGCCCTTGCCACCGCCATTGCGAGTGTCGCCGGGCCGGCGATCGCGCCGGCAGCGACCCCGGACGTCGCCATCGCGGCGGCGCGCGGCGCCGACAAGGTCCGCGCGACCCGGACCGGGACACTCGCGGAACCGGGCGGCTGGCGGTGCCGCGCGCGCGTCATCGCGCGCGACCGCTGGACCTGCCGCGACCTCATCCGCCGCTGACGCGCGACATCCACGAGAGAATCGGGAGACCGACATGACGACGATACCGGACATCAGGGTGGCAACGCGCGCCGACCGCGACGCGCTGCGGGCGCTGCAAGAGACCTCCTTCCGCGAGCTCGGCCTCGCCTATTACGACGAGGACGTCATCGAGAGCTTCATCACCCATGTGGGTACGATGGACGATGCCCTGATCGACGACGGCACGTTTTTCGTCGCCGTGCTCGACGGGCTGACGGTGGGGTGCGGCGGCTGGAGCGTGCGCACCCCGAACTACGCGGCCCATGCGACGGAAGACACGCCGGTGCCGGCAAGGCCGGCCGCGACGGTGCGCAGCATTTTCGTGGACCCGGCCTTCGCGCGGCGCGGCATCGCGCGCCGCGTCATGGCGCGGGTCGAGGCCGAGATTGCGGCGGCGGGCTTCGAGCGGGCGTCTCTCGGGGCGACGCTGTCGGGGGTGCCGCTCTACCGCCGGACCGGCTATCGCAGCCGCGGCCCCCTGGTGGTGCGGCTGCCCCACGAGCTGCTCTTCGTCGGGATCAGGATGGAGAAGCGATTTGCCCATGCAAGGACCGGTCTCGCGCCGGCGGCTTGAGCCGGCGCGGCGGTTCGTGCAGGCACTCCCTATTCGGGTAGCGATTGCGTCCGGTCACAAGGGAAATTCGCGGCGGCGTTTGATCAAGGTCAATGGCGGGCGAGGCCGGCATGATTATGGTGTGTCATCCGGGCGCGCTGTTCCCTTCCTCCCCTAGCCGCCTGGTCTCTGCCCCGGCCCGCAAGGACCGGGGCATTTTCTTGTGCGCGCCTGGCGGCGGCTCACATCAGGGCGGCGTGCGCGGGCGTGGCCGAGTGGATGATCAGCACCGCGATCTGGTCCATGCCGATCACGTGGCTGCGCACCAGCGGTGGCAAGGCGCGGCGCAGGAGGCCGCGAGCGGCGCGCGGGTTGCGCTCCGCAAGGCCGTAGGCGTCGTCGCAGACCGCGAGCATCGCGTCGTGCTCGGCGTGATGGCAGTGGCAGAACGGCACGCCCGCGGCCTCCACCAGCGCGGCTTCGTTCGTGAAGTGGTCGCGCATGCGCTTGCGCAGCCGGGCGATGTGCCAGGGCAGCGCGATCGGCGCGCTCTCCATGGCCCGCATCCAGCAGTCCGCGATCGCAAAATGGTCGACGTCGATCGCGTCATGGCCGAGCGCATGGCGCTGCCCGAGCAGGGGGGGCGCGATCCGGCGATGGTCCATGGTCGATGGCTCCGGCAGGCTCGCGGGACCGGGTCCGCGCACGCAGGCTGGCACGGCGCCGCCCGGCACGGCCTGACCGAAATCAAGGCGGCGTCAGTCGTCGCCGGGCACGCGGTCGGGCCGCGTCAGGATGAAGGTCGCGACGGCGGCGAACACCACGGCCTGAATGGCGACGATCCAGAACGGCACGCCGAAGGCCGTGGAGCCCGCGAGGGTCGCGGCCATCACGACGAGCGCCGCCAGCTTGACGTTGCGCGAGATGCTGCCGTGCTCGCGCCAGTCGACGATCACGGGGCCGAAATGCGGATGGTCGAGCAGCCAGGCGTGGAGCCGCGGCGAGCTGCGGGCGAAGCAGAAGGCCGCGAGCAGCAGCAACGGCGTCGCCGGGACGAGCGGCAGCACCACGCCAGCGGCGCCGGTCGCGAGGCTCGCAACTCCGAACGTGAACCAGAGGGGGCGTCCCATAGGGGTCTCCGCGCCGCCATGTCGGGCGTGCGTGTCGGCTTAGCACAACGGATCGCGGCGCTGCGATCCCCCGGCGACCGCGGGCCGCAGGCGGCTCACGGCACCGGCGGGAGGCTTGCGCCCGCGAAGCCGGCGAGCGTCTCCAGGAGCCGCGGGTCGGCGATGTCGAGGCGTCGCCCCTTCACCGAGACCCCGAGGCTGCTCAGGCGCGCGAAATCGCGCGAGAGCGTCTCGGGCGCCATGCCGAGCCGCGCTGCCAGCACCGACTTGTCGTAGGGCAGGTCGATCGGCCCGCTTCCCAGCCGGTGCATCGCCAGGATCCAGGCCACGAGGCGCTGGAAGCTGGTATGCGCGCGCAGGCTCTTCACCTCGCACAGCAGGTCGCGCCAATGTGCGGCGAGCTGGCGCTGGGCGAGGCCGGCGAATTCGCGCTCGCGCAGGAGAAGCCGCGTGGCGTCCGCGATCGCGATGCGGCCGAGATGGGCGCGCCGCAGGGTGCAGGCCGAGACCGGCGCCGGCGCCTGCAGGTCGATCATCTCGGCAGGAACCAGGGTCGGGGCGCGCAGGATGGTGAGCGTGATCTGCCGGTTCCCGGCGGTCGTGAACAGGCGGACCAGGCCCTCCAGGACGAGATGGATCCATTGCGGGGGCTCGCCTTCCCGCAGGAGCATCGTGCGCGCCGGGACATGCTCGATCGCGGTCGCGGCCACGACCTCGTCGCGGGCGCGTGCCGACAGGTGCGAGAGCAGGGCGCTGGAACGCAGGAGCTCCTGCGCGGGGCGGTCCGACGCGGCCAGGCGGGTGCTCGTCACGCTGCGCATCCGTGGAATCCGATAGCCAATGCTGCGGGCTCCCCCATGCGGCATCTACGCACATCCGGCCGCCGATGCGCTTGACCATGGTCAACTCCGAAACAACCTGCGAGGGACGTACGGCCACAGATTCTTGATGGAGATCAATTCGGGACTTTGCGGCTTGGCTTAATCTAGTTTGATATGCGAAATCCGGTCGCAGGATCGGAGCGAACCCTCGGAAGCCGCCATGAACCGACGTCCCGAGCACGGATCGAGCGCGCCCACGCCCGCAGACGTCGCCGTCGTTTCCCGCATCGCGGTGTTCCGCGGGCTGAAGCCGGAGACGATCCAGCGCATCGTGGCGCCCGCGACGGTCGCGACGCTGCGCGAGCGTGAGGTGCTGTTCCGCCAGGGCGATCCGGCCACCGCCTTCTTCATCACGCTGGACGGGTGGGTCAAGCTCTACCGAATCACGCTCGCAGGCGAGGAAACCGTGATCCACGTGCTCACCAAAGGCGACAGCTTCGCGGAGGCCGTGGCCTTCACGGGCGCCTCCTACCCGGCGACGGCCGAGGCGGTGAGCGAAGCCCGCGTGGTGCGGATCCCGGCGGACCACGTGGTGCGCTGCATCCGCGAGATGCCCGACATCGCGCTGGCGATGATCGCGTCCACCTCGCAGCACCTGCATCACCTGGTGCAGCAGGTCGAGCAGCTCAAGGCGCAGAGCGGCGTGCAGCGGGTGGCGGAGTTCCTCGCCGGGCTGTGCCCGGGCGACCAGGGCGGCTGCATGATCGCGCTGCCCTACGACAAGGTGCTGATCGCGGCGCGCCTCGGCCTCAAGCCCGAGTCGCTGTCGCGCGCCTTCGCCAAGCTGAGGTCGTTCGGCGTCGACGTGCGCGCCTCGCACGTGGCGGTGCGCGACATCGCCCGGCTGCGCCAGCTCGCCGCCGACGATCGCGGCGCGATCCGCGGCACGCTGCACGCGCCGCCGAGGGCGGAGCCCCTGGCGGCGCGGCGATCCTGAGCCCGATCGCGCCGGGCGCGCGCGACGCGCTACTTCTTCTTGCCGTCCGCGCCGTACTGGACGAGGAACGCCCAGAGATTGGCGGCTTCCTTCTCGTTCTTGATGCCGGCGAATACCATCTTGGTGCCCGGGATCTTGGCCTTCGGGTCCTTGATGTACTCCAGGAAGGTCGCCTGATCCCAGGTGATCCCGGAGTTCTTGTTGGCATCCGTGTAATTGTAGCCCGGGATCGTGCCGGACTTGCGGCCCTCGAGGCCGTTCAGGATCGGACCCACCTTGTTCTTCGCGGTCTCGCCGACGTCGTGGCAGGCGGCGCATTTCTTGTAGGCGGTGGCGCCGGCGGCCAGGTCCTGGGCGAATCCCGCGCCGCCCGACGCGGCCAGGGCGAGGGTGGTGATCGCAAGTCTCTTCAGCATGATGGCTCCTTTCGGGATTGAGTGGGAGTCAGTGAGGGTGCGCGCCGAGCGCCTTGTGCAGCCGGGCGTCGTGAGTCTCGAAATGTCGGGCGAACCAGGCCTCCAGGCGCTCCGCCAGCCGCGCCGTGTCGAGCTCCTTGTCGTCGACGAAGTCGTCCATGATGTCGCGGATCTCGTCGAGCAGCCGCTCGTGGTCGCCCTTGTGCTGGGTGAGCTGGTCGTAGCCGTGCTCGCGCATGAAGCGTTCCTCGAGCGCGAAATGCGCCGAGATGCCCTTGAACAGGTCGCCGAAGAAGGCGTCCACCTGCACCTTCGAGCGGCCGGCCGCGAGCTGGTCGTAGAGGCGGTTGATCAGGTCGATCAGCTCGCGATGCTCGTGATCGACGGCCTCGACGCCGACGCTGTACTGGCTCTTCCATTGCAGCAGGGGCATGACGGAACTCCTATCGGAAGAGGAACTCGCCGCTTTCCGCCCGGAAATCGACGACCATGAGCTGGTCCGGCGTGAGCGTGACGCGGCCCGTGCGTTCGTAGTCGTAGCCCTCGCTGCGCGGCGTGTCACGCATGCGCACGGCGATTTCGTGGGCGCCCGCCGGAACCACGAACCGCTCGTAGACGCGGGACGGCCCGTCTCCGGCGATGCCGGTCGGCGGCAGGGTCGCACGCAGGGCGGGGGCGCCATCGATGTCGAGCTCGAGATAGAGTGGTGGGCGGCTGCGCGGACACTCCTGGGTGCGGCGCATGTTGGGCGGCAGCTTGGCGATCTCGGCCGGGGTGAGCTTGCGGCACGCGGCCTTGCGGTCGGCGCCGTGCACGAAGGTCACCATGATAACCGCGGTTCCTTGCGGTGTCTGCCGGTAGACCGGCCAGTTGGCGAAGGCGGCGACGCCGCCGAACAGGGCCAGGATGATGAGGAACTGCGCCGCCGCACGGAGAATCGCGATCACGACGTGCCCTCCGGGACGCGGTCGGGAGCCGGCGTCCGCGCTGCGGGCGCGCTCGGCTGGGCCTTGCGCGCGACCGGCGGCGGCAGGGCCGCGATCTCGGCCGCGAAGGCGGCGCGCTCGCGCTCGAAGCGGGCGACCTCGAGGGTCGAGGCCCAGATGGTCTTGATCCGCTCGCGCGGCACGCGCGCGCGCAGGTAGGGATCGCGTGCGCCGGTGAAGCGCTCCTGCGTCCAGGTGACGCCGAGCCGGTTGAAGCACGCGCTCTCGGCGCAGCCCGCCACCACGACACCGTCGGCGAGCTTGCGGCTGAGCACGAAGTCGAAGAAGGACGGCGGCACCATGGCGACGCAGGGCACCGGGACGACGCCGCGCTCGCCGCCGGCGCCGGCCCCGTGCTCGCAGGCGAAGACCAGCACACGGCCCGGACCCTCGAGGGCGGCGGCGGTCTCGCGGGTGCGCTCGCGCAGCTCCTTGAGCGAGTACTCGGGCAGATCGATGCCGGTGACGAGCTCTTCGCTGCGGCGGAACGGGGTCGAGGAGGGGCAGGAGCCGGTGCAGATGCCGCAGGAGACGCAGAGCGAGGGATTGACCTCGGCCTGGGTCGGGAACGGCAGCGCATCGGTCCGCCGCACCATGCGGATCGCCTCGTAGGGGCAATCCTCGGCACAACGTCCGCAGCCGTTGCAGTGGTCGAGGGTGACCTCGGCGGCCTTGGCGCGGCGCAGCGGCGGCAGCCAGGGCATCAGGCCGATCATCACCGAGAAGGCGCCGAGGAAGGCCCAGACCGCGCCCTTTCCCCAGATATCCGTGAGCGGATAGAGCGGCAGATAGAACCAGTCGAGGCCGACCTCGACGGGGGCGCGCGCGAGGTCGACGTGGCCTTGCGACACCGCCGGATTCCAGAGCGACACGCCGATCAGCGCGGCGAGCGACATCAGTGCGAGGGTGCGCGGCGGATTCACCTTCGGCCGCGAGATGCGCAGGATGTGCACCCACATCAGGAACAACAGGAACAGCGGCACGGCGATGTGCATGAACACCATCAGGGTGAAGAAGCGGCTGGTGAGCGTGCCGGTGGCGATGAAGTTGCGGGCGATCGGCTCGCCGAAGATCGGCAGCCAGTCGAGCAGCTCGGAGGAGATGATGGCGACGTACTGGGCGAGCTTGTCCCAGACCAGCCAGTAGCCCGTGATGCCGGACGCGTAGAGCAGCCAGATGATCGGCAGGCCGGTCAGCCAGGAGAAGAAGCGGGCGCCGCGGTAATGATCGTAGGCGAACTCGCGCAGGAGATGGGTCGCGACCATGACGACCATGAGGTCGGAGGCGTAGCGGTGCAGGCTGCGCATCACGCCGGCGTGGTACCAGTGGTCGTTGGTGATGCTCTCGACCGACTGGTAGGCCTGCTCGATGCCGGTATCGAAGAAGATGAACAGATAGATGCCGCTCACCGCGACGATCCAGAAGAAGAAGAAGCCGAGCGCGCCGAGCTGCGCCAGCGGATTGAGCGCCGGCCCGAACACGCGCTCGAACGGCCGCTCGATCAGCTCGAAGCCGTAGCGCAGCGGTTTGCGGATGGCGCCGATCACGTTGACCTCCGGTGTGGCTCGACCCGGCGCGGGCCGGGAGACGCGCGAGTCATGCGGCGCGCCGGCCGGCACGCCGCCACTCCCGCAGGATGAGACCGCCCATCACGACCAGCGAGAACGCCGCGATGACGCTGCCGAACACCAGGCCGTAGTCGATGCGATAGCGCCCGGCGCCGGGATCGTAGATCGTGCAGATGTACTTCACCCGGTCGACCAGGCCGCTGAACGTGAACGTGGTCGTGGTGCCGTAGACCACGTCCTTGAGCGGCTCCATGAACATCTGGACCGGGAAGTCCTCGCCGTAGACGTGGCGGTAGATCCGACCCTCACGGTCCACGATGGTGGTCTGAGTGATGTGGTCGAAGCCGCCGGCGATGCGGGCGTAGGAGAAGCCGAGATCGCGCAGCAGCCCCGCGACGGTGCCGGTATCGCCGCTGGCGAGCCGCCAGTTGTCGAGCCGCACGCCTTGGGCGGAGGCGAAATGCGCCAGGCGCGCCGGGGTGTCGTTGCGCGCGTCGAAGCCGACGGTGAGCACCGCGAACTGATCCTTGCCGAGCATGCGGCGGGCCTCGCCGACCGCGTCGATGAGGTGCTGGGTGGTGACCGGGCACACCGAGCTGCAGGCCGTGTAGACGAGGCTGATCACCAGCGGCTTGCCCCGATAGGCGTCGAGCCGGAGCGGCGCGCCGGTGGAATCGACGAGTTGATGGTTGCCGAGCGGCCGGCCGATGGCGGCCTGGCTGCGCTCGATCACCTGGCGCGGGTCGAGGCGCGGCTCGCGCGTGTCGGCCGCGGCAGGAAGCTGGAATGCGAGACCGGCGAGCGCGAGCCCCGCTGCGACCGCGAGGGAGGCTCTCATAGCCGGGACCCGATGAACCCGTCGAGCGCGACGCCGGCGACCAGCAGCGCGAGCTGCAGGAGCGAAGCGAAGAAGTTCGCCATCGCGTTCTTCTTGGTGGGCGCGCGGTGCAGCAGGTAGCTCTTCCACAGGAACACGGCACCCCCGGCGCCGGCGCCGATGCCATACACCGGGCCCATGCCGAACCAGAGCGGCACCAGGGAGATCGCGACCAGCGCGGCCGTGTGGCTGAGGACCGCGAGCGTCCAGGCATAGGCCGGGACCACGATCGGCAGCATCGGCACGCCGGCCTGAGCGTAGTCCTCGCCCTTGGCGGCCGCGAGGCTCCAGAAATGCGGCGGCGTCCACAGGAACAGGACGACCGCGAGCACGACCGGCACCACCTGCGGCGCCGGATCGACCGCGGCGGCACCGGCGAGCACCGCGAAGCTGCCGGCGAGCCCGCCGACCACGATGTTCCAGGTGCTGCGGCGCTTGAGCCACACCGTGTAGACGATGCCGTAGGTGAAGGCGCCGAGGAACACGAAGGCCGCGGCCATGCCGCCGCCGGCCGCCCAGGCGAGGAGCAGCGAAGCCGCGAGCAGGCCGAGGAAGGCCGTGGGCCACCAGGGGCTCGCCCGCAGCGCGCCGCTCGCGAAGGGGCGCGACCGCGTCCGCCGCATGTGACGGTCGAGGTCGCGCTCGTAGTAGTGGTTGAAGGCTCCGGCGGCGCCCGAAGCGCCGAGCACCGCCAGGGCGAGGCCGAGATACTGCCACCAGGGCAGGGCGGGGCCGCTCGCCGCCGCCATCCCGGCGAGTGCGCTCGCCGCGATCGCTATTCCGATCCTGAGCTTCAGGAGCGAAACCGTCATTCGGACCGCGGCGAGCATCACACGTCTCCGTCTTGGTTCGGGGGGACCGAGGATCAGCGGAACAGCCAGAGTTCCGACAGGTACTTCCAGTTGATGAAGTAGTAGAGGACGAAGCACACGAAGAAGATCGCCACCAGGACGATGGTGCCCGGCAGCTTCGTGGTGGCGTGGCTGCCGTACTGCGACACGGCCGCGCCGCCGCCCGCGTGCAGCGGGAAGGTGAGCTTGTGACCGGCCGTGATCTTCTTGCCGAACAGCACCGTGCCGACCACCACCAGCACGTAGATGGCACCGCCGAGCGCCGCCAGGATGGCGAACACGCCGTTCAGGCCCATCATCAGGAACGCTCCCGCCGAGTGGGCGAAGGAGAGCTCCGCGTCGCTGAAGGTGATGTCCCAGTGCCGCCGCGCCACGCCGAGCGTGCCGGCCCCCATCATGAACAGCGAGATGCCGGCGGCACCGATGCCGAACAGATAGGGCTGGATCTTGGCGAGCTTCGGCCAGACGATCTCGCGCTGGAAGATCAGCGGCAGCACCAGGTAGGTGCCCGCCATGAAGGCGAGCGTGGTGCCGGTGACCACCGTGCCGTGGAAGTGGCCCGGGACGTAGATCGTGTTGTGCATGAGCACGTTGAGCTGCTCGGTGCCGAGCACCACGCCCGAGATGCCGCCGATGAAGCCGAACATCACGAGCGAGAGGAACATGCCGGCGAAGGCCGGGTTGCCCCAAGGCGCCTTGCGCAGCCACTCGAAGACGCCCTTGTCGTAGCCGTTCTTGCGCTGGGCGGCCTCGATCGAGCCCGGCACGGTGAGGCCATGGATCATCGAGCCGAGCACCGCGAGGTACATCATGTAGCTGGTGTTGACGATCTTCCAGCTCGCCGTCAGGCCCGGCTCGGCGAGCAGGTGGTGCGCCGAGGCGAGCTGCAGGAACAGGATGTAGAGGAAGAAGGCGGTGCGGCTCACCTTCTCGGAGAGCGGCTTGGCGCCGAGCAGCAGGGCGCCGACCATGTACCAGATCGACACGTGGGCCGAGACGTTGATCTGCTGCGAGGAGTGGCCCATCGCCCACCACACGACCTTGTACATCAGCGGGTCGATCTCGCCGATCAGGCCGAGCGACCAGAGCCAGGTCGGGATCAGGATGATCGCGCCGGAGGCGATGGTGAACACCGCGATGATCGCCGCCGTCAGCGCGCCGAAGGTGACCAGCGGGATGGAGCCCTCGTAGGTCCGCTCCTGCTTGGCGATCGCCAGGGTGGCGAAGAAGATGGCGCACCCGATCAGGGCGCCGACCGCGAACAGGATCAGCCCCAGGTAGAAGTTCGGCTTCGCCATCATGGGCGGATAGGACGTGAACATCACGCTCGATTCGCCCTGCAGCACCACGACGTTGGTGATGATCGCGCCCACCACCATCAGCGCGAAGCCGAGCCAGGCGAACTTCGGCGCCGGAAGCCGGCAGTTGAGCAGGACCGCGGAGGCGAAATAGAGCACCGCGATCTCGAAGAAGATGATCCAGAACAGCAGCACGTTGGCGCCGTGGCCGGTGAGGACCAGGTAGAACCAGTCGGCGGGCAGGAGGTGCACGGCCGGCCAGCGCGTCAGCGCGACCAGCAGGCCCATGAGCCCGCCAATCAGCAGGAAGACGACGGCCGCGACCGCGTTCGCCTTGATCAGCGTCTGTGCGGCGGCGTCGACCTTCAGGCCGGTATAGGGGCAGGTGCGGAAATCGGCTGCGGCGGCTCTGCGCCCGACGCCGACGACGGTCTCAGCAGTCATTCTTACCTCCCATCGGCGAGGCGTTGGCCGGACTCGGCGCGCTTCGGTTCAGTGACGTAGATCTTGCCGGTCATCGTGTGATGACCGATCCCGCAGAACTCGTTGCAGACGATGCCGAACTCGCCAGCCTCGGTCGGCGTCAGGGTGATCACGTGCTCGTAGCCGGGATGCACCTGGATGTTGATGTTGGTCGGCTGCAGCGAGAAGCCGTGCTGCCAGTCGATGGAGGAGATGTGCACGCGGTAGCTCTGTCCCTTCTCGAGCTCGAGAATCGGCCACCACTGCCAGAGCCGCCCCAGGATGTAGATGTCGCTGCCGGCGGGCGGCTTCACCACGGGCACGCCCTTCTCCTCGCGCACCGTGTGCTTCTTGGCGAACTCCTCGACCTTCGCCTCGTATTTCGACGGCGCGATCCGGTAGGCCTCGCGGGACAGGTTCTGACCGCCGATGAAGTGCCAGGCGATCATGAAGCCGAACATGAAGAGGCCCCAGAGAAACGCGATGATCACCCAGGTCAGCTCGACCCGTTCGATCGGTTCATTCCACCAGATGCGTTGTGCGGGCGGTGTGACAGCCATAACGGTCCCCCTCGTGAGAGTGTGAGCTAGTCGGCAAGGGGGATGGATGCGACTTCCATCACGCCCCAGAGGATGTAGAGAACGGTCGGGATGGTCACGCCCAGGAAGAGCAGCAGGAACGGGTTGTCGAGGATCTGCTGCATCATCGGGACGTGCTCGGGCGTCTGCTCGGTCTCGGTCTCGTTGGTCATGGATTGCCCCTGCTCGCGAATGACTGCGGCAAAAAATAAGTCCGAAGGGCCCCGCCCATTTTGACTCTGGTCAAGGTTTGTGCGGCGCACGCACAAATAATTGTCGGCATGCGTGTTCCGACGGAATGGTTGCGGACGAAACGGATGCGGCCGGTCGCGGGACTCCTCGGCGCGCTCGCGGCGGCGGTCGCGGTCGCGGCGCTGTGGCCGGCGCCGGCGGCGCCGAAGACTCTCCTGCTGCTCTATGTGGGCGCGGACGACTGTGCGCCGTGCCGCAAGTGGCAAGCCGGCGAGGGCGCGCAGTTCCGGGCCGCATCCGTGTTTTCGCGTATCACGTATCGCGAGGTGAAGGCGGCGTCGCTGCGCGACGTCCTCAAGGACGAGACCTGGCCAGAGGACCTGCAGCGCTATCGCGGCGAGCTCGGTCCGGGGGCCGGCGTGCCGCTGTGGCTGGTGATCGCGGACGAGAAGATCGTCGACCGCAGTTTCGGTGAGAGCCAATGGCGTACGAGCACGCTGCCGAAGATCAAGTCGTTGTTGCGCTGAGCGATCCGCTCGGCGCGTCGGGCGGCGCTCGCGGGCCGACACCTCCCGGGACGATGTCGTGCTGCGCGACCCGCGCGACCCGCGCGATCGGCGCGATGCAAAGCTCGAGGCGCACCGGCGCGGACGATTCCACGCCGCGATCTCGGTGCTGATCCGCCACTCGGCGGCCACCTGATGCTGCACCGGCACGCCCCCGCCAAGTATCACTCGGGCGGGCTGCGGACCAACACCTGCTGCAGCCACCTGCGACCGGGGGAGAGCAGCGCCGCCGCCGCGACGCGGCGGCTCGGCGAGGAAATGGGCTACCAGGCGCCGCTCGCCCCGCCTTTCGCGATGCGTTACCGGGCCCGCGTGGGCGAGCTGATCGAGCACGAGCTCGTGCACCTGTTCGGCGGCGTCTTCGAGGGCGATGCGGAACCCGAGCCCGCCGAGGCGGGCGACTGGCGCTGGTCCGAGTACGCGGCGCTGCGGCGCGATTTCGCGGTCCGCCCCGCCGCCTACACGGTCTGGTTCGGCACGTTCCCGCGCCGTCATGCGGACGACATCGCGCGCTTCGTCGCCGCCTGACGGCCCGATTCCGATCCGGCATCCATGGGAGCGCCGCAACCAATGCGGCCGCCCGCGCGTTAGCGACGGGCCGCCTGCACCGCGGCCATCGAGACGGGATGCCGCATGAGGGTGATGGCCGGGTTCGTCGCCGCCGGGCTGGCGGCGCTGATCGTAACCGCGGCAGTCACACTGTCGGGGGTCTACGACGTGGCGGCCACCAAGCCCCACTTCGCGATCATCCGTTGGTGGCTCGAGCTCGGCATGCGGCGCTCGGTGCAATTCCACGCGGCCTCGATCGCGGTGCCGCGGCTCGGCGATCCGGCCCAGGTGACCCGCGGCTTCCGGCACGTCCAGACCGGCTGCCTCATCTGCCACAGCGCGCGCGGGCTGCCGCTCTCGCCGACCGTCTGGCGCCTGCAGCCGGCGGCTCCGGATCTCGCCGAGACCGCGCCGACCTGGGCGCCCAACGAGCTGTTCTGGATCGTCAAGCACGGCATCAAGATGACCGGCATGCCGGCGTTCGGCCCCACGCACGATGACCAGACGCTTTGGAACATCGTCGCGTTTGTGAGGCAGCTGCCAAACATGACGGCTGATCAGTACCAGCGCTTCGCGGACGAGGGCCGCGCAGCTGGTAACGAACACGAGCATTGACGACTCTCCGGTCTCATTGCTCTCAAATATCGGCTCCATGCACCGGAGTTTTCGTAACAGGTCGTAACAGGCCTGTTGTCGTGTGACCACACTCGCATCCTGACGGACGTCTCCGCCTGTAAGTCAACTTGAAGGGCCCCCGCCAAGCGCTTAGCAAAAGATGTAAACGGATTTTGCACAGGATCCGCATGCCGCTCTGCCGGATCACCATGATCGTACTGGCGTGCCTCGTGTTGGGGCTGAGTACGGCTGCCGCGGCCTGCGATCACGCTGCTGGCACTCAAAGTGAGTCGCCACGAGTTGCCGCCAGTGAGCTCCGCTCACTCACAACCTCCCGCGCACGAGATTCTTCGCTCTACGAAACAACGTCCATTGTGGAGTCCACTCCCGGTCTTCCCAAGGACGGTTGCTCAACCACATGCCCGGGCGTGTGTTGCTGCCAAGGCGGTACAGCGCCGTGCACCTCCGCACATACGGCGGGCCACGTGAACAGTGGCTGGGAGCCGATCGTCATAGCGGGCGTCGTTCACACCCGCCTCTGGCCACTGCGAGCAGTGTACTACAGGGAGCCTCTCTATGGGCTCGATCGGCCACCAAAGGCTTGACGGGCCAACCCCCGGCTCGAGCTCAGTGATGCTTGCCGACACGTAGCAGCATCACCCGGCTGCGCATCGTAGTTGATTGAAGCCCGTACGAGCGTGGTCCCCGCGACACTGAATTCGCGGGCAGTGCGCCATGGGCGCACGAATTGGAGCTGATCAATGCGTGTACCAAAACCGGCTTTGGCGCTGTTACTGCTGCTGCTAACCGGCTGGGGCGAGCGCAATCTCGATTGGCCCTATGCCGGACCTGTGCCTGACGAGCCGCTGGCCGTTCCGCCGCAGCACTACGGCTCAGTCATGAGCGGCACACGCAGTTTTCGACCCGTCGAGCCGTTGCCCTGGGGCGGCGTCAATCGCCGCGTGATGCCGAAAGACGGTGGCGCGCCGCCGTCATCACCGAAACCGGACGACGGAATGTCGGGCCATCACCACCACTAAACGAGTGAGCGTTGCCCAGGTGCGAGATGCTGAACCGAGGCCGAGAAGTAGCGATTAGCCGGCGAGGAATCGCGGGGACCATCGCGGCGCTCGCCGCGTCCCTGGCGATGACGGCTTGCGCCCACTTCTCGCCCGACGGTGGGATGCTGCCGGTCGAGGAGCAGGCCGGTGCACAACTCGATAAGGACGTGGTGAAGATCAGCAACCAGGCCGATGCGGCGGCCATCGAGGCACGCGTCCAATCGTTACTCGCCGAGCCAATAGGCCCCGAATCGGCAGTCCAGATCGCGCTTCTCAACAACCGCGGGCTACAAGCTGCCTACAACGAGCTCGGCGTTTCCGAAGCGCAAATGGTCGAGGCCAGCCTGCCGCCGAGCCCAGCCTTCGCGCTCTCCAAGCTCTTCACCACGGGACAGTTCGAAATCGAGCGGCAGATCGTGCAGAACGTGCTCGGTTTGCTGACGCTGCCCCGGCGGCGGGAGATTGCCGAGGCCAAGTTCCAGCAGGCTCAGGTGCGCGCCGTCGAAGAAACGTTGCGCACCGCTGCAATCGCTAGCCGCGCCTATTATAGGACCGTTGCCGCCAATCAGACCGTCAGCTTCCTGGAGCGGGCGCGGCTATCGGCGGAGTCGGTCTCGGAGCTGTCAAAGAAGCTCGGCGAGACCGGCGCCCTGCCCAAGCTCGATCAGGCGCGCGAGCACGCCTTCTATGCCGAGGTGTCTGCGCAGCTCGCAATAGCACGCCTGCGCCAGCGGTCCGAGCGCCAGAAGCTCAACCGCGCGCTCGGTCTTTGGGGCGCGCAGACGAGCTACGAGCTACCCGGCGTGCTCGCCAAGCTGCCACCGCCCCCGCCGGCTATCGCCGACGTGGAGACCCAGGCGGTGTTGTCGCGCGCCGATCTGCAAATCGCGCGCATGGAACTCGCCATTCTCGCCAAGCAATACGACCTGACGAGTGCAACCCGCTTCATCAACATGCTGGAGGTGGCCGGCATCAATACGTCGGATAACACGCTCATACCGCAGACCAATGGAGAGGAGCTGCGGGATAAGGAGAAATTCAACGGCTACGAAATTGGCTTCCAGATTCCGATCTATGATTTTGGCCGAGCGCGCACGCGGCTGGCCGAGCAGGAGTACATGCGCGCCGTCAACCTGCTCATCGAGAGCGCGGTGAATGTGCGCTCGCAGGCAAACGAGGCATACCAGACCTATCGCGGCACATACGATATCGCCCGTCACTTCGAAAAGGAGATTCTTCCGCTGCGCGAGATCATTTCCGAGCAGGAGCTGCTCAACTACAGCGGCATGCTGACTGATCTCTTCGAGCTGCTGGCGGACGCCCGCGCCCGCATCCTAGCCAACGTGCAGGCGATCGAGGCGAGGCGCGACTTCTGGCTCGCCAAGGTCGACCTGCACGTGGCAATCGTCGGCGGCGGTGCGGCAGATGCTCCCTCGGGGCCATCGGAAACTGCCGCTCTGGCGCCGAGCGCGAGCGCAGATTGAATAGGTCTTTCGCATTCAAGCGGGACCGGAAATGACCGGTAACGCCATTGGGGAGCTAAGCGTAAGCTCTTACATGGGACCTCGAATACGCACGATCGCGAGGAGCGCGTCATGACCCTCTCCCGGAGAAATTTCATCGCCGCGAGCGGCGGCCTTGCGCTGTTGAATACCGGTCTGGTGTCG
>PQAH01000157.1:0-40129 GCA_003105195.1 Bradyrhizobiaceae bacterium
CTGATCCGCAGCGGCGAGAAGTTCGATCGCCGGGTCTCGACCGCAAACGGCGTCGCCCGCGCCATGGCGGTGCGCCTCAACCGCGTCGACGTCGAGAACGTCACGCTCTACGACGTGGAGGCGCTGGTGCTCGACCGCGGCAAGCTCGCCGTCAACCTGCTCGGCATGAGCTTCCTGCGCCGCCTCTCGCGCTTCGAGGTGCGCCCCGACCACATCGTGCTGGAGCGGTGAGGCCTCACAGCGCCGTCATCCCGGCCGAGCGGAGCGAGAGCCGGGATCCATGATCCCTGCGGTTTGCCGCCGGCCGACAGACCGGTTGTGGATCCCGGGTCGCGCGCGCTGACGCGCCCGGGATGACGCTCGCGCACGAGCCGCTCGCCTCGAACCTTTTCCCAATCCGTCGGTTTTCTGTTATCAGCCGGCCGCGCCGGTCGGCTGTCGCCGACTTGCGCGCCCCCCTCTTCCTCCGACGGTGAATTGCATGTTCCCGACCCCGAAGCCTGCCCTCGTTCCGAACACCTATGCCTACGAGTCCGAGCCGCTGGTGAAGCCGACCGGCTTCCGCGAGTACGACGCGCGCTGGCTGTTCGGCAGCGAGATCAACCTGATGGGCGTGCAGGCGCTCGGCATGGGGCTCGGCACCCTGATCCGCGAGCTCGGCGTCGCCCCCGAGATCGTCACCGGCCACGACTTCCGCGGCTACTCGGCCGCGATCAAGTACGCGCTGATCACGGGCCTGATGGCGGCCGGCTGCCGGGTGCACGACATCGGGCTCGCGGTCACGCCCATGGCCTATTTCGCCCAGTTCGATCTCGACGTGCCCTGCGTCGCCATGGTGACGGCCTCGCACAACGACAACGGCTGGACCGGCGTCAAGATGGGCGCGAACCGCCCGCTCACCTTCGGCCCCGACGAGATGACGCGCCTGAAGGAGATCGTGCTCGGCGCGCGCTTCGACCTGAAGGGCGGCGGCGCCTACCGCTTCGTCGCCGGGCTCGCCGAGCGCTATCTCGCGGATCTCACCGACCGGCCGAAGATCGGGCGCCGGCTCAAGGTGGTCTGCGCCTGCGGCAACGGCACCGCCGGCGCCTTCGCGCCGCAGGTGCTGGAGGCGGTCGGCTGCGAGGTGGTGCGGCTCGACTGCGAGCTCGACCACACCTTCCCGAACTACAATCCCAACACCGAGGACATGAAGATGCTCCACGCCATGCGCGACGCCGTGCTGGCAAGCGGCGCCGACGTGGCGCTCGGCTTCGACGGCGACGGCGACCGCTGCGGCGTGGTCGACGACGAGGGCGACGAGATCTTCGCCGACAAGGTCGGCGCCATGCTGGCGCGCGACATCTCGGCGCAACAGCCGAATTCCGTGTTCGTCGTCGACGTGAAGTCCACCGGCATCTTCATGACCGACCCGGTGCTCGCCGCGAACGGCGCCCGCACCGAGTACTGGAAGACCGGTCATTCCTACATGAAGCGGCGCGTCAACGAGATCGGCGCCGTCGCGGGCTTCGAGAAGTCCGGCCACTTCTTCTTCAACAAGCCGCTCGGCCGCGGCTACGACGACGGGCTGATCTTCGCGCTCGCGGTCTGCGACATGCTCGACCGCAACCCCGACAAGAGCATGGCCGACCTCAAGCGCGCGCTGCCGCGGACCTGGTCCTCGCCGACGATGGCGCCGCACTGCGCCGACGAGGTGAAGTACGGCGTGGTCGACGCCGTGGTGAAGCACTTCGAGGAGGCCAGGGCCGAGGGCGTGCTGATCGCCGGGCAGAAGATCCGCGACCTCGTCACCGTCAACGGCGTGCGCGTCACCGTCGAGGACGGCACCTGGGGGCTGGTGCGCGCCTCCTCCAACAAGCCCGAGCTCGTGGTCGTGGTCGAGAGCCCGGTCTCGCGCGAGCGCATGCACGAGATGTTCCGCGCCGTCGACGGCGTGCTGCGCACCCACGAGGAGGTCGGCGCGTACAACCAGACGATCTGAGCGTCGGGCCGCGCCAGCGCGAGAAAAATTCGCGCCGAGATTTTCTCCATCGGTTCAATGCCGTAACGGACAGCCGGTACCCGGCGCCGGAACCGAACCGGAACCGAACCCTTGCGGACCGCGTTCACCGGCCATCATGGAGCGGGCAGTGGACATGCCACTGGCACGGATGGCAACGAACCGGAGACCGCGGAATGTTGACCGCCATCGTGCTCGTATGCTCGCTGAGCATCACCCCCGAGCTGCGTGAGTGCACGCGCGACAATGCCACCACCGTCGTGCAGGTGCCCGAGGAGTTCATGCTCCCGGCCCAATGCATGATGCGCGGCGAAGCCTTCCTCGCCGGCCTCTCGGTCGGGCAGAACCTGGCGCAGGACGAGCGCGTCAAGGTGATGTGCGTCCGTCACGAGATGCTCAACCGGCGCGTGGGCTAGCTCCGATGGGCGTCGTCCTTCCCTTCCGCCGGCCCGCCCCGCCTGTTTCGCGGGCGCGCCCGGCGTGCCCCGTCGACGATCCCTACTGGCTCCCGGACGCGCTCAACCTGCGCGCCGTCGAGCCGCGCGAGGGGTACCCTCCGCCGCGCCGCCCGGACGATGACGCGCCGTAGATCCGGGTGAGCGAAGCGACATCGCGTCACTTCTCCTCCCGGAACGTCGCCCGGAACGCATGCGCCGGATAGACGCCGAGGATCTTGAACTCGCGCGAGAAGAACTTCAGCTCCTCGAGCGCGTTGCGCAGGCTCTGATCGTCGGGATGCCCCTCGACGTCGGCGTAGAACATGGTGGCGAAGAAGTTGCCCTCGAGCATGTAGCTCTCGAGCTTGGTCATGTTGACGTTGTTGGTCGCGAATCCGCCGAGCGCCTTGTAGAGCGCGGCCGGCAGGTTGCGGACGCGGAAGATGAAGGTCGTGACCACCGGGCCGCTGCCCTGCGGCGCGAGCCTCTCCTCGCGCGACAGGATCACGAAGCGCGTGGTGTTGTGGGAGACGTCCTCGACATTGGTGGCGAGCACCTCGAGCCCGTAGATGTCGGCGGCGAGCCGCGGCGCGAGCGCCGCGCGCGTCGTGTCGCCGGTCTCCGCGATGTGGCGCGCCGCGCCCGCCGTGTCGGCCGCGATCACGGCCTGGTAGCCGCGCTCGCGGATGAAGCGGCGGCACTGGCCGAGCGCGTGGATGTGGCTCTCCACGGTCTTGATCGACTCCAGCGTCGCGCCCTTGAGCCCCATCAGCTGGAAGTGGATCGGCAGGAAATGCTCGCCGATGATGTGCAGGTTGGCGTGCGGCAGCAGGTGGTGGATGTCGGCGACGCGTCCGGCGATCGAGTTCTCGATCGGGATCATGCCGAGCTCGGCCTCGCCCGAGGAGACCGCCGTGAGCGCGTCCTCGAAGGTCGCGCACGGCACCGGCTCGTAGTCGGAATAGACCGCGAGGCAGGCGATGTGGGAGTTGGCGCCCCGCTCGCCCTGGAACACGATCCGCTTCGCCTTGTCCCTGCTCATGCTCGTCCCCGCGCCTGCGCCATTTAGGTCATGATCCCGGAAGGTGGGAATGGTTTTCGTCGGACCGTCTCAAGGACGGCCCGAAAGCAGCGCCCGGGCCCGTTCCAGGTCCTCCGGCGTGTCGACCCCGAGCGGCACCGTGTCGACCAGGGCGACGTCGATGCGCATCCCGGCCTCGAGCGCGCGCAGCTGCTCGAGCTTCTCGCGCCGCTCCAGCGCCGAGGGCGGCAGCGCCACGAAGCGGGCGAGCGCCGCGCGCCGATACGCATATAATCCTATGTGGTGGTAGAGCGGCCCGTCGCCGAACGGCGCGGTCGCGCGCGTGAAATAGAGCGCGCGCAGCCGGCGCGGCCCGACCGGCGAGCCGACCACCTTCACGACATGCGGGCTGGTGCGCTCGGACGGCTCGCGGATCTCGGCCGCGATGGTCGCGATGTCGACCGCCGGATCGGCGAGCGGGGAGAGCGCCGCCGTGATGTCGCCCGGCGCGACCGTCGGCAGGTCGCCCTGCACATTGACCACCACGGCGACGCCGCCCTGCGGATCGAGCCGCTCCAGCGCCTCGAAGATGCGGTCCGAGCCCGAGGCATGGTCGGCGCGGGTCAGCACGGCCTCGCCGCCGGCCGCCGCGACCGTCGCCGCGATTGCGTCCGAGTCGGTCGCAACCACGGCGCGGCCGACGCCGGCCGCCTGGGCGCGCCGCAGCACGTGCACGATCATCGGCGTTCCGGCGATGGCGGCGAGGGGCTTGTCGGGCAGCCGCGTGGAGGCCATGCGGGCCGGGATCAGGATCAGGACTTCGCCCGGCGTCATGGGCACGCACCACACGGAGAGCCGGGCGGCAGAGGCCGCCCGGCATACGCGAAACACGAGGTCACGGCTCCGCTTATACGGGTTGCCAGGGACGGCGCAAACCGGCTATCTGTCCGCGCCGCGGGCGCCTGGTCCGTTCCGCTTCTCCCCCGGGAGCCGACTTTCGATGGATTCCTTCGAGCTCAACAAGATCCTCGGCGCGTTCCTGTTCACGTGCCTCGTGCTGCTCTCCCTCAACATCGGGGCCGATGCACTGTTCGCGCCCGCCGTGCCGGCGAAGCCCGGCTACGAGATCGCGGTCGAGGAGCAGCCGCAACAGCAGCAGCAGGCGGCGGCCCCCGCCGACGAGCCGATCGAGAAGCTGCTCGCCAACGCCACCGTGGAGCGCGGGCTGACCGCCGCCAAGAAGTGCGTGGCCTGCCACACCTTCGAGAAGGGCGGCCCCAACAAGGTCGGTCCGAACCTCTGGGGCGTGATCGGCCGCGCCAAGGCCTCGGTGCCGGGGTTCAACTACTCGGCCGCCATGAAGGCGAAGGGCGGCGAGTGGACCATCGAGGAGCTCAACGCCTTCATCCAGAATCCCAAGGGCGCGGTGCCGGGCACCACCATGGGCTTCGCCGGCGTCTCGCGCGGCAGCGAGCGCGCCGACCTCATCGCCTACCTGAATGCGCAGGCCGACAATCCGGCGCCGCTGCCCAAGGCCGCCGACGCCGGCGGGGCGCCGAAGGCGCAATAGCATCACGGTTTCGTCGGGGTTCCGCGGCGGCCGGGCCTCGTGCCCGGCCGTTCCGCACTGTGCGACGATTGGTCCCCCGCCGATCCTGCCGGATCACGCCAATGCGACCCTGCCCGGGTGGCGAAGCACCGAAAAACCGACATAATCCGCCCCATTGTCGCTCTCCTCGCCCGCCGGCGCGAAGCCCGGGTCTGCGCGAGACCCTGCGACGACCCCAGAGCCCATCGCCCCGGAGGCCTGCGTGACATCGAGCCGCTTCATCGTCCGTGCCGCCCTTGCCCTCTTGGTCGGAGGTCTCGCGGCGCTGCCCGCGGGCGCACAGCAGGGCGAGACGGCCTGGCGGCACGGTCTCTCGCTCTTCGGCGAGCCGAAATATCCCGCCGGCTTCGCGCATTTCGACTATGTCAATCCGAACGCGCCGAAGGGCGGCAGCGTGCGGCTGGTCGCCGTCGGCACCTTCGACAATTTCAACACTGTGGTGGCCGGCGTGAAGGGCTCGATCGCCGGCGGCATCGACCTCATCTACGATTCCCTGATGGCGCCGGCGCTCGACGAGGTCTCGACCGAGTACGGGCTCCTCGCCGAGGCCGTGAGCTACCCGGCCGACTACGGCTCCGTCACCTACCGGCTGCGCGCCGAGGCGAAGTGGCACGACGGCAAGCCGGTGACGCCGGAGGACGTGATCTTCTCGCTCGAGGCCTACCGCAAGAACCATCCCTTCTACGCGGCCTACTACCGGCACGTGGCCAAGGTCGAGAAGACCGCCGCGCGCGAGGTCACCTTCACGTTCGACGAGAAGGGCAACCGCGAGCTGCCGCAGATCGTCGGCCAGCTGCGCATCCTGCCGAAGCACTGGTGGGAAGGCACCGACGCCTCGGGCCGGCCGCGCGACATCGCGGCGACGACGCTCGAGCCGCCGCTCGGCAGCGGAGCCTACCGCCTGAAGGGATTCGTGCCCGGGCGCAGCATCGTGCTCGAGCGCGTGAAGGACTATTGGGGCCGCAACCTCGCCGTCAATATCGGCCAGGAGAACTTCGACGAGCTGCGCTTCGAGTATTTCCGCGACTCGACCGTCGCGCTCGAGGCGTTCAAGGGCGACGCCATCGACTGGCGCACCGAGAACAGCGCCAAGGACTGGGCGACCGCCTACGAGTTCCCGGCCGTGCGCGAAGGCCGCGTGGTGCTCGAGGAATTCCCGATCCGCAGCTCCGGCGGCATGCAGTCGTTCGTGTTCAACACCCGGCGCGACAAGTTCAAGGACCCGCGCGTGCGGCTCGCCTTCAACCACGTCTTCGACTTCGAGGAGATGAACAAGCAGATCTTCTACGGCCAGTACCGCCGCACCCGGAGCTATTTCGAAGGCACCGAGCTCGCCGCGGAAGGCCTCCCGCAGGGCAAGGAGCTGGAGATCCTCGAGACCGTGCGCGACAAGGTGCCGGCCGAGGTCTTCACCAGGCCTTTCGTCAATCCGGTGAACGGCTCGCCCGAGAAGGTCCGCGCCAACCTGCGCGAGGCGCTGCGGCTCCTCAAGGAGGCCGGCTGGGAGGTCAAGGACCGCCGGCTCGTCAACGTGCAGACCGGCGAGCCCTTCACGGTCGAGTTCCTGATCTCGCAGCCGACCTTCGAGCGCGTGATCCTCTTCTACAAGCCCTCGCTCGAGCGCCTCGGCATCCAGGTCTCGGTGCGCACCGTCGACGACGCGCAGTATACCAACCGCGAGCGCAACTGGGACTTCGACGTGGTCGTCGGATCCTGGGGCCAGTCGCTCTCGCCCGGCAACGAGCAGCGCGACTTCTGGAGCTCGCAGGCCGCCGACCGTCCGGGCTCGCGCAACCTCGCCGGGATCAAGAACCCGGCCGTCGACGCGCTGATCGAGCGGGTGATCTTCGCCAAGGACCGCGCCGAGCTGGTCGCCGCCACCAAGGCGCTCGACCGCGTGCTGCTGTGGAACCACTACGTGGTCCCGCAATGGACCTACGGCAAGGTGCGCAGCGCGCGCTGGGACCGCTTCGGCCGCCCCGAGAAGCTTCCCGAATACGGCGCCTCCGCCTTCCCGAACGTCTGGTGGTGGGACGCCGCCAAGGCCGCCAAGACCGGAGGCCGCTGATGGCCTGCCGCGCGTCTCCCGGGGATCTCTCGCGCCGCGATCTTCTCCGGCTCGGGGCCGGCGGCGCGGCGGCCGCGGCGCTCGGCGGCGGCGCGGTCGCGGCCGAGGAGATCGAGGCGCACGGCATCTCGGCCTTCCACGATCTCAAGTACCCGGCCGACTTCCCTCACTACGCCTATGTGAACCCGGCGGCGCCGAAGGGCGGCCTGTTCTCCCAGATCGGGCCGACCCGCGCCTACAACCAGTCCTTCCTCACCTTCAACACGCTCAACGCCTACATCCTCAAGGGCGAGGCCGCCCAGGGCATGGAGCTCACCTTCGCGAGCCTGATGGCGCGCGCGACCGACGAGCCGGACGCGATGTACGGGTTCGCGGCGCGCTCGGTGGTCCGCTCCGCCGACGGGCTCGTCTATCGCTTCCGCCTGCGTCCCGAGGCGCGCTTCCACGACGGCACGCGGCTCACCGCCGACGACGCCGCCTTCTCGCTCGCGACGCTCAAGGAGAAGGGGCACCCGCTCATCCGCACCCAGATGCGCGACGTGCAGGCGATCGAGGCGGCGGACGACGCCACCGTCGTGGTGCGCTTCGCGCCGAAGCGGGCGCGCGACGTGCCGCTGTTCGTGGCCGGCCTGCCGATCTTCTCGCGCGCCTACTACGCGGACCGGCCGTTCGACGAGTCGACCCTCGAGGTGCCGCTCGGTTCCGGCGCCTACCGGGTCGGCCGCTTCGAGCCCGGCCGCTACATCGCCTTCGAGCGCGTCAAGGACTGGTGGGGCGCCGACCTTCCCTTCGCGCGCGGCCAGTTCAATTTCGACACCGTGCGCTACGAGTACTACCGCGACCGCGACGTCGCCTTCGAGGGCTTCACGGCCAAGAGCTACCTGTTCCGCGAGGAGTTCACCTCGCGCATCTGGGCGACCCGCTACGACTTCCCGGCGATCCGCGAGGGCCGCGTCAAGCGCGAGGTGCTCCCGGACGAGACGCCGTCCGGCGCGCAGGGCTGGTTCATCAACACCCGCCGCGACCGCTTCAAGGACCCGCGCGTGCGCGAGGCCCTGATTCTCGCTTTCGACTTCGAGTGGACCAACAAGAACATCATGTACGGCTCCTACGACCGGACCCACTCGGTGTTCCAGAACTCCGACCTGGTGGCGAGCGGCAAGCCGTCCCCCGAGGAGGTCGCGCTGCTCGAGCCGTTCCGCGGCGAGGTGCCGGACGAGGTGTTCGGCGAGCCCTATCGGCCGCCGGTGAGCGACGGCTCGGGCCAGGACCGTTCGCTGCTGCGCCGCGCCGGGCAGCTCCTGCAGCAGGCCGGCTACGCGATCCGCGACGGCAAGCGCGCCGGCCCCGCCGGCGAGCGCATCACGATCGAGTTCCTGCTGGAGGAGCCGAGCTTCCAGCCGCACCACATGCCCTACATCAAGAACCTCGCCACCGTCGGCATCGACGCGACGCTGCGCATCGTCGACCCGGTGCAGTACCGCAAGCGCGTCGACGATTTCGACTTCGACCTGACGGTCAGCCGCTTCGGCTTCTCGCTCGCCCCCGGCGATTCGCTGCGCTCGTTCTTCTCCTCGCAGGCGGCCGCGTCCCGCGGCTCCAACAATCTCGCCGGCATGGCCGACCCGGCGATCGACGCCCTGATCGAGCGCATCATCGCGGCCGAGACCCGGCCGGCCCTGGTCTTCGCCTGCCGCGCGCTCGACCGCGTGATCCGCGCCGGGCGCTACTGGGTGCCGCAGTGGAACAAGGCGAGCCACTGGATCGCCTACTGGGACGTGTTCGGCCGCCCGCCGCAGAAGCCCAAATACGCCCGCGGCGTCCTCGAGACCTGGTGGTACGATGAAACCAGGGCCGCGAAACTCGGCGAGGCGCGCTAGAGTGCGTCGATTCGGCGACCCGGAGTGACCAGCACGGCATGACCGCCTACATCGTCCGTCGCATCCTGTTCATGATCCCGACCCTGTTCGGGATCATGCTGGTGTCCTTCGCCGTGGTGCAGTTCGCGCCCGGCGGGCCGGTGGAGCGGGTGATCGCCCAGATCAGCGGCTCCGACACCGGCGCGACCTCGCGCATCTCGGGCTCCCAGTCCGGCGACTTCCAGAGCCGCTCGCAGCCCCAGCTCGGCGGCGACGCCATCACCTCGAAGTATCGCGGCGCCCAGGGGCTCGATCCGGAGTTCATCAAGAGCCTGGAGAGGCAGTTCGGCTTCGACAAGCCGGCGCACGAGCGCTTCTTCCTGATGCTGTGGAACTATCTCACCTTCGACTTCGGCAAGAGCTACTTCCGCGACGTGCGGGTGCTCGACCTGATCGTCGAGAAGCTCCCCGTGTCGATGTCGCTCGGCATCTGGATGACGCTGCTCACCTACCTGATCTCGATTCCGCTCGGCATCCGCAAGGCGGTGCGCGACGGCTCGCGCTTCGACATCTGGACCTCGGGCATCATCATCATCGGCTATGCGATCCCGGGCTTCCTGTTCGCGATCCTGCTCATCGTCCTGTTCGCGGGCGGGTCGTTCTTCAACTGGTTCCCGCTGCGCGGGCTCACCTCCGACAATTTCGCCTTCCTGCCCTGGTACCGGCAGATCCTCGACTATTTCTGGCACCTGGCGCTGCCGCTGATCTCGATGTCGCTCGCCGCCTTCGCGACCACGGCGCTGCTCACCAAGAACTCCTTCCTCGACGAGATCCGCAAGCAGTACGTGCTGACGGCGCGCGCCAAGGGCTGCGCCGAGCGCCAGGTGCTCTACGGCCACGTGTTCCGCAACGCCATGCTGATCATCATCGCGGGCTTCCCGGGCGCCTTCGTCTCCGCCTTCTTCCAGGGCTCGCTGCTGATCGAGACCATCTTCTCCCTCGACGGGCTCGGGCTGCTCGGCTTCGAGAGCGTGCTCAACCGCGATTACGCGGTTGTGTTCGCCACCCTCTACATCTTCTCGATCATCGGCCTCGTCGTCGGGCTGATCTCGGACCTCACCTATACCTGGGTCGATCCGCGCATCGACTTCGAGACCCGGGAGGTGTGATGGACGAGGTCACCACCGTCCGTCCGCCGGAACGCCTGGCCGACAAGCCGCAGGGCGCGATTCCGGGCGCTCCGCCGCGCGGGCGCCGCCGCTTCTCGCTCTCGCCCATCAACCAGCGCCGCTGGCAGAACTTCAAGGCCAACCGCCGCGGCTACATCTCGCTCTGGCTGTTCTCGGTCCTGTTCGTGGCCTCGCTGTTCGCCGAGTTCATCGCCAACGACCGGCCGTTCCTGATCCGCCTCGAAGGCAAGCTCTTTTTCCCCGCGGTGGTGGGCTATGCGGAGACGACCTTCGGCGGCGAGTTCGAGACCGCCGCCGACTACCGCGACCCCTATCTCCGCAAGCTGATCGCCGAGAAGGGCGGCAGCATCCACTGGCCGCCGATCCGCTACTCCTACGACACCCACAATCTCGACCTGCCGACGCCGGCGCCGTCCAAGCCCACCTGGCTGCTCACCGAGGAGGAATGCCGCCCGGTGGTGGAGCGCAAGGGACTCACGGGCTGCGCCGACCTCGAGTACAACTGGTTCGGCACCGACGACCAGGGCCGCGACGTGCTGGCGCGCCTGATCTACGGCTTCCGCATCTCCGTGCTGTTCGGGCTGATCCTGACCCTGGTGTCCTCGGTGATCGGCGTCGCGGCCGGCGCCGTGCAGGGCTATTTCGGCGGCTGGGTCGACCTCGTCTTCCAGCGCGTGATCGAGATCTGGACCTCGATCCCCTCGCTCTATCTGCTGCTGATCATCTCCTCGGTGCTGGTGCCGGGCTTCTTCGTGCTGCTCGGGATCCTGCTCCTGTTCTCCTGGGTCTCGCTCGTCGGCCTGGTGCGCGCGGAGTTCCTGCGCGGGCGCAATTTCGAGTACATCCAGGCCGCCCGCGCGCTCGGCGTCTCCAACGCCACCATCATGTTCCGCCACCTCCTGCCCAACGCCATGGTGGCGACCATGACCATGCTGCCCTTCGTGCTCTCCTCCTCGGTGATGACGCTCACGGCCCTCGACTTCCTCGGCTTCGGCCTGCCGCCCGGCTCGCCTTCGCTCGGCGAGCTGCTCGCCCAGGGCAAGGCCAACATCCAGGCGCCCTGGCTCGGGCTCACCGGCTTCTTCACGCTCGCGATCATGCTCTCGCTGCTGATCTTCATCGGCGAGGCGGCGCGCGACGCCTTCGATCCGCGCAAGACCTTCAGGTGACCCGGATGGACGCGAGCGCCGAGCCCCTCCTCACGGTGCGCGACCTCTCGGTGGCCTTCGGCCAGGGGGCGCGCGAGGTCGTCGCCGTCGACCGCGTCTCCTTCGAGATCCGGCGCGGCGAGACGGTCGCGCTGGTCGGCGAGTCGGGCTCCGGCAAGTCGGTGACCGCGCTCTCGATCATGAAGCTCCTGCCCTATCCCTCGGCGCGTCATCCCTCGGGCCGGATCCACTTCAAGGGCCGCGAGCTGCTCGCGCTCCCCGAGGACGAGATCCGGCGGGTGCGCGGCGACGACATCACGATCATCTTCCAGGAGCCGATGACCTCGCTCAATCCGCTCCACACCATCGAGAAGCAGATCGGCGAGATCCTGCTGCTGCATCGCGGCCTCGTCGGCGCGGAGGCGCGCGCGCGCATCGTCGACCTGCTCGGCCAGGTCGGCATCCCCGACCCCGAGAGCCGGCTGCAGAGCTATCCGCACCAGCTCTCCGGCGGCCAGCGCCAGCGCGTGATGATCGCCATGGCGCTCGCCAACGAGCCCGACCTGCTGATCGCCGACGAGCCGACGACCGCGCTCGACGTCACCGTGCAGGCGCAGATCCTCGAGCTCCTGAAGCAGCTGCAGGCGCGCCTCGGCATGGCCATGCTGTTCATCACCCACGATCTCGGCATCGTGCGCAAGATCGCGGACCGGGTCTGCGTCATGAAGGAGGGCCGCATCGTCGAGCACGGCGAGGTCGCCCGCGTGTTCCAGGCCCCCGCCCATCCCTATACCCGGGCGCTGCTCGCCGCCGAGCCGAAGCCCGATCCGGCGCCGCTCGCGCCCGACCAGCCGATGGTGATCGAGACCCGCGACCTCAAGGTCTGGTTCCCGATCCGGCGCGGCGTGCTGCGCAAGACCGTCGGCCACATCAAGGCCGTGGACGGGGTCAGCATCGCGGTGCGCAAGGGCGAGACCCTCGGCATCGTCGGCGAGTCCGGGTCGGGCAAGACCACGCTGGGCCTCGCGATCCTCAGGCTCATCTCCTCCGAGGGGCCGATCGTCTTCATGGGCAACAGCCTCGCCGGGCTCCGCTTCAAGGAGATGCGGCCGTTCCGGCGCGACATGCAGAT
The DNA here is from genome assembly GCA_003105195.1 of Bradyrhizobiaceae bacterium. Taxonomy (GTDB): domain Bacteria; phylum Pseudomonadota; class Alphaproteobacteria; order Rhizobiales; family Xanthobacteraceae; genus FEB-22. Next base: position 12,464 of record PQAH01000157.1, read on the forward strand.
CGTGTTCCAGGACCCCTATGGCTCGCTCAGCCCGCGCATGTCGGTCTCCGACGTGATCGAGGAGGGCCTCTGGGTGCACCATCCCGACATGTCGGAGGACGAGCGGCAGGCGCGGGTGGTGCGCGCGCTGAACGACGTCGGGCTCGATCCCGAGACCCGCTTCCGCTATCCGCACGAGTTCTCGGGCGGCCAGCGCCAGCGCATCGCGGTCGCCCGCGCCATCGTGCTCGCGCCGAGCTTCATCGTGCTCGACGAGCCGACCAGCGCCCTCGACATGCTGTTCCAGTCGCAGATGGTGGATCTCCTGCGCGACCTGCAGAAGCGGCGCAACCTGACCTACCTGTTCATCTCGCACGACCTGCGGGTCGTGGCCGCGCTGGCGAGCCGGCTGGTCGTGATGCGCCACGGCAAGGTGGTCGAGGAGGGACCGGCCGCGGAGCTGTTCGCCGATCCGAAGACCGGCTACACACGCGCGCTGTTCGCGGCCGCCTTCGATCTCGAGACCGCCCCCGAGGGGGTGGTGAGCCAGTGAGCAAGGGCGCGCTCGCTCTCCTGATCTCGGGAGGGACCGAGAACTGGGCGCCCGAGCGCTGGCGCGAGCGCTTCCGCCGCGGCTGCCCGGGACGGCGCGTGGCCCTGCTGCCGGACGACCGCGTCGATCCCGCCGAGGTGCGCTACGCCGCCGTGTGGAAGCCGCCGCCCGGCCGGCTCGCGGCCTTCCCGCACCTCCAGGCGATCTTCAATCTCGGCGCCGGCGTCGACGCCGTGCTCGGCGACCCGAGCCTGCCGGCCGTGCCCCTGGTGCGGGTCGCCGACGACGACCTCACCCGCCGCATGACCGAATACGTCACGCTGCACGTGCTGATGCACCACCGCCAGCAGCGCTACCTCGACGAGGCGCAGCGCCAGGCCTTCTGGGCGCCGAAGCTGCAATGGGCCGCGGACGCCGTGCGCGTCGGCATCATGGGGCTCGGCGTGCTCGGACGCGACGCCGCCGAGGTGCTGGCGCGCATCGGTTTCCGGGTGGCGGGCTGGAGCCGGCGCGCGAAGGTGATCCCGGGCATCGAGTGCTTCGCGGGCGAGGCGGGCCTCGCGCCGTTCCTGGCGCGCACCGACATCCTGGTCTGCCTGCTGCCGCTCACCGAGGAGACGCGCGGCATCCTCGATCAACGCACCTTCTCGCTGCTCGCCCGCGACGGCGTGCTCGGGGGACCCGTGATCGTCAATGCGGGCCGCGGCGGGCTGCAGGTCGAGCGTGACATCCTCGCGGCCCTCGACGACGGCACGCTCGCCGCCGCCACCCTCGACGTGTTCGAGACCGAGCCGCTGCCCATGGAGAGCCCCCTGTGGTCGCATCCGCGCGTCACCGTGACGCCGCACAATGCGGCCGACACCGACCCCGACGCGATCTCGACCTATGTGGCACGCCAGATCGCCCGCCACGAAGGCGGCCTGCCGCTCGAGAACGTGGTGGACCGGCACACGGGCTACTGAGGTCCGGGCGCCGGCCGCCGGACGCTCGTGATCTCGCTGCCGCTCGCGCGGCTGCGCGCGACCGCGTCGGCGGCGGGCTCGATGGTCACCGCCATGTGGAACGCATTGGCGTGGATGATGCTCGCGGCGTCGCGGGCGATCGCGACATGGCCCCTCCAGAACAGGAGGTCGCCGCGCCGCAGCGGCTCCGTCGCGGCCGGGAAGGCGCGCTCCTGCATGTCGCTGTCGCGCGGGCAGGCGATGCCGCAGGCCGCGAGCGCGACCTGCACCAGGCCCGAGCAGTCGATGCCGAGCCCGGTCTTGCCGCCCCAGAGATAGGGCGCGCCGAGGAAGCGTTCCGCGACCGCCACCGCATCGTCCGCGCGGGCCTCGAGCCGCGCGAGGTGGCGCGCCGGCACGAAGCCGCCCGCGGCCGTGACCGCGAGCGCACCGTCCTCGCGTGCGATGGCGACCCGGGCTCCGAGCGGCAGCGCCGCCGCCGGCGGCAGCTTGATCGAAGGGCCGGGAAACACCAGCGTGCGCACCACCGCCACCTTGTGGGTCGGCGCCGCGCCCGGCCGGCCGAGGGCGTTCGCGGGCAGGTAACCCACATAGCCGTCGCTTTCGAGCTGGCCCCAGGCCCAGCCCTCGTCGCTGGTCTCGTAGACCATGACCCGCTCGCCCATCAGCGCCTCGGTCTCGAGCGGGGCGTCGGGGGCGGGTGCGCGGCGCAGCGGCGCCTGCGGATCGCGCACCTCGAAGGTCTCGCCCGCCACGAAGCGGTCGGCCGCGACCCGTCCCTGCAGGTGGCGCGCCGCGAGGTCTCCGCGCGCCGGGGTGAGCCTTGGATCGTGCGTCATCGCGGCAGCGCCTTCGCCTTGGCGACCAGCAGGTCGCCGAGCCGCTCCACCGCGAGCGCGCCCTTGGCGGTGCGCTGGATCACGACATTGCGCCGGTCGGCGTCGTCGCGGCGGCGCGACACCAGGCCGAGCTTCCCCATGCTGTCGAGGGCGCGCGTGATCACCGGCTTGGTCACCTTCAGCTTGGCGGCGAGCCCCCGCACCGTGTGCGGCGGCGGCTCCAGGTAGATCGTGAGCAGCACCGCGAGCTGGCGCGCGGACAGGTCCGGCTCACCGTCGGTGACGAGGGTGAACGCGAAATCGTTCAGCAGCTTCAGCGCCTGCGACGGCCGCATCTCGACGGCCATGGGGCCTCCGATCGTTTCGGGCCCGTATTATTTCCCGGGAGGCCGAACCGCAAGTCGGTCAAACCGCATAGCGCTCGGCGAGCAGCGCATAGAGGGCGCGGGCGGCCTGGCATTCGCCGCCCTCCGGGCGGGCGGGCTTGGCCGAAGGGGTCCAGGCGAAGATGTCGAGATGCACGAAGGCGCGCGCCGCCGTGACGAAGCGGTCGAGGAACAGCGCCGCCGTCACCGAGCCCGCGAAGCCGCCGGACGCGACATTGTTGATGTCCGCGGTCTTCGACTCCAGCAGGGACTCGTAGGGGCGCCAGAGCGGCATGCGCCACAGCGGGTCGTTCTCGGCGCCCGCGTGGCGCGCGAGGTCGAGGGCGAGCGCGTCGTCGTTCGTGTAGAAGGGCGGCAGCTCGGGGCCGAGCGCCACCCGCGCCGCGCCCGTGAGCGTCGCCATGTCGACGATCAGCTCGGGCGCCTCCTCGTCGGCGAGCGCCAGCGCGTCGGCGAGCACCAGCCGGCCCTCCGCGTCGGTATTGCCGATCTCGACCGTGATCCCCTTGCGCGCGCGATAGACGTCGCGCGGCCGGAACGCCGCGCCCGAGATCGCGTTCTCGACCGCCGGCACCAGCACCCGCAGCCGCAGCTTCAGGCCGCGGTCCATGATCATGTGCGCGAGCGCCATCACGCAGGCGGCGCCGCCCATGTCCTTCTTCATGTTGAGCATGGCGCTGTCGGACTTGATGTCGAGCCCGCCGGTGTCGAAGCACACGCCCTTGCCGACCAGCGTGACCTTGGGGTGGGCCGGGTCGCCCCAGGCGAGGTCGACGAGCCGCGGCGCGGCCGCGGCGGCACGCCCGACCGCATGGATCAGCGGGAAGTTCTCTCCCAGCAGCGCATCGCCCACGACGGCGCGGCACTCCGCGCCGTGCCGGCGCGCGAGCGCCCGCACCGCCTCCTCGAGCTCGGCCGGGCCGAGATCGTTGGCCGGCGTGTTGATCAGGTCGCGCGCCAGCGTCACCCCGTCGACGATGCGCGCCAGCTCCGCGCCGTCGACGCCCGCCGGCAGCGCGAGCCGCACCTCCCGGTCCTCCGCCGCGCGATAGCGCGCGAAGCGGTAGCCGCCGAGCGCGAAGGCGAGCGCGGCGAGCCGCTCGTCGTGCGGCGCATTGGCGAAGCGATAGATGCCCTTGGGCAGCGCGCCGGGGAGGCGGCCGGCGAGGAAATGATCCTTCGCGGGCTTGTCGTCCGCCTCGATCCCGAACACGACGCCCGACAGCGCCTCCTCGCCGGGCAGCAGCAGCATCTGCCCGGGCTTCGGCTCGAAGCCGGCGGCGTCCGCATAGCGGCGCGCGGCCGCGCTCAGCACGTCCCGCAGGTGCGGATAGCTCGCCGCCGTCACGAACCAGATCGGGACCGCCTCGGCGCGGCCGTGGGGAACATAGAGCGGATGCATGGAAGGCCTCGCGAAAGGCGGCTCTGCTACCACGGCGGCCGGGTCCCGTGAAGGCGCCTTAACCGAACCTTAGGGTTAACCGCCTATTGCTCGGAGGTCCGGGGCGCCTCGCGCCCCGCAGCGAGGTGATGCGTATGCGTTCAGCCCGTCGCCTGCTCGGGAGCGTCGCGGTGGCCGTGCTCGCCGCGAGCGCGCTCGCGGGCTGCACGACCACCCGCTCCACCGAGACCACCGGCTCGATCTCCCCGTCCGCCCCGCTCGGCGAGAACGAGTGGCGTCGCGAGGTCGAGTTCGCGGGCCAGGCCTATCGCGCGAACGCGAAGGACACCGCGGCCGCCGTCCGCTACGCGCGCGCGCTGCGCGAGATCGGCCAGCGCGCCCAGGCGGCCGCCGTGCTCGAGCAGGCGACCATCGCCAATCCGCGCAGCCGTGCCGTGCTCGGCGCCTATGGCCGCGCGCTCGCCGAGGTCGGCGAATATCCCAAGGCCCTCGACATCCTCGGCAAGGCGCACACGCCGGACCAGCCCGACTGGCGGCTCCTCTCGGTCACAGGGGCGGTGCTCGACCAGATGGGCCGGCACGAGGAGGCGCGCCGCCACTATGCGAGCGCGCTCAACCTGCGCCCCGACGAGCCCTCGGTGCTGACCAATCTCGGGCTCTCCTATGCGCTCTCGCGCGAGCTGCCGCGCGCCGAGGAGACCCTGCGCCGCGCCATGGCGCGCGCCGGCGCCGATCCGCGCACGCGGCAGAACCTCGCCCTCGTGGTCGGCCTGCAGGGCCGCTTCGAGGAGGCCGAGCAGATCGCCCGCGCCGACCTGCCGACCGAGGAAGCCGCCGCCAATGTCGGCTATCTGCGCCAGATGCTCGCGCAGCGGCAGGACCTGAAGCAGGACGCGAACCGGCCCGCGCCGAAGCAGGCCCGCCCCGCCAGGCCCGGCAAGCCGCAGAAGCTCGCCGGCAGCCCGGAGTAGGCTGGGCAAAGGCGCGCCGGGGCCTTCACGGCTTTCCCGCATGGTTCGATTCGCGCCGTGGCCACGACGGTGGGCGCGGCGGAACGACCGTCCTCGTCGCACGAAGGCCGTGGCCGCCTTCGCACGCCCGGGGGCACGCGCCGTCATCGCTACTTGATGTTCATCACCTGGATCGCGGCCGGGCCCAGGATGACGATGAACAGCACCGGCAGGAAGAACAGGATCATCGGCACCGTGAGCTTGGGCGGCAGCGCGGCGGCCTTCTTCTCGGCCTCCGACATGCGCATGTCGCGGTTCTCCTGCGCCATCACCCGCAGGGTCTGGCCGAGCGGCGTGCCGTAGCGCTCCGCCTGCTGCAGGGCGAGGCAGACCGCCCTCACGCCGTCGAGGTCGGTGCGCCTGGCGAGGTTCTCGTAGGCCTGGCGCCGGTCCTGCAGGTAGGACAGCTCGGCCGTCGTCAGGGTGAGCTCCTCGGCGAGCGGAATCGACTGCGTGCCGATCTCCTGGCTCACCCTTCGGAACGCCGCCTCGATCGACATGCCGGATTCGACGCAGATCAGCAGCAGGTCGAGCGCGTCCGGGAACGCCCGCCGGATCGAGAGCTGGCGGTTCTGGATCCGGTTGCGCAGGTAGAGCAGCGGCAGGTACATGCCCGCATAGGTCGCACCCAGCACCATGCCGAGCTTGATCGGCGCCGGCTGCTTGATGTCGAGGATCACGAACACGTAGAGCGACGAGACGATCAGCGCCAGCAGCGGCATGACCATGCGGAAGAACAGGAAGGCCGTATAGGGCGCCTGTCCGCGGTAGCCGGCCTGGATCAGCTTCTCGCGCGCCTGCTCCTGGCCGAGCCATTTCGAGAGGTTGAAGCGCTCGACCACCGCCTTCATGTAGGTCTTGGGCGTCTGGCGCAGCGACACCTTCTCGCCGCGGGCCAGGCGCTCGCGCTCGCGCTGCCGGATCGTCTCGCGCTCGGTCGCGACCGCGCGCATGCGCCGGTTGAGGTCCTCGCGCGAGAGCAGCGGCATCGCCAGCGTGAGCACCGTCGCCATCGCGGCGACGGCGGCGAACATCGAAGCCATGAAGCGCGTATCGTGCAGCTTCTCGATGATGAGGTCGACCATGGCGCTCTACATTCCGGATCGGCGCGTACCCTCGTCGGCGGACCGGTGCCCGATCCGCCGCGGCCGCGCTAGAAGTCGAAGTTGATCATCTTGCGCATCACCAGCACGCCCATGGTCATCCAGGCGGCGCTGCCGGCGAGCATCATGCGGCCCATCGGATGGGTCCAGAGCAGCTCGATGTAGCGCGGGCTCGTGATGTAGACGAGCACCATGACGGCGATCGGCAGCATGCCGATGATCACGGCCGAGGCCTTGGCCTCCATCGACATGGCCTTGATCTTCGCCTTCATGCGCTTGCGCTCGCGCAGCACCTTCGACAGGTTGCCGAGCGCCTCCGAGAGGTTGCCGCCGGCGCGCTGCTGGATCGCGATCACGATGCCGAAGAAGTTCGCCTCCGCCAGCGGCACGCGCTCGTAGAGCCGCGTGCAGGCCTCGCCCAGCGGGATGCCGACGGTCTGCGTCTCGACGATGGTGCGGAACTCGCTGCGCACCGGCTCCGGCGCCTCGCTCGCCACGATCTTCAGGCAGTCGCCGAGCGGCAGGCCGGACTTGACGCCGCGGATGATCACGTCGACCGCGTCCGGCAGGTGGGCGAGGAACTTCTCCTCGCGCCGCTTCTTGAGGAAGGCGAGCAGCCACATCGGGAAGCCGAAGCCGCCCGCGAATCCGAAGGCGAGGCCGGGCACGATGCCGCCGCCCACCATCACGGTGGCGACGAGCAGCACGAAGCCGCAGGCCGCGCTCGCCAGGATGAACTGCCGCTTGCTGATGCTCAGCCCGGCCTGGGTGATGCGCGCCGAGAGCGGCGGCCGTTTCGCGGCCTGGTCGCGGAGCTCGAGCTCCTTCAGCGTCTCCTCGACCTGGTCGCGGCGCGCCTTCGGGGCACTGGCCCGGCCGAGCGCGCGCGCCGCGGGCTCCGGCCGCGCCAGGATCTCCTTGCGCTTCTCGGCCTTGGCTTCGCCCGACAGGTACGGATAGATGAACACCCAGAGCGCGCCGCCGACCGCGACCGTCACCAGGAACACCAGGGAGAGCGTCTCCATGTCCATCGCGTTCCCCCGTCAGGTCCGGCCCGGCTCGGTCGCGGCCTCGGCGGCGTCGAGCGCGGTGGCGAGCCGCTGTTCCTCGCCGTAGTAGCGGGCGCGGTCCCAGAAGCGCGGCCGCCCGATGCCGGTCGACCGGTGGCGGCCGATGATGCGCCCGTTCGCGTCCTCGCCGAGGATCTCGTAGATGAACAGGTCCTGGGTGATGATCACGTCGCCTTCCATGCCCATCACCTCGGTGACGTGGGTGATGCGGCGCGATCCGTCGCGCAGGCGCGCCGCCTGCACGATGACGTCGACCGAGGTGCAGATCATCTCGCGGATGGTGCGCGAGGGCAGGGCATAACCGCCCATCGTGATCATCGACTCGATGCGCGACATCGCCTCGCGCGGCGAGTTCGCGTGCAGCGTGCCCATCGAGCCGTCGTGGCCGGTGTTCATGGCCTGCAGCAGGTCGAAGGCCTCGGGTCCGCGCACCTCGCCGACGATGATCCGCTCCGGGCGCATGCGCAGGCAGTTCTTGACCAGGTCGCGCATCGTCACCTGGCCCTCGCCTTCGAGGTTCGGCGGGCGCGTCTCCAGGCGCACCACGTGCGGCTGCTGCAGCTGGAGCTCGGCCGCGTCCTCGCAGGTGATGATCCGCTCGTCCTCGTCGATATAGGAGGTGAGGCAGTTGAGCAGCGTCGTCTTGCCGGAGCCGGTGCCGCCCGAGACCAGCACGTTGCAGCGCACGCGGCCGATGATCTTGAGGATCTCGGCGCCCTCCGGCGAGATCGAGGCGAACTTCACCAGCTGGTCGAGGGTCAGCTTGTCCTTCTTGAACTTGCGGATGGTGAGCGAGGGGCCGTCGATCGCGAGCGGCGGGGCGATCACGTTGACGCGCGAGCCGTCGGCGAGCCGCGCGTCGCAGATCGGCGAGGCTTCGTCGACGCGCCGGCCGACCTGGCTGACGATGCGCTGGCAGATGTTGAGCAGCTGCTGGTTGTCGCGGAAGCGGATTCCGGTCCGCTGGATCTTGCCGGCGACCTCGATATAGACCGTGTCGGCGCCGTTCACCATGATGTCGGCGATGTCGTCGCGCGCCAGCAGCGGCTCCAGCGGGCCGTAGCCGAGCACGTCGTTGCAGATGTCGTCGAGCAGCTCCTCCTGCTCGGCGATCGACATCACGATGTTCTTGATCGCGATGATCTCGTTGACGATGTCGCGGATCTCCTCGCGCGCCGACTCGGCGTCGAGCCGCGCGAGCTGGGTGAGGTCGATCGCCTCGATCAGCGCGCCGATTCCCTCTCCGGTCAGCGCCGAAACCGCGACCGGCCTCTCCTGCGCGCTCATGCGCGCGGCCGAATTGTCGAGCCGCCGGCGCGCTTCGGCATCGAGCCGGTCGACCTTGTTCCAGACCTCGACGATGCGGCGGTCGCTCGCCTCGATGCCGAGCGATTCGAGGATCGTCTGTACGTCGGTGCGCTGGGCCTCGGTGTCCTCGTGCGAGATGTCGCGCACGTGCAGGATGAGGTCGGCCTCGATCACCTCCTCGAGCGTGGCGCGGAACGCCGCGACCAGCATGGTCGGCAGATCGGAGATGAAGCCGACGGTATCGGAGAGGATGATGGTGTGGGCGGGCGAGAGGGTCACCGAGCGGACGGTGGAATCAAGGGTCGCAAACAGCCTGTCCTCGACGATGACGCCCGCGTCCGAAAAGTAGTTCATCAGCGTCGATTTCCCCGCGTTGGTGTAGCCGACCAGCGCGACGCGGGAAAGCTTGTCCCTTCCCTTCCGCTGGACCTCTCTCTCCCGAGCGATCTCTTTGAGCTTTCCCTTGAGATGGCTGATCCTCGATCGGATGGCGCGGCGGTCGGTCTCAATCTGGGTTTCGCCGGGGCCCTTGGTCCCGATGCCGCCGAACTGCTTCGACAGGTGGGTCCACTGCCGTGTCAGGCGCGGCAGCATGTACTGCAGCTGCGCAAGTTCGACCTGCGTCTTCGCCTCGCGGGTCTTCGCACGTGAGGCAAAGATATCCAGAATCAGCGCGCTCCGGTCGATGATCTTGCACGGAATGACCTTTCCCAGATTCCGCACCTGAACCGCAGTGAGGTCATCGTCGAAAATCACGGACGAGATTTCCTTCTCGCCGACCAGCCAGCCCAGCTCTTCCGCCTTTCCCCTGCCGACGTAGAATGCGGCATCGACCCGCGGCCTCGACTGGAGGATCGTGTGGATGACGTCGGCCCCTGCTGATTCCGCCAGCAATGCCAGCTCGCCGAGGTATTCCTCGACGGACGAGCGCAGGACGGAGGGGGTCGCCAGCCCGACCAGAACGGCGCGTTCGCGGACGTTTGTCATCAACATCAGGACAGTTCCCCTTCGGCTGCCTTCTCCTGTCTCCCCCAGTTCCGGGCAAGAAGGCTCTCTGCCACGGCAATGACGAATGCGAGTCCGGCGAAGAACTTCCAGAGCTCGACGCCGTACCGGGATTCCCGCACGGTCCGTTCGAGGTCGTCGGTCGGCCCCAGCGTCCGGACGCGTTCGTCGGCGAACCCGAGCCGCCTCCAGAGCCGTTCGAGGAGCTCCTGCCCGGCGGGATGGAGATCGGTTTCGCTCGGTGCAACATCGACGGCAGCGGCATCGAGCACATCCTTGCTGCCGATCCTGTCGGCGCCGCGCAGAGTATAGATTCCCGTCTCGGAGGCGGGCGAGGTTTCGTAGCTCAGCGTTCCGGTGCTTGTGCGGAAGCGGGGGGCAACCCGTTCCTCCAGACCGGAAGGGGCAACAACCACCGCCGGGTTCTGTCCGGAAACAGACGACCGGCGGACGGTCAGCCGCAGCGGCTCACCCGCCGTGAAGCTCCGCTCTGCCCGGCCGCCGGAGGCGACGTACAGAAGGGAGCGGTGAAGAAGGGGGGCGAAGATCCCTTTCAACGGGAAGTCGGACCAGTCCGGGAGAGCATCGACGGTGAAGAGCAGGAAGCGCCCGTTTCCCGGCCGAAGCTCGGTGAGGAAGGGTTCGCCGTTCCCCAGCTCAATGACCACCGTTCCTCCGCCGGCGCCGTTGATGCCGGCGGTCCTCCTGATTTCGGGTGAGGCGATGCGCGTGGCGGCATCTCGCGGCGCCGTTTCCGTCTCGAACAGGCCGGCGAAGATCGGATGGGCATAGTCGACCTTCGCGAAAGAGAGAAACGATGCCGTTGTCCTGCCGGCCGGAGGCGATGCGCCCGCGTCGCGTGAGGAGAAGAGGGGAAGACCCAGCCGCGGAGCGAGGTTCCTGTTGTAGCTTGCGACGTTTGTCGCAGATCCCGGGAAGAAGACCAGTCCTTTCCCGTTGCTGACGAACGCCGCGAGACGTTCGGCCAGGGCGGGCGTGAAGTCCCGGATCCCGCACAGAATGAGTGCGTCGTACGATTCAAGGTCGGAGGCCGGGAGCTTTTCCTCGTCGATCCGTTCTGCGGTGATGACTCCGGCAAGGGAGGAATCGCCGGCGAGCGTCAGCGCCAGCGCCGCATAGTGTGTTTCGGCCGGGGAAGGTCCGGCAAGTGCCACTCGGATGCGCGGGGGAATTGCGAGTACGAAGTTGGCACGGTTGTCCGCATCCAGAGCGTCGTCTTCGAGGAGAAAGTACCCGGGGAGAATACCGCGGCGCTTGGGAACAACGCTGACGGACAGTACGGATGTGGACCGCGGCGCGAGGGTCACGGTGTGCTGGGCAACGCGGGCGCCGTCGAGGTAGACACTAACCACGGACTCCTGGAGCGGCCGGTCGCCCCCGTTCTGAACCTCCGCCTGCAGCGAGACCGGCCGTCCGCTCGCCAGGATGGATGAGAGGATTTCCGCTCGGTGTATCCCGGCGTTCTCCACCGGTCCTCGCGCTGATGTGAGGAGGAACAGGGCGGGACTGTCCGGGCCGGGCGCGAGGCTGTCACCGGGCGTCTCGGGGAGGGCGCACTGGGTGGCCTGGACGTCAGTGAGAACGTAGATTTCTCTGTTGGCGGTCGATGCGATGGAGAGCGTCCTGCGGGCTTTCTTCAGTGCCGTAGAGAGAGGGACCGACGTCTTCGCAACGGTCAGGGATCGAAGGGTGGCCAGCGCGGCCGCGGGAGTGCCCGGGGGGCCGAGCGTGTCGCCCAGCGCGGTGGCAGAAAGCGTGGAAAGAATCACGCGGTCATTCTCCCGGCACAGCGCGAGGATCTCCGCTGCGGCGTCACGCGCGCGGGCAAAAATCTCCCCTCTCTCGTTTCGGACTCCCATGCTGGGAGAGTCGTCGAGGAGGATGATCACGCTGCTGGCTCCCTCGTTTCCGAGAATGCCGGCAACGGAGCCGCGCAGGACCGGCCGCGCAAACGCAAGGACCACGGAGACGATCAGGAGCACCCGGAGAATCAGGAGGAGCATCTGGCGGATCCTCAGTCGCTTGATCGATGTCTGCTGCAGCTCCTTCAGGAAGCGGAGGGAACTGAAATCGATCGTGCGGAGCTTGCGCCGGCTGAGAAGGTGAATGAGAACGGGGATCGCCGCGGCGGCGAGGCCGAAGAGGACGAGAGGATTGAGAAACGTCATGAGATGCTCAAGGCATTGTTCGATAAATTCCGGAAGAAAAGCAACATGGTTTGCATTTCCGATGCGAAACCGCTACTTTGCGTGGAATGATGCAGCTCGGTCGCGCGATGGGGTTTCCTCCTACACTCTGCAGAGCATGTTGTTCAGCCTGTCTCTTCCTTCTCTTTTTCTCTCCTTCGCTTCGCGCCGAATCCGGTGATACGCTGGTCCTGAAACCGATGTACGGGCCCGTCCGCAGCGGTCACTGGGCGAGTATGGGACATCGATCGTTGAAGCGTCCCCGCGTGGGGGTGGTGCTGACGGGAGGGGGCGCGCGCGGCGCCGCGCAGATCGGCGTCCTGAAAGCCTTCGAACGCCACCGAATCCCTGTCGACTTCATCGCCTCGACGAGCATGGGAGCGATTGTCGGGGGCCTCTATGCCGCAGGCTGGTCGCTGGCCGAAATCGAAAGCATGGCGACCACCACGGACTGGGACTATGTCCTCTCGCTGGGCTCGGAGACCGAGCGCTCCGATACGTTTGTCGATCAGCGTCTGTCCGGCGAGCGGAGCTTTCTCACGCTGCGGTTCGAAGGATTCGAGCTGGTCCTTCCATCGGCAGTATCAAGCGGACAGCGCCTGACGACGTTTCTGAGCACGCTGACCCTTCAGGCGACCTACCATCCCTCTCCATCGTTTGACGATCTTCGTATCCCGTATCGTGCCGTTGCTACCGACCTGGTCTCGGGGCGGCGCGTCGTGTTGGGCGAGGGCTCTCTTGCCGAAGCGATGCGTGCGAGCGCAACTGTTCCACTGCTGTTCAACCCGATCGAGAAAGACGGCATGCGTCTGGTCGACGGCGGCCTGGTGGACAACATCCCGGTTGACGTGGCCGAGGAGGCGGGGTGCGACATGATCGTGGTTGTGAACACCACCAGCGGGCTGCGGACGACGGCAGAAATGGAAGCCCCGTGGGAAATAGCGGACCAGATCATGGGGATCATGATGCAGCGTGTCAAGGAACAGCAGCTGCGCATGGCGGACGTGGTGATCACGCCGAAGCTTGGGGAGCATCTGTCGTCCGATTTTCACCGCCTGGACACACTCATCCGCATCGGGGAGGAATCGGCGGAGCGAAAGATCGATGATGTCCTCCGGGTGTACGAACAGAAGAAGAACCAGTTCGCCCCGCCGGAATCGGAGTATTTCGGCAGGCTGCTTCCTGGCGCCGTCGTTGCGTGGGCGGGGGCTCCTCCGCCGGAAGCCCTGATGCGCCACATCTCTTCCGAAGCTCTGGAACGCCCCGTCACGGTCCAGGACGTGCAGGAGCATGTGAACATGCTGTATGAAGCCGGTTCCTATCGCGACGTGGAGGCGGCGATCATTCCGGAGAGCGACCGGACGCGAATTGTCTTCCGCCTGACGGGGAACGCGATCGTGAGAGGCGTCCGGATCCGGGGGGCCTCGGTCGTCCCGGCAAATAGCCTTGAGGCGGAGCTGAGCGGTGCAGTGGGAAACCCGTTCAACGAGGATGAGGTCGTGTCGGCTCTCGAGCGTCTCCTCAAGGTGTACCGGCGTGGGGGCTACTCGCTGACCCGGATCGATTCGGCCTCCTTCAACGAAGCAAACGGCATGCTCGACATTGTCGTCAACGAGGGGGTGATTGCACGGGTCGGAGTGGAGGGGGGAGAGCGAACGCAGGATTCGTTCGTGCTGTCGGAGTTTCCGCTGAAGGCCGGCGATGTCTTCGAGATCGAGAAAGCCAGGCGCGGAATTGCGAACATTGCGGGCTCCCAGCTGTTCGAATATATCTACCTCGAGGTGACCGAGGAAAAGGGCCGGCCGGCCCTGACCATCCGTTTGAAAGAGCGTCCGTCGCGCCTCATGCGATTCGGCGCCCGGCTGGACAACGAACGGAAACTGCAGGGGTCCCTCGACCTCCGGGACGAAAACTTCCAGGGAAGCGGCCACGAAATCGGGTTCACGATGCTCGGGGGCGAGCGCAATTTCGAAGCGCTGGCCGAGTACCGGGGGCGCAGACTGTTCAATACGTACCTGAGCTTCAGTCTCAGCGCGATGTACCAGTCGTGGGACACGTACGTGTACGAGGACGGCCCGCCGCCGGCGCCGAACCGCTGGGATCGAATCCAGGTGGGCGAGTACAGCGACATTCGCTACGGGATGAAGCTCTCCTTCGGCAGCAATCTCGGCCGTCTCGGCAACGCTTCCATCGACTATCTTCTCCAGAACGTACGGACGACCAACATTCAGAACAGCCAGGATCTCGAGGACCGCTATGTCCTCTCGGTAATCCGGATCGGGACGATCATGGATACCAAGAACCGGTACCCGTTTCCCACACGCGGGCTGGGCCTGGGGCTCTCCTTCGAATCTGCGTCGAAGGCACTGGGAGGAGATATCACGTACCAGGCGATCCGGGGGATGTACGAATGGTATTCGCCCCTCGTCGGCAAGCTCGTGCTGCATCCCCGGATCACCGTCGGGTTCGCGGACAAGAGCATGCCTCTGGCCCAGGAATTCAGGCTCGGCGGCCGGGAATCATTCTTCGGGCTGCGCGAGGACGACCGGCGGGGGCGGCAGCTCTTTTTGCTGAACATCGAGCTGCGTCAGGGTCTTCCGTTCAAGATCTTCTTCGACAGCTATGTCCGTGTCCGGTACGATCTCGGAACGATCTCGGAGATTCCGGAGGCGCTGAAGCTGAACACGTTTCGGCAGGGGCTCGGTCTGGAACTTGCCTTTGACACGCCGATCGGTCCCGCGCTGCTCGGAGCCGGGGAGAGTTTCTACTTCAGCCGCGACCTCCCTCAGAACCCGATACAGGCCGGCCCCTTTCTTCTCTACTTCACGATCGGCTACCAGCTCTACTGATCCCGGCGCCCACGCGGCGACGGAATTTCGGCCGCCGTGTGATTTTTCCTCCGCAAGTTGTATATTCACCCAACGCACGATACCGACATCTTTCGACAGAAACCTCATGACGACCAAACCTCCTTCCAAAGTTCACCCCCTCGCTCCGGATGCGCTCGAAGCGATTGCATACGCAAGCGTTGAAGGCATTCCCACCCTCGAGCCGCATGACCGGGACCGCCTCGGATACTGTGTCTATCTCTGGCTCTCCCAACGCCGGGATCCGCTCGAGCTCGCCGTGAGAAACGCCGGCGCACGATTGCTCGTGAGCGAGCAGGATGCGCTCCGGAAGATCCGGGAGGGGTTGACCGCCAGGGGGATTCAGCTGTAACCGGCGGCCCGCGGTAACGCATCCCCCCGGCGAATCGTTCGAAGGAGGAAGGCATGGATCTGGGCATTCGGGATCGAGTTGCGATTGTCTGCGCCGCGAGTCGGGGGCTCGGGAAAGCGGCGGCGGCCGGGCTGGCGCGCGAAGGAGCCCGCGTCGTTCTCTGTTCGCGGGAGCAGGCGCGCCTCGAGTCGGCAGCATCGGAGATCCGTGCGGCCGCGGGATCCGATGCCGCCGTCCTGGCGTGCCTGGCGGATCTCTCACGGGACGCGGACATCGTTCGTCTCGTCGATACCGCCGTTCAGCATTTCGGCCGGTTGGACATACTGATCAACAATGCCGGCGGCCCGCCGGTCGGCACGTTCCCCGGCCTCGACGATGGAGCGTGGCAGCAGGGGGTTGAGCTGACGCTCCTGAGCACGATCCGCTGCATACGGGCCGTACTGCCGCACATGCTCAGGCAACGGTGGGGGAGAATTGTGAACATCACGTCCATCGCCGCCCGCCAGCCGGTCAACGATCTCATCATCTCCTCCACGCTGCGGCCCGGGATTCTCGGACTGTCCAAGATCCTGGCGAACCAGTACGGCCGGGAGGGCATCCTCGTAAACTGCGTTACGCCCGGCTTCATCCTGACAGACCGTCAGAAGGAGATCAGCGCATCGCGCGCAGCGACGCGAGGGATTCCGGTCGAGCAATATATCGCAGAGCTGTCGGGTGAAATTCCGCTGCAGCGGCTCGGGCGGCCGGAGGAACTGGCAGACGTCATCGTGTTTCTGGCGTCTGAGCGGGCCGGCTACGTGACCGGCGCGGCCATCGGTGTCGACGGCGGATTGAGCAAGGGACTTCTTTCATGAGCATGCCCACGGGGATTCGGCTCCGAAGTGCGGATGCTGCGACCGGTGTCGTGCGGTTCGACTACCGGGGCATGCACCGATATCTGATCACACTCCCCGCCGGCAAAGGGGGGGCGGTCCTCAACCGGCCCGAGACGGTCGTCCCGGTTCTGGATCTGCTTCGCGAGGCCGGATGGAAGGAAGGATTCGACGTCTACGCGTACTGTTTCCTTCCCGCCCGCCTGGTCCTGATGGTGCGGGGGAAGGACAAGCGTTCGGACATGAAGCGGTTTCTGGCGATCTTCCGGGAGAGCTCCAACGCCTTTGCCGAGGCGACATTCGGACACGGGCTCTGGGCAAGGAAGTATCTCGAACGGGTTCTACGGAAAGGGGAGCAGGACCGGGACGTGGCGCGGTCGGTCTTTGATCTCCCGCGGCGGGAAGGAGTGGCTGCGCGGGGCGAGGAATACCAGTATCAGGGCTCGTTCGTCGATTTGCAGGCAGCCTCCTCCCGGCATGCGCGTCCGCCGAAACCCTCTCCCCGCGGCGGCCCGCCGCGTCAGGGAGGACCTCCCCGCCGGCGCGGATCTCCCCGTCAGGGAGGGTTGCCCCGGTAGGGGGTGCCCGGGTATTCAGGCTGCTTCGGGCTCTTCCGAGCGTGAATCGACGGGCGGGGTGAAATGGTCATCCCCGAGAACCTCCCGGAGCGCCTTCAAGAGCGCGGTGGCGGTGAAAGGCTTTGCGATGAAGTGCCGGATGAGCGATCGCTCTCCGGCATTTCTGTTTTCGGCCGGGATGCCGCTCATCGAGAGGATCCGAACCTCGGGATTCATCCGCCGCAGCGCCTGGATTGTTGCGGCCCCATCCATCTGGGGCATCATCATATCGACAATCACCCCATCGATCTTCTCTCCGTCCCGCGCGTAGAGCGCCAGCGCCTCCTTCCCGTGCATGGCGGTGAGGGGACGGTAGCCATACGATGAGAGCATCTCGCCGGTCATTGTCAGGATGGCGCGCTCATCGTCAACGACGAGGATCGTTTGGCCGTCACCGGCAAGGTGGGCCTCGGCTTCTTCTGCGGGAGTCAACGGTTCGGCCGAGCCGTGGGCGGGCAAGAAGATGCGGAATTCTGTCCCCTGGCCGATGGTGCTGCTGACGCGTATGAATCCCTTGTGGCCCCTGACGATTGCGTGGGTGGTGGAGAGGCCGAGTCCCGTTCCGCGGCCCGGCTCCTTCGTGGTGAAGAACGGCTCGAAGATCTTCTCAAGGTTCGCCGCCGGAATTCCCGTGCCGGAGTCGCGGACGCTGACGATGATGTAGGGACCGGGGGCGGCGTCGATGAACTGACGGGCTTCCTCCTCTTTCAGGAACCGGTTTTCTGCGGAAAGCGATAGAGTTCCCCCTCCCGGCATGGCGTCGCGGGCATTGACACAGAGGTTCATTACAACCTGGTGCAGCTGGGTGGCGTCCCCGGTGATAGTCCAGAGATCCTTCTGGATGTCGAGCACGGTTTCGATCGAACGCGGGAATGTCTCGAGGGCGATTTTTGCCATCTCTTTCAGAAGGTGCCTGGGCTGGATCGTCGCGTGCTTGCCCGTGGCTCCGCGGGCGAAGGTCAGCACCTGACTGAGAATTCCCGCCCCGCGCTGGGCGCTCGATTCGATGGTGTCGATCCACTTCCGCACGGCGGGATCGCTCACCCGTGAGCGGAGCAGATGTGCGGCGAGCAAGACCGGCGAGAGCACGTTGTTGAGGTCGTGGGCGATCCCGCCCGCAAGGGTCCCGATGCTCTCCAGTCTCTGGGCCCGGAGGAACTGCGCTTCCAGCTTCTTCCGGTCGGTCATGTTGGTGTTGATCACCAGAATGGCATCGGGTTCGCCGGCGTGGTTCCTGAGGAGTGTCCAGCGGCTCTGCACCACGACTTCCTCGCCGGCCTTCGTCACCTGGGTCATCTCGCCGACCCATTCTCCTGTCTGCAGAACCTTCTTCTGCGCCTTTCCGATCTCCGGCGTGGCTGCGCGGCAGAGGAGGTCGAACTCGTTGCGCCCGCACGCCTCATCCCGGGGCCACCCGTACAGCCGTTCGGCCCCTTTGTTCCAGTAGGTGACCGTGCTCTCGAGGTCCCTCACCAGGATGGCGTCCTGCGCATGGTCGAGGAGGGCCGCCTGTTCACGGATCTTCTCTTCGTCCCGCTTTCGCTTGGTGATATCCTCGACCAGCCCGATGCCGAACCGCGGCGTCCCCTGTTCGTCGCGGACGAGCGATACGGTGATCCGCCCCCAGACGATCTCGCCATCCTTCCGGATGTAGCGCTTCTCCGTGACGTAGTGGTCGACGGCGCCGGCGAGGAGAGCGTCGTTGTCCGGCAGATCGAACTCGAGGTCCTCCGGGTGGGTGACGTCGTTCACGGTCTTCCCGATGAGTTCCTCGGCCGTGTAGCCGAGCATCTCCTGGAGAGCCGCGTTCGATGCAGTCAGGCGACGCGTCCGGACGTCGGTGATGCCGATCCCGATTGCGGATCGCGCGAAGATGGTCCGGAACCGTTCCTCGCTGTCGCGGAGGACCTGCTCGCCCCGCTTTCCCTCGATCGCTCGGGCGACCTGGAGGGAAACAAATTCGAGGACGTCCTTGTCCCGGGCGCTGTACGAGGTCCCGCTCGCGTAGCTCTGGACTGCCAGCGCGCCGATGGTCCTGCCCCCCGCCGTGCGGAGCGGGATGCCCATCCAGCTCTCCGAGGGGGCACCGTTCCCTTCGATTTCTCCCAGGTGCTCGAGGTGCGCAAATGTCTCACGCGAGAGGAGGAGCGAGAGGCCGTTCCGGATGACGAACTCCGTGATCCCGTTGCCGAATGGACGGGGTCCGAACGGCCGGTTGGCCGATCCGGAATCGAACTCATCGACGAAGTACGGAAACGTGATCGTGTCAAACGTGTCGTCGGTCAGGGCGATGTAGAAATTCCTTGCCGGGAGCAGGTCTGCAATGACGCGGTGGACGAGTGCGAAGAGGTCGTCGAGGTCGCGCGCCGAATTGGCGGCCTCGGAGATCCGGTAGAGCGCACTCTGGAGGAGTTCGGCGCGCCGCCGCTCCGCGATGTCGCGGAAGACCAGCACGGCCCCCTGCGTTTGTCCCTTTGCGTCCCGGATCGGGGCGACGTTGTAGTAGATCGGGCGTTCAGCGTTGGTGCTGTCAACCAGCAGCACGGGCCGTTCGGGGAGGCGGACGGAACCGGAGGCAACGGCTTCCCGGACCGGTTGTTCCCGCGGCTGCCTCGTCTTCTCATCGATGATTCTGAACAACCCCTCGATGTCTTTCCCCAGGGCATCGTCGTGGGCGATTCCGAGAAGTGCGCTGGCCACGGGGTTGATGAACGTGACGGCCCGCCGCTCGTCCGTGGCGATGACTGCGTCGCCGATGCTCGTCAGCGTTGTGGAGAATCGCTGCTCGCTCTCCTTCAGCTTCGATTCGAAGCGGTGCTGCGTGAGCGCGATTTCGATTGTGGTCCGGAGTTCGAGTTCTTCGAAGGGCTTGAGGACGTATCCGTACGGCTGCGTGCGCTTGGCCCGGTCGAGGGTCGTCTCGTCGGCATTGGCCGTGACGTAGATGATCGGGATGTCGTCGGTGGCATGGATCCGCTCGGCGGCCTGAATCCCGTCCATGGGTCCGTTGAGCCAGATATCCATCAGGACCAGATCCGGTTTGTGGCGGAGGGCTAGCGTGCACGCTTCCTCTCCGGTTGCGGCAGTCGCCGGCACCGCGAAACCCCACTGCTGGAGCCGTCCGCGGAGCTCCATTGCGATGATCTTGTCGTCCTCGACGACGAGGATGCTTTCCCGTGCCACCTGGTTCTCCGGTCCGGTTTCGTGAACAGACCTCCGCCCTGCCGCGAACGATTGTCCATCGGTGGTTCGCAGCGTGCGGTATCGGTCTTCGCAATGAGAATCGCAAAGCAAGTGCCAGGATGTCTCGACCGGGGTGTTCGGGCCCTCAGCGTACTCCGGCCAAAAAGCGACCGCCCGGGTCGGAAAAGAGGAACGCCGGCGGGATTCCGGCCATCCCGCACGTGGCCGGGGCGGTCGGACGGAGGGAATGACACATCGAACGTCCGTTTTGTAGCATTTTACATTGCGGCACGGAGATGGGTGAACGGAAGGTGTTCTTCCGAGGGATCCAGAGCGATCTGCTGGAGCACGGGAAACGTCCGGAGAAGGTTCCGGGGGACGGGAACGGTTCTTCCGTCCCGGGTCATCGAGAGGAGTTGAAGCGCATTGGCTGCTCCCTTTCCGCCGGTGGTCGTGTTGAACAGGACGAAAACTCTCCTGCAGGAGGGAGAAACAGTCTCGATCCGCCGGCGGATCTCCTTGAGCTCCCGGGCATTGTAGAGGTAGTCGTACCTCGTGTCGAGTCCGTTCAGCAGCCATCCTCTTTCGTTTCGACCGTGGAGCCTGATGTAGGCGGTATCACCGCTCGTGCCGGCGAAGAACGGCATGAGCTGCCGGATTCTCGGGAGGTCGCCGCTGACCGGTGCGGCGCCGGTCTCGGAGAGGAAGCGGAGAAGCCCGGGGAAGTTCCACGACTCGTGTCGGAGTTCGACGTGGAGGGGGAAACCGCGGAAAAGCTCCGCCAGGCGGACAATGTGGAACCTGTTCGCACTCGTGTTGGTGAACCCGTAGGGAAACTGGAGGAGCAGGCTCCCGAGGTGGTCCGTGGCCGCGATCCGCTGGAGGATGGCCCGCGTTTGCCGGACGAGCTGCGGCCGGATCGTCTTTCTGTGCGTGAAGGAAGAGTGGAGCTTCACAGAGAAGATGAACCCTGGATTTTCGGCAACCGCGTCAGTCCATCGCGAGGCGTCGTCATCGGTGAGGGAGTCATCCCAGAACGTTGAGCGGACCTCCGTCGCGTCGAAGAATCGCGCGTACCAGCGGAGTTTCTCCTCGGCGGAAAGGCCCGGCGAGGGATAGAAGACTTCGTTGAGGATGTCGTGTTCCCATCCGCCGATGCCGATCTTCAGGCGCTGTGCTCCGGTCATGGTGTTCCCCTCCTGTTGAAAAAGTCCTTGACACGAACTCCGGAATTCTCTATCTTCCGTCAGCAAGATACGACAAAATTGTCGTCCTGTCAATACCACAACAGACAAAAATGTCGATATGACATCGGCCCGAACGATTATTGGCGACCGGCTGCGCGAGGCGCGCACCAACAGGCATCTGGATCAGATTTCGCTGGCGGAAAAGATCGGCGTGGTGACCAGAACACTTCAGCGGTGGGAGAAGGGGGAACAGGTTCCCGACGGCGTTGCCCTGACGAAGATCGCCAAGGCAACCGGAGTGCAGCCGACCTGGCTGTTGACGGGGGAGGGGGAGATGTATCCCGCCCTATCACGTCCGCGGAACGTCTTTCCGCTGAACGCGACGACCAAGCGGAAGGTGGGCCTGGTGGACCTGCCTCTCATCTCGGCGGTCCCCGCGGGGAAGGTCGCGACAATGTTCCACCCCGATTATGTCGACACGTACGTCACCGTCGATGACGTGAAGGATCCGCAGGCGTTCGCCTTGAAGGTCCGAGGGAACAGCATGTCCCCCCGGATTGAGGATGGCGACATCGTGATCGTCAGTCCGAATCAGGAAGTGCACAGCGGGGACATCTGCGTGATTCGTGTCAGCGGGGAGGATACATTGAAGAGGGTGAAGCTCGAAGGGATGTATATGCACCTGATTCCATTGAATCCCGAGTTCGAGCCGGTCACCGTCAAGCGGAAGGACGTCGATTTCGTCTGGAAGGTCGTGAAGCTGATCAAGGAGCTCTGATTTTCCCTCCTGACGGTCACGTCAGGAAGTGCACCACCATCCCGTCCCGCAATTTCGGTTCAAACCAGGTCGATTTCGGCGGCATGATCTTCCCCGCATCCGCGATCGCAAGGAGCTCCTCGATCGAGGTGGGGAAGAGGGCGAATGCCGCTGCCATCTCGCCCGAATCCACTCGGCGCTCAAGCTCGCTCAAGCCCCGGATCCCTCCGACGAAGTCGATGCGTTTGCTTGTGCGCGGATCCTCGATGCCGAGGATCGGCGCAAGCAGTTGGCGCTGAAGGATGGAGACGTCGAGGCGCTCGACGGGATCGGCGGTCGTCCGCAGCTCCGCATGTGCCGTCAGCAGGTACCACTGGTGCGTCATGTACATCGCGTACTCGCCCTTGCGTGCGGGCTTGGCCCGGGCCTCCGCCGCGCGAACATCGAACTTTGTCCGGATCCGCTCCAGGAGTGCCGCGGGCGAGAGGCCGTTGAGGTCTTTCACAACACGGTTGTAGTCCATGATGCGAAGCTGGTTGTGGGGGAACATCACGGCGAGGAAGAAGTTGTACTCCTCCGTGCCCCTATGGTGCAGGTTGGCGTCGGCCATCTCTTTTCCCACGCGCGCGGCCGCAGCGGAGCGGTGGTGGCCGTCGGCGACGTAGAGGTTGGGGATCTGGCGGAATTCCTGCTCGATCGCCGCGATGTCGGCGTGGTCGCTCACCACCCAGAGGCGATGCCGGATATTGTCTTTTGCGACGAAATCGTTGGCCGGGGTGTACCGCGTGATTTTCTCGACGATGGCATCGAGAGCGGGGCGCGCCCGGTAGGTGAGGAAGATCGGCCCGGTATGGGCGCTGGTCACCCTGACGTGCTTCGTGCGGTCGTCCTCTTTGTCCTTCCGCGTCAGCTCGTGCTTCTTGATGCTATCGTTCAGGTATTCGGCGACCGACGCGCAGCCGACGATGCCGTACTGCGTATGCCCTTCCATGGTCTGGGCATAGACGTAGAAGCATGGGTCGGGATCAGGCCGGAGAATGCCTTCCCGGACGAGCCGTTCGAGGTTCTCCTTCCCTTTGAGGTAGACCCGATCGTCGTACAGGTCCACGGACGGTGGGAGGTCGATCTCCGGCTTCCCGACGTGCAGGAATGAAAGCGGCTCGTTCCCGGCCTCCGCCCGGGCTTCTTCCGACGTGAGGACGTCGTACGGCTTTGCCGCGACAAGTGAGGCAAGCTGCGGTTGCGGGCGAAATCCCTTGAAGGGACGGACGGTGGCCACGGTTTCGATCCTCCGGTGGTGGTGAGGTCAGGCCCTCACCCGGGTGTCTGGTTGAGCCTGGATTGCGGCCGGCGCTATTTCAGCGTCGGCAGGATCCTTTCGATTTCCCCCGTCACCTGCTTGACGTCGGCCAGTGTCAGTTCCCCCATGTGGGCGATCCGGAACGTCTTCTCCTTCAGGTCGCCGTACCCATTAGAGATCTGCATCCCGACCTTTGCCAGTTCGCCGTTGAGCCCCCCCACGTTGATGCTTCTGGTGTTGGTGATGGTGGTCAGTGTAACCGACGCGTGACGTTCTTCGGGATAGAGGGCAAAGTGCTCCTTGGCCCAGGCACGCGTATAGAGCGCCATCTCCCGGTGGCGGGCGTAGCGGTTCTCGAGCCCCTCCGCCAGGATCCGGTCGAGCTGGAAGTCCAACGCGAACATGTGTGGGAGAGAAGGAGTGGCATGGTACTGGTGATCTTTGGTCTCGATATACTTGTAGATCTCGAGGATGTCCAGATACCAGCCACGGTGCTTGACCTGTTTCCCGTGTTCAAGCGATCGGGGGGAGACCGAACAGATGGCCATTCCCGGAGGGAGGGCGAGCGCTTTCTGGGTTGAGGTGATGCAGACGTCGATGCCGAGCCTGTCCACTTCTACTTTGGCTCCGGCCATGGAGCTGACCGCGTCGACGAGCCAGAGGACGTCGGGGTACTTCTTGCGGACTTCGGCAATCTCCTCCACCGGGTTCATGATCCCCGTGCTCGTCTCGTTGTGGGTGATCGTGAAGACATCGTATTTTCCCGTGGAGAGGTATTTGTCGACGATCTCCGGCGTTGTGGCTTTTCCCCATTCCGTGTCGTGCTTGTCGGCGGGAACGCCGTTCGCCTCGGCCATCTTGAACCACCGGTTGCCGAATGCACCCACGGTGAAGACGATGGCGCGCTTGGCCGTGAGCGAGCGGATGGATCCTTCCATCAGCCCCGACCCGGAGCTGGTCGAAAGGAGAATGGGGTTCTGCGTGTAGAAGACTTTGCGCAGCTTGTCGCTGATGTCCCGCTGGAGCTTGGAGGCGTCTTTGCTCCGGTGGCCGATCATCGGGGTGGCGAGCTTCTGCAGGACTTCCGGCGCGACTTCGGTGGGACCCGGGATGAACAGTTTCTTATGCATGGTTTCCTCGAAGAATTGGCTGATGGAAGGCCGATACGAAAGAGCGGCGTGAGCCGCAGGAGTCACTGAACAAAAGTCGAGAAAAAAGGATGGAAAATCAATCCCGCGTGAAGCGCCGGCGGACGGAAGTCTGGACGCGAGGGGCTGAAAACATGCCGGAGCGATAGACGAAATCTTAACACGCGCCGTCGATTTTCCTCTTGAATTTGCGGCTGCTCATCCCTATTTTCCTACAGCTTACCGAGTCACATCCTACGCATCAGCGGCTTCTCGCAGTCCGGCACCGCACGACATCGGTCAAACTCACAGCAGTTCATTTTCCTACTCATTGCTTCAATTCTCAACAGGAGATGATTCATGAGCAAAATGATGACCATTTTGGGGACATTTCTGCTTCTGGCGGTACTGATGAGCGCCCCGCAACGGCTCCTCGCGCAGGGTGTGACGACGGCCGCCATCGCCGGCAAGATCACGAGCGCTGCCGGCGAAGCGCTTCCCGGCGTCAACGTTGTTGCCACCCACGAGCCGAGCGGGACGAAATACGGCGCCATCTCCCGCGAAGACGGCGAGTACACGCTTCCGAATCTTCGCACGGGCGGACCCTACACCGTGAGCGCATCGGTCGTCGGGTACCAGAGGCAATCGGTCAACCAGATTTTTCTGAAGCTCTCCCAGACCCTCGATCTCAACTTCCGGCTGAAGGAAGAGGCCGTACAGGCGGCGGAGGTCGTGGTCACCGGCGAGCGTTCATCGGTCTTCAGTTCGACGCACACCGGCGCGACGACGAACGTCACCCGCGCGCAGATTGACAACCTCCCGACGATCTCCCGCAACTTCCAGGATTACTACAAGCTCTCGCCGTACGTCTCCAGCACCAACGGGAACGTCCTGGGGAGGAACTCCAAGTACAACAACATCCAGATCGACGGCACGAATTTCAACGATCTGTTCGGCCTCGGTTCGACGGGCGCGCCGGCGGGCCAGTCGAACGTCACCCCGATCAGCCTCGACGCCATCGAAGAGTTCCAGATGGTCGTTTCCCCGTACGATGTGCGGCAGTCCGGCTTTACCGGAGCGGGAATCAACGCGATCACGCGGAGCGGGACCAACGCCTACAACGGATCGGCATTCTACTACGGCCGCAACGAGGATCTGGCGGGGAAGAGCCCCAACGCCGCAAAGCAGAAGCTGTCGGATTTCACTGACTGGCAGCTCGGCGCGCGTGTCGGCGGCCCGATCATCCAGGATAAGCTGTTCTTCTTCGTCAACGGCGAGGTCACGCGGTGGAAACAGCCTTTCACGCGGACGTACGGCAACCAGACGATCGGGACCAACGCCTATACCGTTCCGATCGACTCCCTCAACCTTCTCAACAGCACGATCAAGAGCAGATACGGGTACGATGTCGGGTCATGGACGGACCTCGCCCCCTTCCGCGAAAGCGACAAGGCGTTCGTGCGGTTCGACTACAACCTGAGTGAAAACCACAAACTTACGGCCCGCTGGAACTACCTCCGGTCGAGCGAGACGAATTCGCCCTCACGCGGCCGGTCGGCGACCGATATCTACGCGGACAACGCGCAGTACAAGCTCGATGACGAGACGCACTCCATCGCGCTGCAGTTGACCAGTGTGTTCGCACAGAACATGTCGAACGAATTGATCCTCGGCTACGTCGATCAGATGGACGAGCCGGTCTACTACGGATCGGCGTTCCCGACCATCTACATCAACACCAGCAACCAGTCGGCGGCGGATAAACGGACCCAGAAACTCGTTCTCGGCGCCGAGGAGTTCCGCCACCACAACCTGCTCGGGCAGAAGTATTTTGAAATCACGGACAACTTCTCGTACTATCTGCCGGGGCACACCCTCACCTTCGGCCTGAAGATGGACTTCCTCTCCTTCAGGAACCTCTTCATTTCGGATGCTTTCGGCGCCTATACGTACAATTCGATCGCTGCGTTTCTGAACGACCAGCGGGCGGCCAGCTACTCGTTCCGCTATTCAGCGACTGCGGACCCCCTCCAGGAGGCCAACTGGGGCGCCCGCCAGTACGGGTTCTACGCGCAGGACGAGTGGTCGGTGACCCCGGCGTTGAAACTGACCGCCGGCGTGCGGGTTGACATTCCCACGTACCCGGACCATGCGAGCTACAACAAGGCCATCGATTCGACGTTCGGATACCGGACCGACGAGCCGCCGAAGACGACCCTGTCGTGGTCGCCCAGAGTGGGCTTCAACTGGTCCATCGACGAGGACCGCACGATGCAGCTGCGCGGCGGCATCGGCATCTTCTACGGCCGGTTCCCCTACGTCTGGGTATCGAACCAGTACAGCAATACGGGCGTCGACTTCTACACCGTGACGACCGTTCCGAACAACTTCATCGCCGATCCGAACGGTCAGCCGAAGCTCCCGCCGACCAGCACGACCGCGGAGGTAAACCTGACCGACCCGAACTTCGTCGCGCCGTCGGTCTGGCGCTGGAACCTCGGATTCGACTACAAGCTTCCGTATGACCTGGTGGCGACGGTCGAAGGAATCTTCTCCTTCACGCAGAACGACGTCTACTACCAGAACATCAACCTGGCCGGGACGCAGGCGAACTCGGGCCTGACCGCGGGCGGGAAGCTCGCGGGCGAGAACCGCGAGGTATGGGGAACATGGTCGGCGTCCAGCCGGAGATACACCACGATCTGGGTGAACAATCAGTTCTCCCCCGGTGTCTTCTACGTGACCAACACTGACAAGGGGAGCAACTCCAATATCGTCCTCCAGATCCAGCGTGTTGCGGCCGAAGGCCTGATCGGCTCGCTGTCGTATACCTGGGGGATGGCGAAGGACATCAACAGCGGCAACTCCACCACGGCGAGCTCGGGCTGGCGCTTCAATCCGACCCCGGGGAACCCCAACGCCCCGCAGCTCACCTATTCCCAGTGGGACCGCACGCACCGCATCCTCGGAATTCTCTCCTATCGGTATGACTGGACCGGCAACGGTCTGGCGACGACGATCGGCGTCAGCTACAACGGCCAGTCGGGCCGCCCGTTCTCCTGGATGGTGGACGGTGACATCAACGGCGACGGCAGAAGCGATAACGACCTCGCCTATATTCCGAAGGATGCCAACGACGTCGTCCTGGTGAACTCCTCCGGGGCGGTGCTTCCGACGAGCGATGCGGCTTACACGCAGCTGATGAACTTCATCAACAGCGACAAATACCTGAGCGACGCAAAGGGGAAGATCATCGAGCGGTCCGGCGCGCGCGAACCCTGGTCCCACACGATCGATCTCCGGCTTGCCCAGGAAGTTCCCACGTTTGACGGACAGAAGATCGAGATCACGTTCGACATCCTGAACGTTATGAACCTTCTCAACAGCGACTGGGGCTGGGTCAAGACGGTGGGCACGAACCAGACGGTCAACCTGCTTCAGTTCCACAGCATCGAGAATACGGCCGGATCGCCGAACATCGGAAAGCCCCGCTACCGCTGGCTCGGCATGAGCGATCCGTTCATCCCGGACAACATTCTGTCCCGCTGGCAGATGCAGATCGGTCTCCGGTACACGTTCT
>PQAH01000157.1:40173-42442 GCA_003105195.1 Bradyrhizobiaceae bacterium
GGTACACGTTCTAGTCTCCGGAGTTTCTTCGCTCTTCACCGGAGGGGCTGTCTCACGATGCATGAGACAGCCCCTCGTCGTTCCGCGGGGTCCGGACACATCGTTGCCCGTCCCCCTTCTGCGTTGATTTTCAGGATGCGGTTTAATAAGTTGACTGGGTATGCGCACCTACCCGGTAGAGGAAATCCGCCGTTGCTTCGGAGCGTCGACTGATTTCAACGAGATCTTTGACGTGTTCCAGGCAGCCCTGGCTCAGGGACTGCAGGATGTCGAGCTCTACCGCCTTCTCTTCTGGAACCACGCACTGACGCCTGACGAGGTACGGCTGTTCGGGGAGAAACTCGCGGCCGAGTTCCCCGAGACGGCGTACGACGTCTACCTCTGGCTCGCGAGCATTTTCGAAGTGACCTCCTCGTCCACGGACAACTTCGAGCTTGCGGTGCACTACTACCGCCGCGCCGCGGACTCCCGCCCCGAAGAACTCGATCCGTACCTGGATGCATGCGACTGCTACGATCCCGACCTCAACATCCCCCCGCTTGCCACGCTGATTGAATTCGTGAAAGGCGGAGAAGGGAAGGTCCGTAACCAGGTCGGACTCTACCGGCGGCTCGCGCATCTGTACGATCTTGCCGGCGATACCGAACAGTGCGAGCACTACCGCCGGAAGATCGAGGAAGGATCGCCGGAGCAGGGAACGTGAAGACCGGATTCCTCCACGCCGCCGCCCCCGCGACGAACGATTCAGAGGCGCTATGATTCGGAGCGCAAGGAGACTCGAGAAGATTCGCAGAGTGCTTGCCCGCCGGCAGCCCGGCCTCACGGTGGTTCTGGAAAACATCCACGACCCGCACAACGTCAGCGCGGTCCTGCGGACCTGCGACGCCGTCGGGGTGCTGCAGGCGGAGCTTCTGTACACCGTCGAGAGATTCCCGCGCATCGGAAAGAAGAGCTCGTCCAGCGCCAACAAATGGATCGAGCGGCGGAAACACACGTCGGTCGAATCCTGCGTCGGTCTCCTGAAGTCCGAAGGGTTCACGGTCCTCGCGACGCGTTGCGGGGGAAATGCGCGGCCGCTGTACGAAGTCGATCTGACGCTGAGGACCGCATTCGTTCTCGGAAACGAGCACCGCGGAGTCTCGGAGGAAGCATTGAGCGCCGCGGATGCGCAGGTCGAGATTCCCATGATGGGAATGATCGAAAGCCTGAATGTCTCCGTTGCGGCTGCCGTCTGCCTGTATGAGGCGCTGCGCCAGCGACTCGCAGCGGGAATGCTGGCCGCCCCCCAGCTGGCGGAGGAGGACCTGCGTTCCCTGGAGGAAGCCTGGATCGAACGCTGAGGCCACCGCTGCTCTCCGGCAATACGCGGACCGCTTCGCTTCCTTGCATTCCGCCCACCCTTTGAGTATATTTGCTGCGCATCGCCGAGGGGCGAAGGACAGTTCCGGAAAGCTGGCGAGGCATCATCGGGAACAGCGGGCCTGAGAACGCAATGAGTGGACCAGACTCGGAGACAGTGCAGTTTGTCGGGCTGAATATCATCGTCATTACCGTCGTCCTCCTCTTCCTTTTTGCTTATCTGATTCTCCTCATACGCAAGCGATGGAAGGCAAATTTCCTTCATCCCCCGGACTCAAAGAAGGATCAACTGAAAGACAAGCGGTAGAAGTGTCTCTGATCGAATTGCAGAAAGGTGGTCATCGTGCCACCTTTTTTGTTTTGCGGAAGGAGCGGTGACCGATCATGCGGCGAATGATTGTTGTTGCAGCCGGCGTTGCTGCGCTGGCGCTCTGGATGTGGGTCCCGGTCTTGGCGAACGCCCAGGTGGACGGGGCTGAGCCGCACACGCGGATCGCACTGGTCTCCGACGTCCGGACTCTCCAGCCGGGAATTCCCTTCACGGCGGGGATCGTCCTGACGATGGACCCCGGCTGGCATACGTACTGGAAAAACCCCGGAGAGTCGGGCCTTGCCACCGAAGTGCGCTGGATCGTCCCGGAGGGATTCACGGTCGGCGAAACGGAGTGGCCTCTGCCGGAAAAGAAGATCGAAGAGGGCGACGTCCTGACGTTCGGCTACGGCGGCGAGACCATGCTGCTTGCCACGATCACCCCTCCCGCAACCGCTCTCCCGGGGACTGCTGCGGACCTCCGCGTGGAGGCGGAGTGGCTGGAATGTGAGAAGACGTGCGTTCCCGGGTCCGGGAGGGCAGCGTTGCGCCTGCCGGTCACCGGGACCCGGCCGATGCCCGCGAACCAGCAACTCTTCG
>PQAH01000158.1 GCA_003105195.1 Bradyrhizobiaceae bacterium
AGGCCGGACGCGCCGACCAGCGCATAGGCGGTGCGCCAGCTCGAGAAGCTGCCGATCCAGGCGCCGAGCGGGACGCCGAAGGCGACCGCGACCGTCAGCCCGCCCGTGATCGCGGCGATCGCCCGCGCGCGCCTCTCGGGCGCGACCAGCAGGGCGCCGACCGAGTTGGCGGAAGGCATGAACAGGCCCGCCGCGAGCGCGAGCAGCACCTTGGCGGCGACGAGTTCGGCGAAGCTGCGGACGAGCGCCGCGAGCGCGGCCGTGAGGGCGAAGGCCAGCAGGGTCGCGACCAGGAGCGACTTGCGCTCGCGGCTGCCGGTGAGCGTCGCGAGCACCGGCGAGCCGATCGCGTAGGTGAGCGCCGCGACGGTGACGAGCTGGCCCGCGGTCGCGACCGACACGTCGAGGTCCGCCGCCATGGCGGGCAGCAGCGGCGCGATCACGAACATCTCGGTGCCGATGCAAAAGGCGCCGAGCGCGAGCCAGAACAGGGTCACGGGCATGGGGAACTCGTCGGATTCGCGTTCAGTATGGAGACAGCCCTTGTCATTCCGCGTCAGCAGGCGGGATGCGGGTCTGCCGTCCGCGGTGCCATGACGACTGCGAGATCGTCAGTCGAAGTCCTCGGGCGCGAGGACGATGGGCCGGCCGTGCGGGGTGCGGTCGGCGGCGTGGTCCCAGGCGTCGCGGTAGCGCGCGAGCGTGCCGGAATCGGCGACGCCCTTCACGGCGACCATGCGCTCGAGGGCGGCGAGCCAGTGGCGGTAGTAGGTCTCGCCGGTGTCGGGATCGCCGGCGGCCTGGGCGCGCTTGATCTCGTCGGCGAGCATCGCGGCCCATTCGCCCCAGGTGAACAGGCCGCGCGCGTGCAGCGCGAGCGTCATGGCGAAGGCCTGCGCCTCCCAGGGCGCGCCGAAGACGGGGCCCTCGGCATCGCGCGGCAGGCCGGGGAGCGCGTCGGCGGCGCGGCGTGCCGCGGCCGGATCGAGGGTCATGCGGGCTCCAGGTAGGAGTCCCAGGCATCGACCGAGACCCGGACGGCGGGATCCGCGTCGGCGCCCCAGAGCTCGGTGCCGGCGAAGCAGACCGTGTAGAGCCATTGCGGGCTCTCGCCCTTCCCGAGCGCATTGGTGTCGGGGAAGACGTGGCAGCCGTGCAGACGCTCCACCGTGCCGACATGGCCGCGCACATAGCGCGGCAGGCGCGTATGGGTGGCGGGATGCATGTTGCGGGCGCGCACGCGGTCGCCGGCCTCGAAGCGCGCCGGCGCGGTCGCGGGGCGCTCGGTCGGCCCGCCGCGATGCAGCACCTGCAGCACGTCGGAGCGCGAGAGCACGCGCGCGACCGGCTTGGCGGCGCCCTGCGGCGCGCCCGCCGCGATCTCGGCCGCCGAGACCAGGCCGCGTTCCGCCATCAGCCTCTCGAGCCCGGCGAGCCAGATCTCGTAGTAGCTCCTGGCGAGGTACTCTCCGGGCGGCAGGCTCTCGCGCGCGAAGCGCGACATGTCGATGTTCCAGCCGCCGGGCATCGCCATCGCCAGGGTGAGCGCGAAGGCGCGCCGCTCCCATTCGGCGTGGAACACCGGCTCGTCGGGCTCCGGCGCGACCGGGCCGAAGCCGTGCATGCCGCCCATGTCCTGCGCGCCGTTCATGCGACCTCCGCGGGCGTGCGGGCGAGCCCGGTGCCGATCATGCTGTCGCGCGTCACCAGGGCGGCGAGGCGCTCCTCGCTCCAGCCCTCGGTGCCGGCCGGCCGCATCGGCACCACCAGGTACCGGATCTCGGCGGTCGAATCCCAGACGCGGATCTCGGTCCCGGTCGGCAGCTCGACGCCGAAGTCGCGCAGCACGCCGCGCGGATCGGCAACCACGCGCGAGCGATAGGGCGCCGACTTGTACCAGACCGGCGGCAGGCCGAGCACCGGCCAGGGATAGCAGGAGCAGAGCGTGCACACGACCATGTGATGGCAGCGTGGGGTGTTCTCGAGCGCGACGATGTGCTCGCCCTGGCGGCCCAGATAGCCGAGCTCGGCGATCGCAAGCGTGGCGTCGGCGAGGAGGCGCGCGCGGTAGCCGGGGTCGCTCCAGGCCCGGGCGACCACGCGCGCGCCGTTGCGCGGCCCGACCTTGGTCTCGTAGGTCTCGATCAGCAGGTCGAGGGCGGCCGGATCGACGTAGCCCTTCTGCGTCAGGATGCTCTCGAGCGCGCGCACGCGCAGCTCGGTCTCGGAGAGCTCCGAATGGTCGTGATCGTGATGATGGGGGTCTCGGGACATGGGACGATCTTAGCGAAAGGCGCGCGAAGTGCTAGACACGCCCGCGCGGGGACCCCATGCGGATCGCGGCACGGCTGGAACGGATCGCCGACGGCATCGAGCGCCTGACCACGGCGATCGGGCGCGCGGCCGCCTGGTGCGCGCTGGCGATCGTGCTGATGGTGTTCGCCGTGGTGCTGATGCGCTACGTGCTCGGCCTCGGCTCGATCTGGCTCACCGAGGCGATCCTCTACGCCCACGCGGCGCTGTTCCTCCTGGCCGCAGCCTGGACGCTGAAGGAGGGCGCGCATGTGCGGGTCGACGTGTTCTTCGCGGGCGCGAGCCCGCGGCGGCGCGCGCTGATCGACCTCATCGGCGCAGCGCTGCTGCTGGCGCCCTTCGTGGCCGCGCTCACCTGGTTCGCGCTGCCCTATGCGGGTCGCTCCATCGCGATCCTCGAGCGCTCGCGCGAGGCGAGCGGGCTGCCGCTCGTGTTCCTGCTCAAGAGCCTGATCCCGGCCTTCGCGCTGCTGCTCGGCCTGCAGGGGATCGCGCAGGCGATCCGCGCCGCGCTCACGCTCGCCGGCAAGTCCGCATGAGCCCGGCCGAGAGCCTCGCGGTCCTGCTGGTGCTCGGGGTGTGCGGGCTCCTGATGGCCGGCTATCCGGTGGCGCTGACCCTCGGCGGGGTCTCGGTCGCGGTGGCGCTCGCGGGCCATGCGGCGGGGCTGATGGACATCGGCATCCTGGCGGCATTCCCGCCGCGCATCTTCGGGGTGATGACCAACGATGTGCTGCTGGCGATCCCCCTGTTCATCTTCATGGGCGTGATGCTCGAGCGCTCGCGCATCGCCGAGGACCTGCTCGAGACCATGGGACGGCTGTTCGGGACGCTGCGCGGCGGGCTCGGCATCTCGGTGGTGCTGGTCGGCATGCTGCTCGCCTCCGCCAAGGGCGTGGTCGGCGCCACGGTCGTCACCATCGCGCTGATCACGCTGCCGACCATGCTGCGCCACGGCTACGATCCGCGGCTCGCGGCCGGCACCGTGGCGGCGACCGCGACGCTCGCCCAGGTGCTGCCGCCCGCGACCGTGCTGGTGCTGCTCGCCGACCAGCTCAACAACGCGTTCCAGGCCGCGCAGCTCGGCAAGGGGATCTTCGCGCCCGAATCGCTCTCGGTCGGCGACCTGTTCGCGGGCGCGCTCCTGCCCGGGCTGACCCTGGTCGCGCTCTATCTCGCGTTCCTGGTGCTGGTCGCGATCGTGCGGCCCGAAAGCTCGCCCGCGATGCCGCCCGGGCCGCCGGCCGACCTCGCCTTCGCGCGACGCTTCGCCGAGGTGCTGGTGGCGCCGATCGGGCTCATCGTCGTGGTGCTCGGCTCGATCCTGATGGGGTTCGCCACGCCGACCGAGGCCGCGGCCGTGGGCGCGGTCGGCGCGGCGCTGCTGGCGGCGCGGCGCGCCGCGCCGGGCTCGCCGGCGGCGCCGCTCTGCATCACGGCGCTCGCCGCGCTCCTCGTCCTGCGCGCCTTCATCGACATGCGCGTGGGGGCGCCCGGCATGGCGCCGGCGCTTCTGCTGATCGCCGCCGTGGCGCTCGGTCTCGCGGTGGCGCTGCGCCAGGTCTGGCGCGCCGGGTTCCTGCGCGAGACCCTGCACAAGACCACCCAGATGACGAGCATGATCTTCGTCATCCTGATCGGCGCGACCCTGTTCAGCCTGGTGTTCCGCGGGCTCGGCGGCGACGAGCTGGTGCATCGCGGCCTCGCGGACCTGCCGGGCGGAGCCGGCGGTGCGATCCTGATCGTGATGATCGCGATGTTCGGCCTCGGCTTCGTGATGGATGCCTTCGAGATCATCTTCGTGGTGGTGCCGATCGTCGCGCCGGTGCTGCTGCGGATGGAGGGCGTGGATCCGGTCTGGCTCGGCATCATGATGGCGGTGAACCTGCAGACCTCGTATATGCATCCGCCGCTCGGGCCGACCCTGTTCTTCCTGCGCGGCGTCGCCCCGCCCGAGATCACCACGCGGCACATCTATGTCGGCGTCATCCCGTTCGTCGCGATCCAGCTCGTCGCGCTGGTGGTGCTGTGGTTCGTCCCGGGACTGGCGACCTGGCTGCCTCGGGCGCTAAGTTCTTGATCTGGTAGCGTTTCCTGCGCCGGACCGGCGCCTGCTTCGGCGAAAAATGCGCGATGCGACTTGAAAGGACGTTGGCATGAAGGCTGCGGAGCTGTTCGACCTTGCGGGCCGGGTGGCCCTCGTGACGGGCGCCTCGAGCGGCCTCGGGCTGCGCTTCGCGGAGGTGCTGGCCGCCAACGGCGCCGCGGTGGTGCTGGTCGCGCGGCGGGCCGAGCGGCTCGCGGCCGCGCAGGAGAGGATCGCGGCGGCGGGCGGCCGGGCGCTCGCGGTGCCGGCCGACGTCACCGACCGCGCCGCCATGGCGCGCGCCTTCGCGCAGGCCGAGAAGGTCTTCGGCACGGTGACGATCCTCGTCAGCAATGCCGGCATCGCGGCGGCGGGCCGGGCCGTCAACATGCCGGAGGAGGACTGGCGGCGCGTGACCGCCATCGATCTCGACGCGGTGTTCTTCTGGGCGCAGGAGGCGGCGCGACGGATGCTCGAGGCGAAGGCGCAGGGCGCGATCGTGAACATCGCCTCGATCCTGGGGCTCAGCGCCGCCAAGGGCGTGATCGCCTATGCGGCCGCCAAGGCGGGCGTGATCCAGCTCACCAAGGGCCTCGCGGTCGAGCTCGGCTCAAAGGGCATCCGCGTCAACGCGATCGCGCCGGGCTTCATCCCGACCGACATGAACAAGGGCTATCTCCTGAGCGATCTCGGCAAGGGCATGGTGCGCGACATCCCGCTCGGCCGCTTCGGCGCGCCCGAGGACCTCGACGGCGCGCTGCTGCTGCTGGCCTCCGACGCCGGCCGCTACATCACGGGCACGACCCTGGTGGTGGACGGCGGCCAGGTGGTGGCGATCCGGGGCTAGACGTTCCGGCTCGCCCGGCGTCTCGACCGGTTCTCTTCGGCGAACCGGTCTCCGCTGCGCCGGAACATGCGCTATCCCGGCGCCGCGCGTCCGGTAGCATGGCACGCCACAAGCCGCCACATTTGCCGGGAATATCGCGGGAGCGGGGTCGGACCGGAACCAGCACGGCAGCAGCACGGGACACGGCATGGGGAATGACAGCACGCGACGCCGCCTGTCGATGCGGGGCTACCTGGTCCTGCTGGTGCTCTCGGTGCTGGTGCCGGTGCTCCTGTTCACGGGCGTGCTGTTCGCGCGCTACTACGTGCTGGAATCCGCGCGCATCGGGGAGGAGCTCAAGCGCGACGCGCGCAAGCTCGCCTTCGCGATCGACAACGATCTCGCCGGCCTGCGGTACACGCTGCAGACGCTCGCGACCTCGGACCGGCTGGCGACGCGCGACCTCGCGGGCTTCTACCAGGAGGCGCTGCGCGTGCGCGAGTTCATCGGGGTCCACATCCTGCTGCGCGACCGCAGCGGACAGCAGCTGTTCAACACCCGGCTGCCCTGGGGCTCGCCGCTGCCGAAGGAGCCGCTCGCCGGCGACCGGCGCGCGATCGAGACCAGGAGCCCGGTCGTGACGGGCGTGATCATCGGCGCGGTGGCGCAGCGGCCGGTGTTCACGATCACGGTGCCGGTCCTCACCGACGGGCAGGTGACGCATTTCCTGAACCTCAGCCTGCCGCCGAGCCGGCTCGCCGACCTGCTCGGCAGGACGCTCGAAGCCGGTCGCAACGCGGGCGTGTTCGACCGGGCGAGCCAGATCCTCGCGGTCAGCCCGAGCCGCGAGGATCTCGTCGGCAAGCCGGCGCCGACAAGCTTCACCCAGCAGGTGACCGGCGACGAAGGCGTCTGGCGCGGCGCCGGCATCGACGGCTCCATGGTGCGCGGCGCCTATGCGAGCTCGAACCTCGCCGGGTGGTGGATCTGGGTCAGTGTCCCCGAGCAGACCGTCCAGGCGGCGCTCACGTATCCCCTGCTGGCGCTGGCGGCGCTCGGCGCCGGGCTGACCCTGCTCGCCATCGTCATCGCCTATGGCGTGGGCGGGCAGCTCTCGGGCTCGATCCGGACGCTGGCGGCGGAAGCCGCCGCGCTCGGGCGCGGCGAGCTGCGCAGCGCCGAGCGGCTGCCGGTGCGCGAGCTGGACGAGGTCGGCGAGGCGCTGGTCGCGGCCGCGACCGAGCTGCGCGAGCGGGAGCGCGAGCGCGACCGCGCCGAGCAGGACCTGCGGCGCCTCTCCGAGACGCTCGAGAAGATGGTCTCGGAACGCACGCGCGAGCTCGTCAGCGAGATGCGCAAGCGCGCCGAGACCGAGGAGACGCTGCGCCAGGTGCAGAAGATGGAGGCGATCGGCCAGCTCACCGGCGGCATCGCGCACGACTTCAACAACATGCTCGGGGTCGTGCTCGGCAACCTGGAGCTCGCACGCCGGCGCCTCGCCAAGGGGGAGCACGCGGTCGACAACCTGCTCGCGAATGCGCTCGAAGGCGGACGCCGCGCCGCCTCGCTCACCCAGCGGCTGCTCGCCTTCGCGCGCCAGCAGCCGCTGGCGCCGGAGCCGCTCGACGTCAACCGGCTGGTCTCGGGCATGTCCGAGCTCCTGCACCGCAGCCTGGGCGAGACGATCGAGCTCGCGACCGCGCTGACCGCGGATCTCTGGCCGGTCCACGCCGATCCGAGCCAGCTCGAGAACGCGATCCTCAATCTCGCGGTGAACGCCCGCGACGCCATGCCGGAGGGCGGCAAGCTCGTGATCGAGACCGCGAACGTCACCATCGACGCGGAGGCGGCAGCGGCGCACGCCGAGCTCGCCCCCGGACCGCATGTGATGATCGCGGTGTGCGACACCGGGAGCGGCATGGCGCCCGAGGTCGCCGCCAAGGCGTTCGACCCCTTCTTCACCACCAAGGGCAGCGGCGCCGGCACCGGCCTGGGGCTGAGCCAGGTCTACGGCTTCGTGAAGCAGTCCGGCGGACATGTCCGGATCGAGACCACGCCGGGCGAGGGGACGACGATCCGGATCTACCTGCCGCGCTACGAGGGGACGCTGCAGGGAGCCGCCGGCGCGGCCGAGCGGGCGCCGCTGCCGAGCGGCGACGCCAGCGTCACGGTGC
>PQAH01000159.1 GCA_003105195.1 Bradyrhizobiaceae bacterium
GATCGGCGGGTTCGCGCCGGGCGCCTGCTCCCCAACGGGCAGTGGTCCTGCTACATCCCGGGCGCGCGCCGGGTTGTGACGCGCCATCAGCAACAGCAGCCGAACTACGACGCCGCGGCGGCCGCCGCCGCAGCCGCCGTGGTCATCCAGGGGATCGGTTCTCTCATGCGGCATCAATCGTCCCGCCCGCCGGTGTATCGCGGCAGCGGACATCATCACCTTCGCTAGAGGGCACTGTTCGGCGCAGAGAAGAAGCGGCGGTCAGCGGTGGCGGCGGGGCTTGCGGCGCGGCTCCCAGCGCGGCGCCTCGAAGAAATAGCGCGGATTGCGCGCGCAGATGCCGCCGGCGCCGTACACGGTCGCGAGGCACTGCTGATAGGTGACGAAACCGCAGTTGTAGGTGTCCCGATCGTACCAGGCACACCATGGATAGTCGCGCGCCTGCGCGGCGGATCCGCCCGCCACCGAGACGAGCGGGGCGAGGATTGCGGCAAGGAGGAATTTGCGCATCTGGTTCTCCACCACCTCGGCGCGAACGTCGCACCCTGAGCGTCAACGATGCTCCCCCTCGCGTGTTCCGTCGAAGTGTTCCCTCGCCCGGGCGGCCCCGGGAGGCCGGGGCTGCGGCGCTGCGAGCGATCGCCGTCCGAACGCCACGCTCGCCGGGAGGTCAGCCCTTCTCCCGGTCGCGCGCGGCCGACCCGCCCAGCGACACACCGAGGCTCACCGCATCCAGCGGATCGTCCAGCGACAAGGCTGTCATCTCGTAGGCGCGGCGGAAATCGTCCATGTGCTTGTGCATCCAGAGCCGTGCCTTGGCGTGGTCCTTGGCGTTGAGGCAATCGAAGATGTGTCGATGCGCCTCGAGCACGCGACGATAGGTGCGAAGTCGCGGCAGGATGAGCTGGCCGGCCGGGATGAACAGCGAGATCACCGGCTCGTGCGCCAGGGCCAGCACGCGGTTGCCCGCGATCGTGGCGAGGATCTCGTGGAAGACGCGATCGAGCCGCACGAACTCGATCACGTCGGCTTCCGCGCCGCTCTCGAAGCGCACGACGCTCGCCTCCATGGCCGCGAGATTGGCCGAGAGCTCGGCAAGGCCCGCCGCATTGGCATGGCGGGCGGCGTCCTCCGCGATGGCGGGCTCGAGCACCATCGAGGCCTCCCACAGCTCGCGGAACGTCACCGAGTGCAGGATGAGCGCGCGGCTGGCCGAGGAGGCGAGGTCGAGATAATGCGGCAGCGAGATGCGTGGCCGCTTGCCGCCGTCGCGCTCGACCAGGCCGCTCTGCTCCAGCAGGCGGATCCCTTCGCGCACCGTCGAGCGGTTCACCCCGAACTGCTCGGCGAGCTGCATCTCGGCCGGCAGCGGATCGCCGACGCGCAGGCGGCCGGCGAGGATCTCGCGCTCGATCGCGTCGTAGACCAGCCGGTAGGCCGGCGCGCGCTCGATCCGGTTGAACCCATGTTCCTGCTGCACGACCGGCACCCCCGGGACGCTTCCCGTTCATGAACCACGATTCGATGCGGCCTTGACCCTTCGACGCACCATGATAGTGTATTTCAGATTGTCCGACAAACGGACAGTTGGCCAGTCCGCCAACGATCGGTCATCGGGGGGAGCGTCCGGAGAATGAATGTCGAGCTCGAGGGGCATGCGTCGTGGGCCCGGCTCACGCTGGCGCGCGCCGACAAGCTCAACCCGCTGGACTGGAGCACGGTGCGCGAGCTCGCCGCCGCCGTCGCCGAGGTCGAGTCCCGACCCGAGATCTATGCGGTGATCGTCACGGGCCGCGGCCGAAGCTTCTCGGCCGGCGGCGACCTCGACGGCTACATCGAGCTCTACCGCAATCCCGACAAGTTCGCGGCCTTTCTCGACGACTTCTCTCGGCTGCTCGCGGCGATCGAGGCGTCTTCCAAGATCTATCTCGCGGCGGTCAACGGCGTCTGCGTCGCCGGCGGGCTCGAGCTCCTGCTCGCCTGCGACCTCGCGATCGCGGCGGCATCGGCGCGCATCGGCGACGGCCACCTCAATTTCGGCCAGCTCCCGGGTGCCGGCGGCTCGCAGCGGCTCCCGCGCGCGGTCGGCCTCCTGCGCGCCAAGCACCTGCTCCTGACCGGCGACCTCCTCAACGCCGAGGAAGCGCGCCAGATCGGCCTCGTCAACGCCGTGGTGCCGGACGCCGATCTCGACTCCGCGGCGACCGCCCTCGTCGCGCGGCTCGGCGAGAAGAGCCGCGCCGGGCTGCGCGGCGCCAAGCATCTCGCGAACCTGACATCGACCACCGATCTCGCCACCGGGCTGCGGCGGGAGATCGACTATGTGCACCGCTACGCCACGAGCGAGCACGACGCGACCGAAGGCCTCGTCGCCTTCAAGGAGAAGCGCAAGCCGGTGTTCTCGGCCTGAGCAGGAGAGCTGATCCTTCATGTACGCCCTGCGCGACAAATATGCGATCGCCGGCATCGGCTGGACCGACTACACCAAGCGCTCCGGCCGCACCGTGCGCAGCCTCGCGTCCGAAGCCTGCCTCGCGGCGATCGACGACGCCGGGCTGAAGGTGTCGGACATCGACGGCTTCGTCAGCTTCAACTTCAACGACTCGGTGCCCGCGATCGCGGTCGCGACCGAGATCGGCGTGCCGGCCGCGCGCTACGCCAACGATTTCCTGAGCGGCGGCAATGCCGCCAACATGATCGTGCTCACGGCCGCCGCCGTGATCGAGGCGGGCCTCGCCGAGACGGTGCTGTGCTATCGCGCGATGAACGGCCGCTCCGGCTTCCGCCTCGGCGGCGGACGTGAGCTCGCGGCCCACGGCATCACCCAGTTCACGGCGCCGTTCGGCTGGATCACCTATCCGCAGGCGATGGCGATGTGGTGCCGCCGCCACATGATCGAGTACGGCACCACTGCCGAGCAGCTCGGCGAGATCGCGGTCACCTTCCGTGCCAACGCGGTCGCCAATCCGCGCGCGATGCAGCGCGATCCGATCACCATGGACGACTACATGGCCTCGCGCATGATCGTCGAGCCGTTCCGCATGCTCGACATCTGCCTCGAGACCGACGGCGCCTGCGCGGTGCTCGTCACCTCGACTGCGCGCGCGCGCGACTTGCGCCGCAAGCCGGTCCTGATCGCGGGCGGTGCCTATGGCGGCGGCCCGGACCAGGGCGAGGACCTGTTCGATGCGCTCCGTTGGCCGGACCATTCGCACAACTACGCGAAGTACATCGCCGACGACCTGTGGCGCAGCGCCGGCATGGGGCCCGCCGATATCGACGTGGCGCAGATCTACGACTGCTTCACCTACAGCATCCTGATGCAGCTCGAGGGCCTGGGCTTCTGCCGGGAAGGCGAGGGCGGATCCTTCGTGCAGGGCGGGCGCATCGCGCGCGACGGCGAGCTGCCCCTCAACACCCATGGCGGCCTTCTCTCCGAGGGCTATATCCACGGCCTCAACCACGTCGTCGAGGCGGTGCAGCAACTGCGCGGCGAGGCCGGTCCGCGCCAGGTGCCCGGCGTCGAGACCTGCCTCACGACCGCGGGCGCCATGACCTGCGGCAGCGCCATGGTGCTGAGCAACTGATCATGTCCTACGGCAAGCCGCTCCCCGTCGTCGATCCGGAGACCCGCCCGTTCTGGGAGGCGTGCCGGGAAGGTCGGCTGATGCTGCAGCGCTGCGCGCGCTGCGGCCACACCCGGTTCCCGCCGACCTCCTTCTGCCCCAAGTGCCGTTCGGGCGAGCACGAATGGGTCGAGAGCCGGGGGCGCGGCCGGGTGTTCAGCTGGATCGTCGTGCGTCATCCGGTGCCGCGCGAGGTCTATGCCATGGAGGTGCCCTACGTGGTGGCGCTGATCGAGCTCGACGAGGGCGTGCGCATGGCGAGCAACATCGTCGGCATCGCGCCCGAATCCGTCACTGCCGGGATGCCGGTGCGTGTCGTCTTCCGCCGGGCGACGCCGGAGATCACCCTTCCGCTGTTCGAGCCGGAGCCGTCATGATCGGACGCGCGCAGGGCCGGAGCCACGTCGCGGCGCCCGCCGCGCCCTTCGCGGATTCCGCGCGTCTCGCGCAGCTCGCCGCCCTTTCGCGTGACGAGCTCGAGGCCCTGCAGCTGCGCCGGCTGCGCCGCCAGCTCGCGCGTCTCGCGCAATCCAGCCCCTACCACCGGCGCCGGCTCGAAGCGGCCCGCATCGCGCCGGACGCGCTCGCTTCACTCGAGATCTTCCGCGCGCGCTTTCCGCTCTCCACCAAGGCGGACTTCCTCGCCGACCAGGCCGAGCATCCGCCGTTCGGGCAGCGGCTCGGCATCCCGCGCGAGCAGGTGGCGCTCGTCAACATGACCGGCGGCACGTCCGGGCAGGGACAGGAGATCTACGGCCGCAGCCAGCACGACATCCATCTGCAGGGTTACCTGCATGCGCTCCCCTGGTTCCTCGCCGGCCTGCGTCCCGGCGATGTCGCGGTCAACTGCGTGCCGGCCGGCGGAATGACCACCGGCGGCTGGGGACCGGGGGAGGGGCTGCGCATCGTCGGCGCCACCGCCTTCCACATCGGCGGCACGCTCTCGACCGACGCCAAGATCGACCTGATGCTGCGCATCGGCGACATTCATTTCATCTACGCCTCGACCAACTACCTCCACACGCTCACCGAGGCGCTGCTGCGCCGCGGCCTCGAGCCGAGGCGCGCCTTCCCGGCCATGCGCACGCTGTTCATCGCCGCCGAGGGCTATCCGCTCGAATGGGCGGAGCGCATCGAGACGCTGTGGGATTGCCGCCTGCAGGAGGGGTACGGCAGCACGCAATGCGCGGGCTTCGGTGCCTCCACCTGCGCCGACGGCGTGTTCGGGCGCGCCGGCGGCCGCGGCCTGATGCACATGTTCGAATGGGAGACATTGTTCGAGGTCGTTCATCCCACCAGCCTCGAGCCGGTGTCTTCCGGAGAGACCGGCGAGCTCGTCGTGACCAATCTTGCGATCGAGGGCTCGCCGGTCGTCCGCTTCCGCACCGGCGACGCCGTGCGTTTCGTTTCCCATCGCGACGCGGCATCGGGCCGCACCTGGAACGCCATCGAATGCGGGACCGTCGGCCGCTTCGACGACATGCTCAAGATCCGCGGCAACAATGTCTGGCCGTCCGCCGTCGACGCGGCCGTGTTCTCCTTCGCCGAGGTCGCGGAGTATGCGGGCCGCGTGTACACGAGCCCGGACGGCAAGACCGAGGTCGAGGTGCGGATCGCCTTCACGGAGGGCGCCGCGAGCCTCGACGAGGCGAGCCGGGAGCGCCTGCGCGAGGCCGTCCGCGGCACCATCAAGGAACGGACGAACGTATGGATGACGGTGGTCGTCTGTGCGCGCGACCAACTGCCGGAGTTCAACTACAAGGCCCGCCGCTGGAAGGACGAGCGGCAGCAGGGCTATCGCCTGTAGGGAGGCGCCTCGTGGAGACCGATCGGAGCGCGGCGGACACGGCCGCGCGCGAGCATCGCATCCTGACGCGGATGCTCGCCGACTGCGACGACCTGTGCCGGAGCGGCGACATGCTGCTCTCGGCCCAGTACCGCCATTTGCGCGGCCGCATCGCCGCCCTGGTGGAGCTGACGATTCCGCTCCGCGAAGCGGAGCCGGACGCATGAGCCGCCTGGCCGGAAAGGTGGCGCTGGTGACGGGCGCGGGGTCCGGGCTCGGCCGCGCCGTCGCGGAGCGCTTCGCCGCGGAAGGCGCGCGCGTCGTCGTCGCCGAGATCGACGAGCCGCGCGGCCGCACGGTGGCCGAGGGGATCGGTGCGAACGCCGCCTTCGTCCGCTGCGACCATACCTCGAGCCGCGAGAACGACCGGGCCGTCGCCTTCGCGGTCGAGACGTTCGGGGCGCTCGACATCGTCCACAACAATGCCGGCGGCCCGTTCACTGGCGCCTTCGAGAACGTCGACGACGCCATGCTCGAGCGCGTGCTGCGCGTCAATTTGTTCGGCGTCATGCAGATGACGCGCGCCGCATTGCCGCATCTTCGCGAGAGCGC
>PQAH01000160.1 GCA_003105195.1 Bradyrhizobiaceae bacterium
CGCGGCGGCGGCGAGCGGCGCGATCTCGCTCCAGGCGGCGCGGCGCCAGACGCCGAGCGCGAAGGCGAGCCCGGTCGCGATGTCGACGAGCAGGAACGAGGCGGCCGCGATCCGCGGCTCGTAGACCGCGCTCATCAGCGGCACGTAGATCAGCGCCGAGCCGAAGCCCGAGAAGCCGCGCACGCCGCCCGACAGGATCGAGATCGCGACCGCGAGCGGGAAGCGCGGGTCGGCGATCACGGACGAGAAGGTCGCGACGTCGGGCAGGGCGTTCACGGGCGGGCACCGGGTCTCGTGCTTATCAGGTCGGGGCGGGTCCCGCGAGCCGCGCGCGCCTCATGGCAGGTGGTCGAGCGGCAAGGGCGCGTCCGCCTTGATGCGCCGCAGGGCGAAATTCGAGCGCACGTCCG
This sequence comes from Bradyrhizobiaceae bacterium, assembly GCA_003105195.1. Lineage (GTDB taxonomy): Bacteria > Pseudomonadota > Alphaproteobacteria > Rhizobiales > Xanthobacteraceae > FEB-22. The sequence goes on from PQAH01000160.1 coordinate 411, forward strand.
CCACCATGGGCAGTGCCAGCAGCCGCTCGGTCAGGAGCCGCTCGTAGCTCTCGAGGTCCGGCACCACGATCTCGGCGACGAAATCGGCGACGCCCGAGACCATGTGGCAGGATACGACCTCGGGCATGGCCGCGAGCGTCTCGTGCAGGATGCGGGCATTCTCCTTGGTGTGCCTGGCGACCTTGATCTCGACGAAGACCGTGAGGCCGAGCCCGACCGCGGCGCGGTCGAGGACGGCGCGATAGGCCCGGATCACCCCGTCCGCCTCCAGCCGCTTGACGCGGCGCAGGCAGGGCGAGGGGGAGAGGCCGGCGAGGTCGGCCACGTCCACATTGGTGCGCCGCCCGTCGGCCTGCAGGGCAGCCAGGATGCGGTGGTCGATGGCGTCGAGGTCCGTTTTTGGCATAATATGCCAGACTAAGTTCCAGAGTTGTCTGAATATGCCAAACAAGATGCCATGCGCGCATCATCTTTGCAAGGACATGCCCGGCCCTTCGGCGCTATCCGGAGCCCGAACAACGCCGGAGTTGTGCCATGGCCGATATCTCGCTGTCCGTCCCTCGCATTCGCGACGCCGGCCTCCTGTGGGGTGCCGCCGCCGCGCTCGCGGCGGTCGCCATCTGGGCGCTCTGGATCGTCGCCACCCGGCATGCGGTGTCCCACGCGCTCGCGCCGACCGCGGTCGCGCTGACGCGCTACGCGGTGCCGGCGCTCGCCTTCCTGGGCGTCGCGCTGCGCGTCGGCCTCAAGCCGCGCGGCGTGTCCTGGCGCGTGCTCGCGCTCATGGTGACCGGCGCCGGCGCCCCCTACTTCCTGATCGTCGCCACGGGCATGCGCTTCGCGCCCGCCGCCGACGCGGGACCGCTGCTGCCGGGCACGATGCCGCTGATCGTGGCCGCGATCTCGGTCGTCGGATTCGGCGAGCGGCTCGGCGCGTCGCGGCTCGCGGGACTGGTTCTGATCGCGGCCGGCATCGTCGCGATCGGCGGCCACGGCCTGCTCGACGCCGGATCCGGCGCGTGGCGCGGGCATCTTCTGTTCGTCGCCGGCGCCTTCGTCTGGGCGCTCTACACGCTCGCCTTCAAGCGCAGCGGCCTTTCGGCCACGCAGGCGGTCGCGGTGGTCAGCCTCTGGTCGTTCATCATGGTGCTGCCATGGGGCGGTCCGGCCGTGGCGGAGGCCGTCGCGCAGGGGCATTGGCGCGATCTCGCCGTGCAGACGCTGGTGCAGGGCGCCTGCTCGGGGGTCGTCGCGCACGTGCTCTACGGCTTCGCGATCACGCGGCTCGGCGCCACGCGCGGCGCGGCCTTCGTGGCGCTGATGCCGGCGCTCGCCGCCGTGCTCGCGGTTCCGATCCTCGGCGAGATCCCGAGCCCGGCCGCGATTGCCGGCATCCTCGCGACCGGCCTCGGCGTGGCGCTCCTGGCCGGCCTGTTCCAGCGGCAAAAGCCGTAGCCAGTCGGGGCCGCGCGGCGCTATCTAGCGCCCGTGAGCCTCCATCCGATTCGCATCCTCGGCATCGATCCGGGCCTCCGTCGCACCGGCTGGGGCGTGATCGAGGTCGCGGGCAACCGGCTCGGCTTTCTCGGCTGCGGCTCGGTCGACACCGACGACAAGGCCGCGGTCGCGGCGCGGCTGGTGACGATCCACGACGGGCTCGCGCGCATCGTCGCCGACTACCGCCCGCACGAGGCCGCGGTCGAGGCGACCTTCGTCAACAAGGACGCCAGTGCCACCCTCAAGCTCGGCCAGGCGCGCGGCATCGCGCTGCTGGTGCCGGCGCGGGCCGGCCTCGCGGTCGCCGAATACGCGCCCAACCTGGTGAAGAAGACCATCGTCGGCGCCGGCCACGGCGAGAAGGCGCAGATCCGCATGATGATCGGCGTGCTGCTGCCCAAGGCCGACCCGCGGAGCGACGACGCCGCCGACGCCCTTGCGATCGCGGTCACCCATGCGCACCATCGCCGGAGCGCGGTCCTCCGCGCCGTGGCGCAGTAGCAGAGACCATGATCGGCAAGCTCAGAGGCGTGATCGATTCCTACGGCGAGGATTTCGTCGTGGTCGACGTGAACGGCGTCGGCTACCTGGTGCACTGCTCGGCGCGCACGCTGCAGGCGCTCCCCGCCCGGGGCGAGGCCGTGACGCTCGCGATCGAGACCCATGTGCGGGAGGACCAGATCCGCCTGTTCGGCTTCCTCTCCGACGTCGAGCGCGAATGGTTCCGCCTGCTGCAGACCGTGCAGGGCGTCGGCACGCGGGTCGCGCTCTCGGTGCTCTCCACGCTCAAGCCCGCCGATCTTGCGAGCGCGATCGCGATGCGGGACAAGGGCATGGTCGCGCGCGCCCCGGGCGTCGGGCCGAAGGTCGCGGAGCGCATCGTCACCGAGCTCAAGGACAAGGCGCCGGCCCATGCGGAGATCGACCCGGCCGTGGTCCGCCTCTCGGGCGCGGTCGACGAGCGCAAGGCGCCGCAGCCGATCGCGGATGCCGTGTCGGCGCTGGTCAATCTCGGCTACGGCCAGCCGCAGGCCGCGGCCGCGATCGCGGCGGCCGCGCGCGCGGCCGGGGAGGGCGCCGACGCGGCGAGCCTGATCCGGCTCGGCCTCAAGGAGCTCGCCAGGTAGGAGGGGCGGATTGTCGAAGCTGAGCGAGAAGGACCTGGAGCTGGTCGAGGCCGCGCGGACGGCGATCCGCAGCCGCTATCGCAAGGACTGGCACGAGGTCGGCGCCGCGCTGCGCACCCGCGACGGCCGCGTGTTCACGGGGGTCAATCTCGACACCTATCTGGGGCGCATGAACGTCTGCGCCGAGGCGGTCGCGCTCGGGCGCGCGGTGAGCGAGTGCGGGCACAACGGCATCGAGACCATCGTGGCGGTGCGCCACCCGGGATCGTCCGAGGCGGACCAGGCGATCGCGGTGGTCTCGCCCTGCGGCGTGTGCCGCGAGATGATCTCGGACTACGACGCGAACGCGCGGGTGATCGTGCCGAGCCGCGCCGGACCCGAGGTGGTGCCGGTCGGCGACCTCCTGCCCAACAAGTACATCCGCGGTCACAGCGAGGAACGGCGGCCGGGGGAATAGTCTTGCCGTATCGGGTCGCATTCGGGACGAGAAGACCTCGGCGTCATCCCGGCCAAGCGCGCGCGAGCGCGCGCGAGCCGGGATCCATAGCCACCGTCTTCCCTTGTCTCGTCGACAGGGGATATGGATCCCGGCTCTCGCTTCGCTCGGCCGGGATGACGCCGGCTCCGTGCTTCTGCCAGATGCGCGGCTTCCGCATCGTGGCGGTGCATATCGGCGTGGTCGACATGATGCGCCGCCTCGAGCCCGCGATCCCCGAGACGGGCATCGACGGCATCCCGATGCGCGACGAGATCGAGCTGGAGATGGTGCTGTGACGACGCCGCCCCGCCGCCTGGTGACCGCGGAACGCCGCGACGACGACGCGCTCGAGGCGTCGCTGCGGCCGCAGCGGCTTTCCGACTTCATCGGCCAGGAGCAGGCGCGCGCCAACCTCTCGGTGTTCATCGAGGCGGCGCGCGCGCGCAACGAGGCGCTCGACCACGTGCTGTTCGTCGGCCCGCCCGGGCTCGGCAAGACCACGCTGGCGCAGATCGTGGCGCGCGAGCTCGGCGTCAATTTCCGCGCCACCTCGGGCCCGGTGATCGCCAAGGCCGGCGACCTCGCGGCGCTGCTCACCAACCTGGAGGATCGCGACGTCCTGTTCATCGACGAGATCCACCGGCTCAACCCGGCCGTGGAGGAGATCCTCTATCCCGCCATGGAGGACTTCCAGCTCGACCTGATCATCGGCGAGGGCCCGGCCGCGCGCTCGGTGAAGATCGACCTCGCGCGCTTCACCCTGGTGGGCGCGACCACGCGGGCGGGCCTGCTGACGACGCCGCTGCGCGACCGGTTCGGCATCCCGATCCGCCTCGGCTTCTACACCAAGGAGGAGCTGGAGCTGATCGTCACGCGCGGCGCCCGCGTGCTCGGCATCGGCATCACGCCGGACGGCGCCGACGAGATCGCGCGGCGCGCGCGCGGCACGCCGCGCATCGCCGGGCGGCTGCTCAGGCGCGTGCGCGACTTCGCGCATGTCGGGGGCGCGAGCGCCATCGACCGGGCGATCGCCGACTCCTCGCTGCTCTCGCTCGAGGTGGACGCGGCGGGCCTCGACGCCATGGACCGGCGCTATCTCGACATGATCGCGCGCAACTACGGCGGCGGGCCGGTCGGTATCGAGACCATCGCGGCGGCGCTCTCCGAGCCGCGCGACGCGATCGAGGACATCATCGAGCCCTACCTGATCCAGCAGGGGCTGGTGCAGCGCACGCCGCGCGGCCGCGTGCTCACGGGCCACGCCTTCCGCCATCTCGGCCTCGCCGAGCCGGCGCGCGACCCGGCGCAGTTCCACATGTTCGGAGGCGCCGAGGAGGATTGAGCCTCGCGCCGCCAAGGGGAGATCGATTTGGACACATCCCACCTCGACGGCGAGATCCGCGACGGCCGGCACGCGATGCAGGTCCGGGTGTTCTACGAGGACACCGACTTCACGGGCATCGTCTACCACGCGAGCTACCTGCGCTTCATGGAGCGCGGGCGCACCAACTATCTGCGCCTGATCGGCGCCGACCAGCGGGCGCTGTTCGAGGAGACCGAGAAGGAGGCGCCGGGCTTCGCCTTCGTGGTGCGCTCGATGACCATCGACTATCTCAAGCCGGCGCGCATGGACGACGTGCTCACGGTCACGACCTCGGCCGAGGAGGTGAAGGGCGCCTCCATGATGCTCGCGCAGGGCGTCAGCCGCGGCGCGGAGGTGCTGGTCACCGCCAAGGTGCGCTGCGCCTTCATCTCGGACGGCAAGGCGCGCCCGATCCCGAAGCCGCTGCGCCTCGCCATGCGCGCCGACCGGGAGCGCCAGGGAACGTAGGGCGCGTTGGCGCGTCACGCCGCGGCGTGGCGCGCCTGCTCGGCGAGATAGAGCGGGTTCTCGACCGCGAGCGCCCGGGCGATGCTCGCGCGCTTGCGCAGGCGCGAGGCATAGGCCTTCAGGTTGGGCCACTTGCCGAGATCAAGCGACGTCGCGCGCGACCAGCCGAGCACCACGCACAGGTAGGCGTCGGCGACGCTGAAGCGGTCGAGCAGGAATTCGCGCCCCGCGAGATGCGCGTCCAGGTAGGCGAGGCGGCTCTCGCCCTTGGCGATCGCGTGCTCCTTCGCGGCCGCCGGCGCCTTGGGATCGAGCAGGATCGTGAACAGGCCGCGATGCACTTCGCTGGCGATGAAGTTCAGCCATTGCTGCAGCCGGGCACGCTGCCAGGGATCGGCCGGGGCGAGGCCGGCGGCCGGGAAGCGGTCCGCCACGTATTGCAGGATCGCGGCGTTCTCGAACAGGAGCTCGCCCGCGTCCGTGCGCAGCACCGGCACCAGGCCGAGCGGATTGACGGCGCGGAAATCGGTGCCGTCGGGGAGCCGCTTGGTCCTCGGGTCGACCTCGATGAAGGTCGCCTCGGCGGCGGCCTCGGCGAGGGCGATGCGGGTGGCCATCGAGCAGGCGAGCGGGGAGAAATACAGGTCCATGGCGTCCTCCGTGGCTGTTTTTGTACTGTTCCGCATATTATATCGTCGGGTCAAGGAATTTTATGCGCGATGGTACAAAAAACTGACAGCAGCCCGCGTCCGCGCGGCCGGCCGCGGGCCTACGACCCCGAGGCGGCGCTCGCGCGCGCGTTGGAGACCTTCTGGAAGGCCGGCTATGCGGCGACCTCGCTCGACGAGCTGAGCGCCGCCATGGGGATGAACCGGCCGAGCCTCTATGCGGCTTTCGGCGACAAGCGCGCGCTCTTCCTCAAGAGCCTGGAGCACTACCGCCGCCAGTCGGCCGCGATGATCCGCCAGGCGCTCGCCGACGATCCGCCGCTGCGGACCTTCCTCGCCCGCTTCTATGCGGCGGCGCTCGACAGCTACCGGCCTGGCACCGCGGGCGCGCGCGGCTGCTTCCTGGTCGGGACCGCGACCACGGAGGCGGCGGGCGATCCGGAGGTGCGCGCGCTTCTCGCCGACGCCGTGCGCCAGCTCGACGCGGCGCTCGTCAAGCGCATCCGGCGCGCGGCCGAGCGCGGCGAGATCGATCGCGCCGCCGATCCGGATGCTCTCGCCTATCTCGCCTCCGCGACCCTGCACACGCTCGCGCACCGCGCGCGCGCGGGCCAGTCGCGCGCCGAGCTCGACGCCATCGTGGCGGCGGCGCTCGACGTGATCTGCCGGCGCTGACGGGTTGGCGCGTATCGACGCGGCCGCGCAACTCATGTAAGGCCCCTTAACATGAGCTGGTCCCGAGGCCCGCGCGGCTACCATCATGGTAACCTCAAGGAGGCGCTGATGCGGGCGGCCCTCGAGCTGATCGCCGAGAAGGGACCCGCGGGGCTCACCTTCGCGGAGGCGGCGCGCTTTGCCGGCGTGAGCCCGGCCGCGCCCTACCGCCATTTCCGCGACCGCGACGAGCTGATCGCCAGCGTGGCGCTGCGCGGCTTCGAATTGTTCGCGGCCGCCCTCGCGAGGGCCTGGGACGACGGCAAGCCCGAGCCGTTCCGCGCCTTCGAGCGTCTCGGCAAAGCCTACCTCGAATTCGCGCGCAGCGAGCCCGCCTATTACTCGGCCATGTTCGAGGCCGGCCTCGCGCAGCAGGCGCATCCCGAGCTGCGGGCGGCGGGCGAGACGGCCTTCGCGGTGTTGCGCGAGGCCGCGGAGCGGCTGGCCGCCACCCTGCCGCCGGGCCGGCGCCCGCCCGCGCTGATGATGAGCCTGCACATCTGGGCGCTCTCGCACGGCATCGCCTCGCTGTTCGGCCGCGGCGATTCGGCGCGGCGGCCGCTGCCGATGACGGCGGAGGACCTCCTGGAGGCCGCCGTGCTCGTCTATTTGCGCGGGCTCGGTCTTCCGCCCGAGGCGGATAGGGACCACATGAATTTCTGATCCGCCTTCGCCCCTCTGTTGACAAGCCTGTATACTCGCTTTAAGAATGTGAATGTTACTTACATTCACACGCGAGGACGCAATGCCCATCGCAGCCAAGCTCGACGAACTCGGAAAGCCGGCCTGGATCGCGCTGATGATCCTGGCCTTTATCGTGTTCTGGCCGCTCGGCCTCGCGGTCCTGGCCTACCTGATCGGGAGCGGACGTATGGGATGCTGGAAACGCGGTCACATGGGTCGCTGGCAGGAGAGTGCCGAACGCATGCGCGGGGCGTGGCATTTCCCGCGCTCGAGCGGCAATCGCGCCTTCGACGAGTATCGCACGGAGACGCTCAAGCGGCTCGAGGAGGAGCAGCGCGAGTTCCAGGACTTCCTCGAGCGCCTGCGGCTCGCCAAGGACAAGCAGGAGTTCGACCAGTTCATGGCCGAGCGGCGCAACCGCCCGAGCGGGCCCGCCGAGCCGCAGCCGCAAGCCTGACGTCTCCCCCCGTCGGCTTCACCCGGGCCGTGCGCCGCAAGGCGCGCGGCCCGATGCGTTTACCAAGCCTTAACCCTCGTCGGCGCCAGTTACGGGCGGAGCAATCGGAGAGGTGCCCTAGTTTGGTCAAATTTGGCGCGGAATCCGTCGCCTGCCGGAGGGACGGCTCGGATTTCCGCGAGCTTCGGGTGTGAGACGGGCGCGCCATCGCCAGGCCGTCGTGCATGCCGTAATTTGACCAGGCCTCGCGCCGCCCCGGGACACGGCAACGCTTGGGATACCCAGAGGACCTCACATGAACCCTGCCGACGTGGCGCAGTCGGCGCTGCCGCTGACCTCCTCGGATCTGTCGATCTGGGGCCTGTTCTGGTCCGCCCACTTCGTCGTCAAGGCCGTGATGCTCGGCCTGCTGGTGGCCTCGGTCTGGGTCTGGGCGATCGTCATCGACAAGACCCTGCTCTATGCGCGCACGCGGCGCGCCATGGACCGCTTCGAGAAGACCTTCTGGTCGGGCCAGTCGCTGGAGGAGCTCTACCGCACGCTCTCGGCGCGTCCCGCGCACTCCATGGCGGCGCTGTTCGTCGCCGCCATGCGCGAGTGGAAACGCTCCTTCGAGGGCTCGAGCCGGGCGCTCGGCGGGCTGCAGATGCGCATCGAGAAGGTGATGGACGTGACCATCGCGCGCGAGATCGAGCGGCTCGAGCGCCGGCTCCTGGTGCTCGCCACCGTCGGTTCCGCCGGCCCCTTCATCGGCCTGTTCGGAACCGTGTGGGGCATCATGACGAGCTTCCAGTCGATCGCGGCCTCGAAGAACACCTCGCTCGCCGTGGTCGCGCCCGGCATCGCGGAGGCATTGTTCGCAACCGCAATCGGCCTCATGGCCGCCATTCCGGCGACGATTTTCTACAACAA
>PQAH01000161.1 GCA_003105195.1 Bradyrhizobiaceae bacterium
CCGGAGAAGCTTGTCGGGCGGATGGGTCGCCTGGCATCGTGATTCCGGAGGATGTCGGTGTCGTGGTCTTCGACGTCGTGGGCACGCTCGTCGAACCGCAGCCGAGCGTCGCCCAGGCCCCGGCCTCACGGCCGGTCTCCGCCGGCCTCCTCCCGGGCGCGCAGCCGGTCGTCCCCTCCAGCAGCTTCGACAGCCGCTGGGGCGCCCTGCGCTGAGCGCCGATCAGCCTCTTTCCCGCATCGAACCCAGCGTTCGCGGCCGCATCGTCCGGACTACGCCTTGCCGGGCAGCGCCAGGTGCGGCGCCCAGAAGGTGACGGCGGCCAGCACCTCGGCTTCGTCGCCCGCATCCGCGAAGGCGATGCGCGGCACGAACTGGGCATAGACGTCGTCGAGCCAGATCATCAGCACGCGCTCGGTGCGCTCGAGCCGGCGGATCGCCTGCCAGGGCACGCGGCTGGCGCCGCCCTTGCCGGCCTCGATCGAAAGCCCGGCTGCCGAGAACGTGAAGGTGTGCGGGCCGAGCGCGTTCACCTCGAACGCCATCAGGCGGCGTCCCATGAGCACCTGCTCGGCGAGCAGGAGCGCGCCGCCGAAGAGGACCGCGAAGGCAACGCCGACCTTGAAGCCGTGCAGCGCACCCGGCGCGCCGAACTCGTTCGGGAACGACGATGCCAGCACGCCGTCCAGCGGGCCGCTGAAAGCGACGGCCGCGAGCGCGAGCACGACCGGCACGGCAAAGCTCCGCCCGAGGCGGCGCCGCTGGGCAGCCTGCACGGCGCTCCAGAAATCGTGGAAGTCGTCGCGCCCCACTTGGGCCGCGCGCGTGAAGAGGTCCGAGCCTTCGGTCATGCGTGCAGTCCCCCGCGCGGCGCCGCGCCCGAGTGCCGGCGGCTCCCCTTGGTCGCGGCGGGACGGGCCCGGGTTCACCCTCGCTTGGTGTCGCGGCGCCGCGCGCTTCAGCGCGGGGCGAACACCGTTGCGGCGGCGGGGCGGATGCGGAAATGCGCCGGCGTCGTGGTGACGAGCTCGCCGTCGGCATTGACCTCGTGCCGGCGCCGCGTGCGCAGCACCAGCTCGGTGCTCTCGAAGGCGCGCACGCGCTTCCAGCGGCCGTGGGTGCCGCGCCGCAGCGACGGCAGCATCGGGATCACGTAGCCGACATGCGGAACCTCGAGGCTGTAGACGTGCAGCAGGCCGTCGTCGGGCTGCGCCGCGGCGTCGACCCTGAGCCCGCCGCCGTAGAAGCGCCCGTTGCCGACCGACACCTGCACGGTGCGCACCGTCTCGGCGGCGCCGTCGTGCTCGAGATGTGCCAGGAATGGCCGGCCTTCGGAGAACAGCCGCGCGCCGACCACGCTGTAGCCGAGCACGCCCCAGCGCTGCTTGGCCTCGCGCGTGAGCCGGCGCGCGAGCCGCGCCGAGAAGCCGACGCTCGCCACGTTGAAGTAGAGATGCCCGTTCACCTCGCCGAGATCGATGCTGCGCGTATGCCCTTCGAGGATCACGCGCGCCGCGGCGGCGGGGTCCGTCGGCAGGCCGAGGGTCCGGGCGAGGTCGTTGGCGGTGCCGAGCGGAAGGATGCCGAGCGGCAGGCCGGTCGCCACGATGCCCGGGGCCGTCGCATTGACGGTGCCGTCGCCGCCGCCGACCACCACCAGGTCGACCTCGCCGGCATGCGCACGGATCGCGTCCGTGACCTCCTCGCGGCGCGCGATCGCCGGCGCCGTCACGGCGAGGCCGCCCGCCCTCAGCACGTCGACCAGCTCGGCGGCCGGTGCCGTGCCGGCGCCCGCGCGGCCGTTGAGCAGCAGCAGCGCCCGTCGCGTTTCGGGAGAGGACATTTGCGGCATCCGGGGCGGGAGCAGTCGCGCCCGCGGCGCGGGCGCACCTCGAACGCGCGGACACGCCCCGGCGTTCCGCCGGCGCGGCGTCACGACCTCGCGGGCCGGGGCCGCCGGCCCCGGCTCAGGCGAAACGCCCGTGGCAGTGCTTGTATTTCTTGCCCGAGCCGCAGGGACAGGGCTCGTTGCGCCCGACCTTGCCCCAGGTGGTCGGGTCCTGCGGGTTGCGGTCCGCGGCCTGGCCGTTGCCGGCGAGCGCCGAGGCGAAGGGCGCGTCCGCAAAGGCGAACTCGTCCTCGCCGGTGGTCGGGTCGATCTTGTGGGCTTCCATGTAGGGAAGCTGCTCCTCGGGCGGCGGCTGGGAGACGATCTCGACCCGCATCAGCTGGGCCGTCACCGCCTCGCGCAGGTGCGCGATCATCGCCTCGAACAGGTGGAAGGCCTCGGACTTGTACTCGTTGAGCGGATCGCGCTGGCCGTAGCCGCGCAGGCCGATCACCTGCCGCAGGTGCTCGAGCATCAGGAGATGCTCGCGCCACAGGTGGTCGAGGGTCTGCAGCAGGATCGACTTCTCGACGTAGCGAATCACGTCGGTGCCCCACTGGGCGACCTTGCCGGCCATGTGCTCGTCGGCGCGCCGCTCGATGCGCGCGGTCAGCTCCTCGTCGGCGATGCCCTCTTCCTTCGCCCATTCGTCCACCGGCAGCTCGAGCCCGAGCACGCGCGTGATCTCGGCCTTCAGCCCCGCGGTGTCCCACTGCTCCGGATAGGCGTTCTCGGGGACGTGCTTGCCGACCAGTTCGTCGATCACGGCGTGGCGCATGTCCGCGATGGTGTCGGCGACGTTCTCGTCGCGCATCAGCTCGATGCGCTGCTCGAACACGACCTTGCGCTGGTCGTTCATCACGTCGTCGTATTTCAGGATGTTCTTGCGGATGTCGAAGTTGCGCGCCTCGACCTTCTGCTGCGCCTTCTCCAGCGCCTTGTTGATCCAGGGATGGACGATCGCCTCGTCCTCCTTGAGACCGAGCTTCTGCAGCATGCCGTCGAGCTTGTCCGACCCGAAGATACGCATCAGGTCGTCTTCCAGCGAGAGGAAGAACTTGGAATGGCCGGGGTCGCCCTGGCGGCCGGAGCGGCCGCGCAGCTGGTTGTCGATGCGCCGGCTCTCGTGACGCTCGGTGCCGAGCACGAACAGCCCGCCCGCCTTGAGCGCCTTCTCCTTCAGCCGCGCGACCTGCGCCCGGATCTCCGCGATCCCCTGGTCGCGCTCGCCGCCGGGCTCGAGCTCGGAGAGCTCCTGGCGGATGCGCATGTCCGCGTTGCCGCCGAGCTGGATGTCGGTGCCGCGGCCCGCCATGTTGGTCGCGATCGTGATCGCGCCCGGCACACCGGCCTGCGAGACGATATAGGCCTCCTGCTCGTGGTAGCGGGCGTTGAGCACCGCGAACACCTTGGCGCGCGTCGCGCCCTCGTCGCCCGTGTAGAGCGCCGCGAACGCGTTCGGGTCGGAGAAGTCGTGCTGCTCCCAGCCTTCCTGGCGCAGCATCTCGGCGAGGTTCTCGGACTTCTCGATCGACGTCGTGCCGACCAGCACCGGCTGGCCGCGCTCCTTGCAGTCCTTGATCAGCGCGATGATCGCCCGATACTTCTCGATCGTGGTGCGGTAGACCTCGTCGTCGTCGTCGATGCGCGCGACCGCCACGTTGGTCGGGATCTCGACCACTTCGAGCCCGTAGATGTCCATGAACTCGTCGGCTTCCGTCGACGCCGTGCCGGTCATGCCGGCGAGCTTCTTGTACATGCGGAAGTAGTTCTGGAAGGTGATCGAGGCGAGCGTCTGGTTCTCGGGCTGGATCGGCTGGCGTTCCTTGGCCTCGAGCGCCTGGTGCAGCCCTTCCGAGTAGCGCCGGCCCGGCATCATGCGGCCGGTGAACTCGTCGATGATCACCACCTCGCCGTTGCGGACGATGTAGTCCTTGTCGCGCTGGAACAGCTTGTGGGCGCGCAGCGCCTGGTTGACGTGGTGCACGATGGTGACGTTCTCGACGTCGTAGAGCGAGGGCGCCTTGAGCAGGTCCGCCTCGCGCAGCGCCTGCTCCATCTTCTCCATGCCGACCTCGGTCAGGCTGACGGTGCGCTGCTTCTCGTCGACCTCGTAGTCGGCCTTGTCGAGCCTGGGAATGAAGGCGTCGACGGTGTTGTAGAAGTCCGAGCGGTCCTCGAGCGGGCCCGAGATGATCAGCGGCGTGCGCGCCTCGTCGATCAGGATCGAGTCGACCTCGTCGACGATGGCGTAGGAATGGCCGCGCTGCACCATGTCCTCGAGCCGGTACTTCATGTTGTCGCGCAGGT
>PQAH01000162.1 GCA_003105195.1 Bradyrhizobiaceae bacterium
CGCCGCCTGACGAGGAGACTGACCGCGCGGGCCCCTCCGCGCCGCCCTGCGGGGCGCTCGCGAGCCTGCGCACCACCTCGTCGGGGGTCGGCAGGTCGGCCGCATAGGCGATCCGCACCAGCACCATCTCGGCGGCCGGCAGCGGCTTGCCGGCCGACTGCACCTCGGACAGCCCCTTGAGCAGCATCTGCCAGGTGCGCGAGAGCACGCGCATGGAGAGCGAGGCGGCGAGCGAGCGGCCGCGCGTGCGCTCGGCCTCGGCGAGCGCCGGATCCTCGGCGACCGCGGGCACGATCTTCACGCGCGTGACGAAATGGGTGAACTCGGCGAGGTCGGTCAGCACCACTGCGGGGTCGGCGCCCGAGTCGTACTGGTCGCGCAGCTCGGTCAGCGCGGCCGCCATGTCGCCGCGCATCAGCGCCTCGAACAGGTCGATGATCCGCGTGCGGTCGGCGAGCCCGAGCATGCGCCGCAGGTCCTCGGCGCGCAGGTCGCGGCCCGCATCGGCGATCGCCTGGTCGAGCAGCGAGAGCGAGTCGCGCACCGAGCCTTCGGAGGCGCGGGCGATCAGCGCCAGCGCCTCGGGCTCGGCGCTCACGCCCTCCCTGGCGCAGATGCCCTCGAGATGCGCGACCAGGACGCCCGCCTCGACCCGGCGCAGGTCGAAACGCTGGCAGCGCGAGAGCACCGTGATCGGCACCTTGCGGATCTCGGTGGTCGCGAACACGAACTTCACGTGCGGCGGCGGCTCCTCCAGCGTCTTCAGCAGCGCGTTGAAGGCCGCGGTGGAGAGCATGTGCACCTCGTCGAGGATGTAGACCTTGTAGCGCGCGCTCACCGGGGCGTAGCGCACCGCCTCGTTGATCTGGCGCACGTCGTCGACGCTGTTGTGGGAGGCCGCGTCCATCTCGACGACGTCGACGTGCCGGCTCTCCATGATGGCCTGGCAGTGCTCGCCGAGGACCGGCATCCGGACGGTCGGGCCCGCGACCGAGCCGTCGGGCAGCGAATAGTTGAGCGCGCGGGCGAGGATCCGGGCCGTGGTGGTCTTGCCGACGCCGCGCACCCCGGTGAGGATCCAGGCCTGAGGAATGCGGCCGGTCTCGAAGGCATTCGAGACGGTGCGCACCATGGCGTCCTGGCCGATCAGGTCGTCGAAGGTGGCGGGGCGGTACTTGCGCGCCAGCACGCGGTAGGAGGCGGCCGCGTCGCTCCCGGGCGTGCGCTCGGCGTGAGGTACGTCGTTCATCCTGCCTCCGGCCGTCACGCGCCCGGCTCGCGCATGATCCGAAACCGGTTCCGACCGCGCCCTGAGTTGAGTGGGAGGCTGACGAGCGACCCGAACCGGAGCTCGTTAGGGCTGCTTCCTTCCGGACCTGACCCGGTTGGCGAGTGGCTCGTCCACTGCCAACCTCCCGGCCCCTATATCGGGCCATCGGGACGCGAAAGCAAGCCGCCGCGGCGGGCCATCCCCGGGCCCCGCGGAAGCAGAATCGAGGACACGACATGACCGGATCGGACGCCGACTGGACCCTGGACCCGCGGCTCGCGCGCGACACCGTCGCGGTCGGCGACCTCGCGCTCTCGCGCCTGCTGGTGATGGACGACGCGCGCTTCCCCTGGGCGATCCTGGTGCCGCGGCGGCGGGGCGCGGTCGAGCCGATCGACCTCGCCGAGCACGACCAGCAGCGGCTCACGCGCGAGATCGCCACGATCGGCGCCGCGCTGCGCGCCGTCACCGTCTGCCACAAGCTCAATATCGCGGCGCTCGGGAACCTGGTGCCGCAGCTGCACGTGCACGTGGTCGCCCGGTTCCGCCACGACGCGGCCTGGCCGCGGCCGGTCTGGGGCAGCGGGCCGGCGCAGCGCTACGATCCGGCCGCGCGCGAGCGCCTGGTCGCGGCGCTGGCGGCCGCGATCGGGTAGAGCATCTTCCGCCGACGTGGAAGCCGGTTCGGCGCAAAGAAAGAAGCGACCCGATCGAATATCCAGGCGCGTTCGGATTCGATCGAAGCGGAATGCGCCATACGAGCCGGTGTCCACGTCGCCGGAACATGCGCCAGTTGCGCCGGAAGCGGCGCCATGTCACGGTCCCGCCCCCACCGGAGTCCCTCATGCCTCCCCGTCACGATCTCGGGCCGCCCCCGCGGCTCGGCTATGCCGGAAGCCTGATCGCGCGCGCCGCCGAGCGGCGCTGCGACGGCGAGTTCCTCACGACCTGCGAGAGCGACGCGCGGGCCGGCGCCTACGCGATCGGCGGCGAGCTCATCGTCTGCCGCAAGACCGAGACCGGCATCGATCCCGTGTTCGCGCCGGCCGAGGCGCGCGCGCTCGCGGCCTCGGTCGAGACCATCTTTCTCGGCCTCGTCGGGGAGGCGGGACGCTTCGGCATCGGCCTCGACCCGGCCGCCACCGCATCGCTCAAGGAGCGGCCGGACCTCGTGGTCACGGACCTGCGCTCGATCGCGGTGCAGGGCCTGGTCGCGCCCGAGCATCTCGCGCCGCTCGCCGAGGCCAAGGCCATGCTGCACTGGCATGCGCGGCACCGGTTCTGCGCCAATTGCGGCGCCGCCACGGAGGTGATCGAAGCCGGCTGGCGGCGCGACTGCCCGGCCTGCCGGGCCCAGCACTTCCCGCGCACCGACCCGGTGGTGATCATGCTGACGGTCGACGGCGAGCGCTGCCTGCTCGGCCGCCAGTCGCGCTTCCCGCCCGGCATGTGGTCGTGCCTCGCCGGCTTCTGCGAGCCGGGCGAGAGCATCGAGGAGGCGGTGCGCCGCGAGACCGAGGAGGAAGCCGGCATCCGCTGCGGCACCGTGCGCTACTTCGCCTCGCAGCCCTGGCCGTTCCCGATGTCGCTGATGATCGGCTGCCACGCGCAGGCGCTCTCCACCGAGATCACGGTGGATCGCGCCGAGCTCGAGGACGCGCGCTGGTTCGACCGCGAGGAAGCGGCGCTGCTGCTCACGCGGCGCCACCCGGACGGCCTCACCTCGCCGCCGCCGATGGCGATCGCGCATCACATCATCCGCGCCTTCTGCGAAGAGGGGCCCGGTGTCCTCGGTTGAGCCGGGCTCCCGCGTCGCGACCGTGCTGTGCGTCGGGGTCGCGGTGCTCGACGAGATCTTCCGCGTCGAGAGCTTCCCGGCGCCGCACGTCAAGACGCGGGCGCGGGAGTTCATGGCGATCACGGGCGGCAATGCCGCCAATGCGGCGATCGCGATCGCGCGGCTGGGCGGGCGCGTGGTGTTCGCGGGCCCGTTCGGCGGGCCCGCCGGCGCCGACATGATCGGCGACCGGATCCTCGCGGGGCTCGCCCGCGAGGGCATCGATGTCTCGAACTGCCGGCGCATCGACGGCCCGATGTCGTCGATCTCGGCAATCTCGATCGACGCCCGCGGCGAGCGCGCGATCGTCAACTATCGTGACGACCGGCTCGCCGCGGCGCGGCCCGACGATCCGGCCGCGCTGGTGGCGGACGTCGACATCGTGCTCGCCGACAACCGCTTCCCGGAATTCGTGCTCGAGGTCTGCGCGGCGGCACGCGCGAAGGGCCTGAGGATCGTGCTCGATGCCGACCAGCCCACGCGCCACACCCACGCGCTGCTCACATTGTGCTCGCACGTCGTGTTCTCGACCGAAGGCCTGGCCGCGACCGGCGCGAGCGACGACCTCGCGGCGGGACTGCGCGCCGTGCGCCGGCACACGGGATCGTTCCTCGCCGTCACCAATGGCGGGCGCGACATGCTCTGGCTGGAGGACGACGCGGTGCGCCGCCTGGCGTCGTTCCGGGTCGAGGCCGTCGACACGCTCGGCGCCGGCGACGTGTTCCACGGCGCCTTCGCGCTGGCGCTCGCGGAAGGGCGCGAGGAGGCCGCCGCGATGCGCTTCGCGGCCGCGGCGGCCGCGCTCAAATGCACCCGCTTCGGCGGCATCACGGGCGCGCCGACGCGCGCCGAGGTGGAGGCGCTGCTGGCGGGTGCCTGAACGGCGCTACTTCTTCGCCGAGGGACAGGGCGCGCCGCAGGGTGCGCAGGCGCCGGCGAAGTCCTCGGGGGAGACCGCGCGGCCGCTCGACGGGCTCGTCAGGTGGTCGGCGACGACCGCCGCGAGCCCGGCGACGAACACGATCGCGTAGACGATGCGCATCGGCTCTCTCACTCCCTGGAGAGGCCGAACAGCGGCCGGAAGCGGATACCGAGCGCGGAGCCGGCGAGCGCGGCCGCGAACCAGATCCAGCCGTGCAGGCTGCCCGAGGCGACGCCGCCCAGGAAGGCGCCGATATTGCAGCCGAAGCCGATGCGCGCGCCCCAGCCCATCAAGAGCCCGCCGACCGCGGCGGCGAGCAGCGAGCCGGGCGGCGGCCAGGGCGTGCGCGCGAAGGGCTTCGCCAGCGCGGCCGCCGCCATGGCGCCGAAGATCATGCCGAAATCCGTGAGGCTCGAGGTGTCGGTGAGCACCGACTCGGCGAGCGCGCGCTGCGGGCCGGGCCACTGCCAGAACGGCGCGGCGGAGAGGTCGAAGCCGACCAGCGTCGCGATCTTGCCGCCCCACACCGTGAAGCCGAAGGTGACGCTCCAGGGATGGCGGCCGGCGAGGAACACGCCGATCGCGAGCGCGCCGATCGCGAGCGCGCCGACGAGGAGCGCGGGCCGCGGCAGGAACGAGGCGCCGCGCCTGGCCGCGACGAAGGCGACCAGCAGCGCCACGGCGAGGATGCTCGCGAGCGTGACCGCGAGCCCGCCCCAGGCGCCGAAATGGGCGGAGGCGAGCACCGGGTCGATGCCGCCGAGATCGAGCAGCCACGGCAGATGCAGGCTGCCGACCACGCTGCCGGCGATGAAGAAGGCGAGCGCGATCAGCATGCGGCCGGAACCGCCGCCCGCCGTGTAGAGCGTGCCGGAGCCGCAACCGTTGGCGAGCTGCATGCCGATGCCGAACACGAAGGCGCCGATCAGGAGCGAGGGGCCGATCGGCGCGATGGCGCCGCCGAAACCCGGGACCAGCGCGGCGACCGGCACGATCACGGTGGCGGCGACCGCGATCAGGACGAGCGCGCCGATCAGGCCGCCGGCCTCGCCGCGCACCAGGAAGCGCCGCCAGGCGGCCGTGAAGCTGAACTCGAACTTCAGGAAGGCGGCGCCGAGCGCGAAGCCGAGCACGAGCAGCGCCGCCGACGGCACCTGCCCGTCGAGCAGAACCAGGGCCACCAGCACGGCAGTCGCGAGCACGGCGGCCGCCAGGAAGGGCCAGTCGAGCCGCGGGGCCGGCGCCGTCGCGAGGCCGTCAGCAGTCGTGAGAGTCATGTCGGTACCGCGCCCGAGCCGCTCAGGTGCCGAAGCCGAGCGCCTTCTTCAGGTCGTCCCATTTGGTGCGGGCGGACTCGATCGGCCGGGTGGTGTCCGCGGTCCATTCCGCCATGGAGCCGTCATAGAGCGTCACCTGCCTGCGCCCGAGGATCTCGGAGAGGACGAACCAGTTGGTGGCCGCCCAGTGCCCGGTGTTGCAGTAGCTCACGAGCGGTCCGGAGGACGGCAGGCCGGTGGCGCGCGCGGCGAGCTCGGCCGGCGGCCGCAGCCGGTTGGTCTTGGCGTCGTAGAAGCTCGCGCTGTCGAGATTGAACGCGCCCGGGATGTGGCCATAGGCCTTGGCGGCGGGCGCCTTGATCTTGCCCGCGAAGAAGGCGGCGGGCCGCGCATCCATCAGGGTGGCGCCGCCGGAGCGGGCGATCGCCGCGACCTTGCCGCCGTCGATCAGCAGGCGTCCGTCGATCCTGGCCGTGAAGATGGTCGGGCTCGGGTGCCGGACCCCGGCCTCCACCGGGTTCGCGGCATCGGCCGTCCAAGCCGCGAAGCCGCCGTCGAGGATCGAGACCTGCGCCAGGCCGACGTATTTCAGCGTCCAGTAGACCCGCGCCGCCGAGCCGAAATCGGTGGCGTGCACGCCGGCGGGCACGATCACGACACGGGTCTCCTCGTCGATGCCGAGCTCGCCGACCAGCGTCTCGAGCTCGGCGGTGGTCGGCACCAGGAACGGCACGCCCTTGCGGGTCACGCGCCAGCCGGCCTTGTCGTAGTCGCTGTGCACGGCACCCGGAATGTGGCCCCTGGCATAGGCCTCGGCGCCGCCGCCGTCGATCGCCGAACGGACGTCGAGCACCACGAGACCGGGCTGCCCGAGACGATCCTTGAGCCACTCGACGGAGACCAGCGGCCTTGCATCGGTCGCGAGCGCCGGAGCCGCGAGCGCGAAGGCAAGCGCAGCCGCGCCGGCCGCGAGGCGCAGTCCACGGTTCAGGAGACGAGCCAGCGAGGCCATGGTGGTCACTCCGATGGCGGGCAGAAGCCCCGCGAGAAGAATGGCCTTGAAATAGAATATTTTTCTCGGTAAACGCAAGAACGCGCCAGAAAAAAGAACTGTATGCTAATGGATTGGTGCGGAACAGGATGATCTGACCAACAGGAGCGGGGTCGGCAGCATGGACGCCATCGACCGGAAGATCCTCGCCGTGCTCCAGGAGGATGCCTCGCTCTCCGTGGCCGAGGTCGGCAACCGGGTCGGCCTCTCCTCCACGCCGTGCTGGAAGCGCATCCAGAAGCTGGAGGCCGAGGGCGTGATCGCGCGGCGGGTGGCGGTGGTGGATCCCGACAAGATCGGACTGGGCGTCGCGGTGTTCGTCGCGATCGAGACCGGCGACCATTCGGACGCCTGGCTCGCGAACTTCGCCCAGGTGGTGAGCGCGATGCCCGAGGTGATGGAATTCTACCGCATGGCGGGCGACGTCGACTACATACTGCGCGTGGTGGTCGGCAGCATCCAGGAATACGACGCGTTCTACAAACGGCTGATCTCGACGGTGCCGCTGAAGAACGTCACCTCGCGCTTCGCCATGGAGCGGATCAAGTCGACGACGGCGCTGCCGATCCGCTGAAGCGGACTACTTCCAGTCCACCTTCTCGGAGAGCCGCGGACGCATATAGATCTTGTCCGACACGTCGCCGCCGGTGAGGCCGAGCGCGCCCGTCAGTCCGTAGCCGACCGACGGATTGTAGCTGTAGCGGGCTTCCCCGAGGATCAGATGGGTGTTCGGCACCTTGAGCGCCGCGTCGAGGGCGACGGGCGAGCCGGCCGAGCTCGCGGACCAGTCCGAGGAGGAGCCGTTCACCTTGCTCCAGACGACGGTGGCGTTCTTGTTGCCGTCGATCTTCACGCTCGTCACGCGGATCTTCAGCTTGCTGGTGTTGTAGGGCGCCACCACCGCGGTGCCGGCCGCCATGACGTTGTTCATCTCGGCCTGGTCGATCTGCTGGAGCTGCGAGACCAGGTCCGCCACCGCGCGCGCCACCAGGGTGGTCTTGCGCTTCAGGCTGGCGAGCTCGGAGACCTGCACGACGCCGACGAAGAGGATCACCATCAGCGGCAGGACCATGGCGAATTCCACCGCCGAGACGCCGCGCGTGTCCGCGCGGAAGCCGCGGAGGATCCGTTCGAGACGGTCGAGGACGCGGATCGGGGCCATGGTCAGCTGCCGAAGGGCTCGTTGCGGAACGCCACCGTGGCGACGAGAAGGCGCTTGTTGTCCGCCATGTCGGAGAGGCTGAAGCTCAGGAGCTGCGAGGCGAGCACCGGGAACGGATAGATCAGGCGGACGACGACGATCTGCGAGGCGGCGCCGGGCTGGTAGACGAAGTCCTCGATCAGCTTGCCGGTATTGGGATCGATCAGGCTCGTGCCGTTGCCGGCGGCAGCGGCGTCGAAGCTCGCATAGGTGCGCACGTCGACGCGCAGGTTGGCCTCGCAATCGAACAGGGCCTTGAGCTTGCTGCAGGCCTTGGTCTTGAAGTCGCTCAGCGGAATGCTCTGCGCCTGGCCCGTGAGGACGAGGCGCGCCGAATCGGCGGCGGCGGTCTCGAGCGACTGGCCGGCCAGGAAGACGAGCGAGGTCTCGATGATCGCGAACAGGAGCGCGAAGAACGGCAGGGCGACGAAGCCGAACTCGACGGCGGCGGCGCCGTCCTCGCGGCGGGCGAGACGGCGGACCGTCCGGACCTGCAGCAGCCGGCGGGCACGAAGCGCAAAGCTGATCCCGGATCTCGTCATCGCGTGGCTCCCGAAGCGACCAACGGCGAAACTGCGCGGGGCGCGCGGCGCCCGCACCGGGCTCCAGTAGCAGAATTGCGTTTGCCAACCGTTTCCGCCGCGCGGCAGCGCGCGCGCCCGGCCTTCACGAAATCCTAACCATGCGGGCTCAACGCGCCGGCTTGCCGGCGTTGCTCGCCTGCGTGTTGTAGTTCCCGGCCTGGGTGAGGGTCGCCGTGAAGTAGGCGGCGGAATCGCCGAGCGTGATGCGGCGCTCGCATTTCGGCGCGCAGCTGTAGGTCTCCCGCTCGGCGCCGCGATAGACGAACACGACGTTGTCGCGCGGGCTGCGCACCTCGATCAGGCGCTCCATCAGGGTCGCGCCGGCGCGGTCGAGGAGGATCACATTGGTGGTGCCGTAGGCCTTGCCGGTGACCACCATGGTGCCGCCGCCCTGCAGCACCACGTCGGCGATCAGCGGGTTGCCGATCACGATGGTCGCGACCTGCTCGGGCATCTTCACGATCGAGGCCTGGTCGACCTCGACCGCGAGGGCCTCGGTCGCGGCGGCGGGCCTGGCGGCGACCAGCGCGAGGGCCGCCACGGCGACCGCGAGGAGCCGGCGGGACGGAAGCGGGCTGACCAGCATCGGAAACACTCCGCACGCATACGTTACGTGCCACAGCACTCCGGCTGCGGCGTCGTTCCCGAGTTGACTGGAAAATGGTGAACGAACCGCAAAGACGAGGTCTTGCGCCGGAGATCGCTGCGGCCGGCGCGGCCCTGTGTCGCATGATTCACCTTAGTCATCATGAGCACGACAGTCGCATATCCACAATTCGACTAAGAATACGGCAAGCATATTCAATGAAACTAAGTTTTTGACTTAATTGAACAAAAAACAATACACCATTCTGTTCGCTCAATGTCTTGTTAACCATGGCGGCGATCGCGACCAAAACTGCAAAAATCTCTATCCGGATTAACCGGACCGCAAGTCGCCCCGTGTAGGGTCCGGCCTGTTCGGAGGGTGCAAGGACAAGCTCCCACGGACGGTGCTCAGACAGCCACGTGTGGATCTAAGGAGCCAGGTTATGAAGTCTCTCGTTTCGCGTTTCGTCCAGGACGAATCCGGCGCCACCGCCATCGAGTACGGCCTGATCGCCGCCGGCATCTCGGTCGCCATCATCACGGTCGTGAACGGCCTCGGCAGCAAGCTGTACAACACGTTCGACTACGTGAACACGCAGCTCAAGACCTCGGGCTGATCCGCCCGCGGAGACGATTCCCATCGCAGGATGGATCGGAAGGCTCCGGCTCCGGCCGGAGCCTTTCTCGCGTTGCGGGCCGCGCGCCGCTAACGGAAGCGCAACGGCTCGCCGCTAGCGTGCCGGCCACGGGCACGCCGGGACGCGTGCGAGGAGAAGGGCGCACGGGGTGATGCCATGCTGATCGATGCGGTCAAGCTCGTCCTGTTCCCCGCGATGATGGCGTTCGCGGCGAGCAGCGACCTCCTCACCATGACGATCTCGAACCGGGTCTCGCTGGTCCTGGTCGCGGGCTTCTTCGCGCTCGCCCTGCTGGCGGGCCTGCCGGCGGCGCAGATCGGGATGCACGTCGCGGCCGCCATGGTCGTGCTGGCGGTCGCCTTCGTGTTCTTCGCCTTCGGCTGGATCGGCGGCGGCGACGCCAAGCTCGCGGCCGCGACCGCGCTCTGGCTCGGCTTCGAGCAGCTCCTGCCCTACGCGCTCTATGCCTCGCTGCTCGGCGGCGTGCTGACCTTCCTGATCATCCGGTTCCGCGTCTGGCCGCTGCCGGACTTTCTCGCGCGCCAGGACTGGGCGCAGCGCCTGCACCGGCAGGACGCCGGCGTTCCCTACGGCATCGCGCTCGCGATCGCGGCGCTGCTCATCTACCCCGAGACCGTGCTGATGAAGCCGGTCGGGATGTGAGATTCGGGGCGCGCGCGCGAGCGCGGCTCGACGCGGCGCGCGCGCGAAATCCCGCGCAAGATTTACTTAACTCCAAATCGATACGCCTCATTAACCATGGATTGACCTTTCGCTGGTGAAATCCCGCTCGACGGCCGCGTCACGGCCGTAGCGTCCAGTGGAAAGTGAAGCGTATGAAAGCCGCGCGTCTCGTAGTTCTCGGCGTCGCCCTCGCCGCCGGCGGAATCGCCGCATTGCTCGCCGGCCGGTCCGAGCCGCCGCCGGCGCCCGCCCCGCAGCCGGTGGCGCAGATCGACACCACCGAGATCCTGGTCGCGAAAGCCGAGATCGCCATGGGCCAGGCGGTGACCGGCCAGGAGATGCAGTGGCAGATCTGGCCCACCCAGGCCGCGAGCCCCGCCTTCATCCGCAGGTCCGACCGGCCGAACGCGATCGAGCAGTATACCGGCGCGATCGCCCGCTCGCCCTTCGTGGCCGGCGAGCCGCTGCGCGACGCCAAGCTGATCAAGGCCGACGGGTCGGGCTTCATGGCCGCGCTGCTGCCGAGCGGCAAGCGCGCGATCTCGACCGAGATCTCGCCCGAGACCGGCGCGGGCGGCTTCATCCTGCCCAACGACCACGTCGACGTGATCCTGTCGCGGCGCGACCGCGACGGCGACAAGGACGGCGCCGGCGGCCACATCAGCGAGACGATCCTGACCAACATCCGCGTGCTCGCGATCGACCAGACGCTCGGCGAGAAGGACGGGCAGAAGGTCGTGATCGGCAAGACCGCGACGCTGGAGCTCAGCCCGCGCCAGGCCGAGGCGCTGGCGCTCGCGCGCCAGCAGGGCACGCTCTCGCTGGCGTTGCGCAGCCTCGCCGACGCCAACGGCGAGAAGGTCGCCGACGTCGACGAGCATTCGGGCCGGCGCATCAACATGGTCCGGTTCGGCGTCTCGACCTCCGTCACGCCGAAATGAGAGCCTGAAGGGGAACCGCGCGATGGCCACGAGCAACTTCACCCGGGCGATGCTGGTCGCCGCGCTCGTCGCGGCGGGCGCGGTCGCGACGTCGCACGCGCAGGGCGAGGCGCCGAACGCGCCCGCGATCCAGCTCACCGGCTCCGACGCGGGCTCCCGTTTCATCCCGCTCGGCGTCGGCAAGTCGGTGGTGATCGACCTGCCGCGCGACGTGCGCGACGTGCTGGTGACCGACCCCACCATCGCCAACGCCGTGGTGCGGACCACGCGGCGCGCCTACGTGATCGGCGTCAAGGTCGGGCAGACCAACATCTTCTTCTTCGACGCCGCCGGGCGGCAGATCGCCGGCCTCGACATCGCGGTGAACCGCGACCTCAACGGCGTGCGCGCGATGCTGCGCCGCCTGCTGCCGCAGGCCGACATCAAGGTCGACGGAGTCGGCGAGGGCGTCATGCTGTCGGGCACGGTCGGCACCCCGGCGGAATCGCAGCAGGCGTTCGAGGTGGCGGCGCGGCTGGTCGGCGAGTCCGGCAAGGTGGTCAACAACCTGACGATCCGCGCCCGCGACCAGGTGATGCTCAAGGTGACGGTCGCCGAGGTGCAGCGCGACATCATCAAGCAGCTCGGCATCGACCTCTCGGGCAGCGTCGGCTACGGCACCACGGTCGTCAACTTCAACACCACCAACTCGTTCTCGGCCTACGGCTCGGCGCTGACCGACACGGCGCTCACGGGCTCGTTCAAGTCGGTCCAGGCGACGCTGCGCGCCATGGAGCGCGCCGGCGTGATCCGCACGCTCGCAGAGCCGACGCTGACCGCGATCTCGGGCGAGAGCGCGAACTTCCTGGCGGGCGGCGAGTTCCCGGTGCCGGGCGGCTTCACCTGCGACCCCACCACGCGGAGCTGCCAGACCTCGGTGCAGTTCAAGAAGTTCGGCGTCGGCCTCAACTTCACCCCGGTGGTGCTGGCGGAAGGCCGCATCAGCCTGAAGGTGATGAGCGAGGTCTCCGAGCTCACCAACGAGAACGCGCTCACGCTGACGCAGAGCCTCGGCACCACGACCGCGACCCTGACGATCCCGGCGGTGCGCACGCGGCGCGCCGAGACCACGATCGAGATCCCCTCCGGCGGCGCGCTCGCGATGGCGGGCATGATCCAGGAGCAGACCAAGCAGCAGATCAACGGCGTGCCCGGCGTGATGCAGCTGCCGATCCTCGGCACGCTGTTCCGCAGCCGCGACTTCATCAACCGCCAGACCGAGCTGATGGTCATCGTCACGCCGCTGGTGGTGCGCTCGGTGGCCCAGAAGGACCTGTCGCGGCCCGACGACGGCTTCGCCGACGCCTCCGACCCGGCCACGGTCCTGCTCGGGCGCATCAACCGCATCTATGGCGGGCCGCGGCACGCCGAGCCGAAGCGCGCCTATCACGGCAGGCCGGGCTTCATTCTCGACTGAGGAAAGGCGACGAGGTGACCACCATGACCAGGCCTTCGACCGCGGCCCGAGCGATCGCGATCGTCGCCTTCGCCGCGCTGCTCGCCGGATGCAACACGCACCGCGAAACGACGTCGAGCATCCCGCCCGACTACCGCCAGCGGCATCCGATCGCCGTCAAGGAGGGCACCCGCACGGTCGAGCTGTTCATCGGCAACCGTCGCGGCAGCCTCGATCCGACGCAGTCGGCGGAGGTCGCGGCCTTCGCCCATACGTGGCGGCGCGAGGCGACCGGCGGCATCGTGATCGAGGTGCCGAGCGGGACGCCGAACGCGCGCGCGGCCGCCGACGCGCTGGGCGAGGTGCGGGCGATCCTCTCAGCCTCGGGCGTGCCGGCGCAGGCGGTGGAAGCGCGCGCCTACCGGCCGAAGAGCCCGGCGCGGCTCGCCACCCTGCGGCTCAACTATCCGAAGATGGTCGCCGAGGCCGGGCCCTGCGGGCTGTGGCCGGACGATCTCGGGCCCTCGCTCAACCGCGGCACGTTCCAGAACGACGGCTACTGGAATTTCGGCTGCGCGCACCAGCGCAACATCGCCGCCATGGCGGCGAATCCGGCCGACCTCGTGCAGCCGCGCGAGGAGGCCGCGATCTTCGCGGCGCGGCGCTCCACGGTGCTCGAGAAGTACCGCAAGGGAGAGTCGACCGCGACCGTGGATCCGAACGCCAACAAGGGCAAAATCAGCGACGTGGGCCAATGATCAAGTTCGCACTCAAGGGCGGCGAGCCCGAGGCCGCCGCGATGGACGTGGTCGCGCGCGAGCCGCACATCGCGCCGGTGCCGCGCATCTCGATCCAGGCATTCTGCACCACGCCCGAGACCGCCGCGGCGATGCAGGCCGCGAGCGAGGACCGGCGCATGGCGAAGGCCCACCTGAAGATCCAGATGGGCGGAACGGTCGCTGCGGTCGAAGCCTACCGCAGCTCGCCGACCCCGAACGTGATCATCATCGAATCGGACGGGCGCGCCGACGACCTGCTCAACGGCCTCGACTCGCTCGCCGAGGTGTGCGACGCGGGCACGCGCGTGATCGCCATCGGCTATCTCAACGACATCGTGCTCTACCGCGAGCTGGTGCGGCGCGGGGTCAGCGACTACCTGATGGCTCCGGTCGACACGCTCGGCATCATCGGGGCGGTGTCGGGCCTGTTCCACGCGCCGGACTCCAAGCCGGTCGGCCGCACGGTGGCGGTGGTGGGCGCCAAGGGCGGCGTCGGCGCCTCGACGGTCGCCCACAACATCGCCTGGAGCATCGCGCGCGACCTCGGCCTCGACGCCGTCGTCGCCGATCTCGACCTCCCGTTCGGCACCGCCGGGCTCGACTTCAACCAGGATCCGCCGCAGGGCATCGCGGACGCCGTGTCCTCGCCCGACCGCATCGACGTCGCCTTCGTCGACCGCCTGCTCTCCAAGTGCACCGACCACCTGAGCCTGCTCGCCGCGCCGGCGACGCTCGAGCGCGTCTACGACCTCGGCGCCGAGTCGTTCGACGCCATCTTCGACGTGCTGCGCGCGACCGTGCCCTGCATCGTGCTCGACGTGCCGCATCAATGGACCGGCTGGACCCGCCGCACGCTGTTGAGCGCCGACGACATCCTGATCGTGGCCGCGCCCGATCTCGCCAATCTGCGCAACGCCAAGAGCATGATCGACATCCTCAAGGCCGGCCGCTCGAACGACCATCGTCCGTTCTACCTGCTCAACCAGGTCGGCGTGCCCAAGCGGCCGGAAATCAAGGCCTCCGACTTCGCCAAGGCGCTCGACGACGATCCGATCGCGACCATTCCGTTCGATCCGCAATTGTTCGGGACCGCCGCCAACAACGGCCAGATGGTGGCCGAGGTGTCCGCCAAGCATCCGACCGCCGAACTGTTCCAGCAGATCGGGCAGCTCGTCACCGGACGCGCGGAGGTCAGGAAATCCAGAGGAAGCCTCCTGACGCCGCTCCTGAAGAAGCTTCGGTTGCAGTCCTGAGCCGCGGAGAAGTGAATCGTGTTCGGTAAGCGTTCGATCTCCGCCCCCGACCAGCAACCCGCGTCCGCACCGGCGGCTGTGGCGCCGCGGCCGGCAGCGCCGCCCCCGCCGCCCGCGCAAAAGGAAGCAGGCCTCGCGCCGCTGCCTTCGGCCGGGCTCGGCGCGCCTTTGATCTCCCCGCCGCTCGCTCCGGTCAAGGCCGGTCCGCCGCCGGCCGCGCCGATGCTGGCGACCGACAACCGGCGCTCGGAAACCTATTACGAGACCAAGGGCACGGTCTTCAGCGCGCTGATCGAAGCCATCGATCTGGCGCAGCTCGCGCGCCTCGACGCCGACGCCGCGCGCGAGGAAATCCGCGACATCGTCAACGAGATCATCGCGATCAAGAACATCGTGATGTCGATCTCCGAGCAGGAGGAGCTGCTCGACGACATCTGCAACGACGTACTCGGCTATGGTCCGCTCGAGCCGCTGCTGGCGCGCGACGACATCGCCGACATCATGGTCAACGGCTCCGGCACGGTCTACATCGAAGTCGCCGGCAAGATCCACAAGACCGGCATCCGCTTCCGCGACAATCAGCAGCTGCTCAATATCTGCCAGCGCATCGTCAGCCAGGTCGGCCGCCGCGTCGACGAATCGTCCCCGATCTGCGACGCGCGCCTCGCCGACGGCTCGCGCGTCAA
>PQAH01000163.1 GCA_003105195.1 Bradyrhizobiaceae bacterium
CGCGCGGATGCGCCGCGAGATGCTGCGCGGCGCCGGCGCGCGCCTGCGCGGGGCTCCCTTCGACGGCGTCGGCGACGATCGCGACGTGTCCGCGCTCGCGCTCCGTCGCGCCGGCCGCGAGCGCGCGTGCCCGCGCGGCTGCGGCGCGCGCCTGCGCGATCTCGCCCTGGATCTGGTGCACGCGGGCGCGCGCGATGTGCGCGAGCGCGAAGCCCGGGTCCGCCGCGGTCGCGCGGTCGAGCGCCGCATCGGCGCCGGTCCAGCCCGACAGGACGAGATCGAGCCCTTCGCCATAGGCGGCGGCAGCCCGATCGGAATCGGTCGTGAGGGAAAGGTCGTAGCGGTCTCGCCGCATCGGGCCCCCTGGGTGCCGAACCAGGGGAGTGTAGCGCGCCTGCCATCGTGCTGTCAGGGACGAGGCCGTGCCCCCGGGTGGCGTGGGGCGACGACGGCGACCGCAGGCTCATGGTGCCCGCGGCGGCGGAGCCCATGGCTACCGCGGGTGCCGCGTCGGCGGCCTCGACCGTCTGCGCCGGCGCAGCGAGATCGACCCGCCGCAAGCGAGCGACAGCTACGGGACTCGCAGTCGACGAAGTCCGCGGCCATGAAGACGGCGGGCCGGCGCGACGCGCCGCACGCCCGGCCGCAATGGCCGGGCGTGCGTCCCGATCGAACGCTACTTGGTGATCACGCCGCGCACCGGCGGGTCGAAGCGATAGGTCCAACCCACCGTGAACTGATACTGGTGCATCGCGAGCGAGATATTGCCCGCCGGGTTCGGGCCGAACGGACTCAGTTCGATTCCGGACACCTTGTGTGACGGCACATAGGCCGCGGCGAATTCCAGCGTCGAGCTCGGCGTGATCCGGTAGGCGAAGCCGCCGGTGATGTGATCCGTGGTGACGCCGGGTGCCAGGATGTTGAAGGTCACGTCGGTCGAACGGATCGGACTGGTATTGTGGGCGTAGCCGACCCGCAGGGTCCAGATCGGCGAGGCGCGCCATTCGGCTCCGATCTTGATGACGTCGACGTCGTGCCAGCCGAAGCCGGAGCCGCTGGCCAGCCCGAGCGAGCCCGCCGGCATCGGGGAAGCCTGCGGGTTCGCGATCGAGGCGATGCTGCCGTAGAAGATGTGCTTGTAGTCGACCATCAGGGTGAGGTTCGGCAGCACGTCCCAGGCGACGCCGGCGGTCACGTTGGCGGGGATGTCGAACCCGCCGCCGTCGGCGAACAGCCCGCGGTAGCGGTCGAACTTGGTCATCCACATCGGTGTCTGGCCGGACACGCCGATCCGGAAGCTGGGCGCGAGGCTCCACTGCACGCCGGCGCGCAGGCCGCCGCCGAAGGAATAGTCGTAGCCCTTGTCGCTGAGGTTCGCCGGATCGGAGGACAGCCCGAACGCGCCGAAGGCGGACAGTCCGGCCGCCTTGAACCGCTGGATCGCGATGACCGGCGAGACGCCGAACGACACGGTGCCGAAGCGACGCGCATAGCCGATCGCCACGAACGCCTGCATCATGTCGACGCCCGCCGCGCCGCCGCAGTAGACGCCGGACCCGATGGTCGCCGGCGGCGGCGGGCAATTGGGATTGGCGACGTTGCCCCAGTTGGTGTTCATGCCGCCATTGCCGAACAGCGCCACGCCCCAGGCCGATTCGAAATCGATGGGATGGCTGTAGGCGATGTTCGGCACGACGAAGGCGTTGGAGCCGCTTTCGTATGCCCCCGGCGCGATCAGGGCGGTCCCGGTTGCGTTGTACTCGCGGAACGGCATGAACAGCGCCGCGCCGAACTGGAACTGCCGCCCCACGTCGACCAGACCCGCCGGGTTGAGGCTGAGTGCCATGGCGTCGCGCGAGTCGGCGACCCCGGCGCCGCCGAGCGCCCCCTGGCGGGCGCCGTAGCCGTACTGGAAATATCCTTCGGTCGCGTGCGCCGAGACGACCGCGAGCGACATCGCGCCCGCGCAAGCTCCCATTCTCGCCGCGCGATGCGCGACGCTTCTCAACGTTCCTTGCATATCCGCCCCCCCTTGCGCGTGACGCGCTCCTGCTGCGTTGCTCGCCACAAGATCCCTCGTGAGGAGCTGTCGCATTCCCTGGCCGATCGCCGCGCGCGGCGAGCGCCGCGCGCGGTCACACGATGAGTCGTTCGGGTGGGGGGTTCACACGGTCCGCACCGCCTGCCGGCGCCTGCAGCGGCCTCGTCGTCTTCACGACGGACCGCCGCCCGGACGGCCGGAGCAGCTCCACGGGCAGCGTCATCCCTAGGCTCATTTCTATTTATTCGGATAAGTGAATAATAAGCACGCCCCGGCGTCAAGCCTGCTGTGGCCAGGGGGCCGCTTCGCGGGAAAGCGCCGGGCGACGCCCGGCCGACCGGCGAGACCGGCGAGAGGGTCGGAGGGGCGACCAAGCCCGCTCAGAGCCGCGCCACGGCGAGTGCGAGCGACTGGGCGCGCGGCACCAGGCTCTCGACCTCGAGATATTCCTCCGGCGTGTGGGCCTTGCCGCCGATCGGGCCGACCGCGCAGATGGTCGGCGCGCCAACGCTCGCGGCAAAGCCGGAGTCGGCGCAGCCGCCCGTGAACTCGCCCGCGACCGTGCGGCCGACCGCCTCGGCGCAGGCCGCGTAGTGGCGGAACAGGCGGGCATTGTCCTCGTTCTCGACCAGCGGCAGGAACTCGCCGGCGATCTCCAGGGTCGCGGTGGTGCCCGGGACGTGCGCGGTGTCGACGATGCGCTGGATCCTGCCCATGGTCTCGTCGCGGTCGGCCTTGGTGGCGAAGCGCAGGTCGATCTCGGCCTTGGCCCAGGGCGCGACCGTGTTGACGGTCTGCCCGCCCGAGACGAGGCCGACATTGACCGTGATGCCGCGCGTGAGGTCGGTGAGCGCGTGTAGCGCGATCACCTTGCGCGCGAGCTCCTCGATGGCGCTGATCCCGTCCGCGAAGTTGCCGCCGGAATGCGCCGCCTTGCCGGTGATCGATAGGCGCGAGAACACGCCGCCCTTGCGGCCCGTGACCACGGCGCCGCTCGGCCGGCCCGGCTCGGCGTTGAACACCGCGCGCGCGCGGCGCGCCTCGGCCTCGATCACGGGCCGCGAGGACGGCGAGCCGATCTCCTCGTCCGAGGTGAACAGGCCGACCAGCGGCGCGGGCGCGCCGCCGAAGCGCCCGAAGGCGGCGAGCACGAAGGCGTTCATGACCAGCCCCGCCTTCATGTCGGCGACGCCCGGGCCATAGGCGCGGCCGTTCTCGATCCGGAACGGGCGGCGCTTCGCCTCGTCCCGGGGAAACACGGTGTCGCGATGTCCCATCAGCAGGATCGTGCTGTTCGGCCCGGTGCCGATGCCGGCGCGCAGCACGTCGCCGAAGCGGTCGTCGGGCAGGGTCTCGCAGGCGATCCCCTGGCCTTCGAGGAAGCCGCGCAGCCGCGCGCCGACCGCGTCCACGCCGGCCTTGTCGTAGCTGCCGCTGTCGGTGTTCACGAGATCCGCGAGCAGCGCCAGCATGGCGCCGCGCTCGCCGGCCAGCCAGTCGAGGATCTCCTGCTCGTTTCGGCTCGGGGTCATTCTGCGCTCCGTCGTTGCTGTCCCTCTCCTTGCCGGGGCGCAGAGCCGCGTCAAGTGTTCCACGGCGCGGACGCGAGGCCGGGAATCGGCCGGTTCGCTCTTTGATGCGTATCAAAGCGGCGCCCGCGCCCTTCCCCATACTTGCCGTGGCCGCGACGCGCAGCGCCGCAGCCATCGATTCCCTCGAGCCCGAGCAGGAGCACATGATGATCTCGCCGACACTGACGTCGATTCGCGCCGCCGCGGGCGCCTGCGCGCTCGCGGCCGTGCTGGCGGCCGCGCCCGCCGCCGCGCAGCAGCCGGGACCCGGGCCCGAGGGCGGGCCGGGCTGGCGCGGCATGATGGGGCCCGGGATGATGATGGGTCCCGACATGATGATGGGCTACGGGCGCCGCGGGCGCGGCTGGGGCATGTGCGACCCGCGCATGATGGGCTTCGGACCGTGGCGGATCGAGCGCATGGAGCAGGCGCTGGCCCTCACCGAGGCGCAGAAGGGCGCGTTCGAGGAGCTCAAGACCGCGTCCGAGAAGGCGCGCGAGCAGATGCAGGCGGCCTGCCCCACCGAATGGCCGCAGACGCCGACCGGCCGCCTGGAGATGATGGAACAGCGCATGGAGGCCATGCTGCAGGCGATCCGCACGGTGCGGCCCGCGCTCGACAAATTCTACGCCTCCCTCACCGACGAGCAGAAGGCCCGCATCAATTCGGGCGGCCGCGGCTGGCGCTGGCGCGACCGTTCGTGACGTCCGCATCGAGGAGAGCCCTGGCGGTGCCGTCGCGGCCGCCGGGGCTCGGCCTCACCGTTCGCGCGGATCGAGGGCGTCGCGCAGGCCGTCGCCCAGCAGGTTGAACGACAGCACGGTGAGGAAGATCGCGAGGCCCGGCCACACCGCCATCCAGGGCGCGTTGATCAGGAAGCGCTGCGCCGCGTTGAGCATGCTGCCCCAGGACGGCTCGGGCGGCTGCTGCCCGAGGCCGAGAAACGACAGGCTCGCCTCGGCGATGATCGCGGCCGCGATCGAGAGCGTCGCCTGCACCAGCAGCGCCGGCAGGATGTTCGGCAGGATGTGGCGCAGCGCGATGCGCCAGGGCGGATTGCCGACCGCGCGCGCGGCCTCCACGTAGTCCTCGACCTTGACCGCCATCACCTGCGCCCGCGTCAGGCGGATGAAGATCGGCGTCGTCGTGATGCCGATCGCGATCATGGCGTTGCGCAGGTTCGGCCCGAGGAAGGCCGCGAGCGCGATCGCCAGGATCAGGAACGGACAGGCGAGCATCGCGTCGGTGATCCGGCTCAGGAGCGCGTCGAGCCAGCCGCCCACATAGCCCGCGACGGTGCCGAGCGGCACGCCGATGCCGAGCGCGATCGCGACCGAGATCACGCCGGCGAGCAGCGAGGCGCGCGCGCCGTAGATGATGCGCGCGAGGATGTCGCGGCCGACCTCGTCGGTGCCGAACCAGTGCGCGGCCGAAGGCGGCTTGCGCACGGCGCTCCAGCTCTGGGCCGCCGGGTCGTAGGGCGAGACCAGCGGCGCGAGCAGTGCCAGCGCGACGAACAGCGCGATCACGGCCAGGCCGAAGACCGCGCCCTTGCGTCGCAGGAGCCGGCGCAGCGCCCGGCGCGCCGGGCTTTCGACCGCATCCGAGCGCACCAGCGCGGGATCGAACGGGGCGTCGGTCATTCAGCCTCTCAGCCGCGGATTGACCAGGACGTAGAGCACGTCGGCCAGCAGGTTGAGCGCGATGTAGGTCGTGGCCGTGATAAGCACGACGCCCTGCACGACCGCATAGTCGCGGTTGAACACCGCGTCGACGATCAGCTTGCCGAAGCCCGGCACCGCGAAGATCTGCTCGGTGAGCACCGCGCCGGAGAGGAGCGTGCCGAGCTCGAGCGCGCCGAGCGTGATCACCGGCGTGAGCGCGTTGCGCATGGCGTGCTTGAGGATGACGGCGCGCTCCTTCAGGCCCTTGGCGCGGGCGGTGCGCACATAGTCGCTGCCGAGCACCTGCAGCATGCTCGAGCGCGTCATGCGGGCGATAATCGCCGTCGGCGCCGTGGCG
>PQAH01000164.1 GCA_003105195.1 Bradyrhizobiaceae bacterium
CCGAAGAACATGCCGAACTGCGCGAGCATCGAAATGGCGCCCGCGATGGTCGCGGTGATCGTCATGATCAGCGTGTCGCGGTTCTTCACGTGGGCGAGCTCGTGCGCCATGACGCCCGCGACTTCCTCCCGGCTGAGCATGTTGAGGAGCCCGGTCGTCGCCGCAACGGCGGCGTTCTCGGGATTGCGGCCGGTCGCGAAGGCATTCGGCTGGGGATTGTCCATCAGATAGACGCGCGGCATCGGCAGGCCGGCGCGCTGGCTGAGCTCGCGCACGAGACGCACGAAGTCCGGCGCGGTGCGCTCGTCCACCTCCTGGGCGCCGTTCATCGACAGCACCATCTTGTCGGCGTTCCAGTAGGCGAAGAAGTTCATGCCCGCCGCGAACACGAGCGCGAGCAGCATGCCGGACTGGCCGCCGATCAGGAATCCGACGCCCATGAACAGCGCGGTCAGTCCCGCGAGCAGGATGGCCGTGCGCAAGTAGTTCATCGCTTCCTCCACGCCGTGGGCTCGAGCGGGGCGCCACGGACGCCTTGTTCCGAACCGCTCACCAGATGGGATGCGGATATCATTCCTTCAAGACGGCATGACGGGGACGCGGTGTCGCGCCGCGCGCCGCTTGACGTCGCCGGCCTCTCCGGCTTTGAGCGGAGGATGACCCAGAGCAAGCAACCCGCCGGGGCCCAATCCGGCGCCTCCCACTCGGTTCCTGCGGCGCCGAAAGCGGTTCCGCCGGCTGCCGTGCGAGCCCTGAGCGAGGCTGCCGCCCGGCGTGCCGAGGCCGACCGCAAGCCTGCCGCCCCGTCCCGGGAGCTGCAGGGCCCGAAAGGGCCGGACCCCGCCCGCTACGGCGACTGGGAGCGCAAGGGAATCGCGAGCGACTTCTGACCGCCTGTCGTCCGCGAGATCATTTTCACAAGGGTTCTCGAAGGGCGAGAGTTTCAATTTACTTCGACAAATGCGGTATCTGGGATCGGAATGGGAAGATCCTCCCCCAACGCTGCGTACCCTTTGTGTTCCCTTTCCGGATCCCCTATCGTCTCCGGATCATGTTCCTGCGGCCGTGGTCAGCGGAAGGGAAGGCGCGAGGGCGGCGGACGGGGCCGGCTGTCTTCCTGTTCGTCGGCGGCCTGATCGTCGGCAGCCTGCTGGTGGCGCCGAAGACCCCGATGGTGTCGCGCGATCCGGCGCTGAGCGAGCTTGGCCTGACGGGCCCGCGCCCCGCCGTGCTGCTGCGGGTGATCGATGGCGACACCTTCGAAGCGCGCCTGCGCACCGATACGGGGCGCGAGATCACGACGCGGGTGCGTCTGCGCAGCATCGATGCGCCCGAGCTCGGCGCGCGCTGCAGCCGCGAATACGCGAAGGCGCTGGCCGCGCGGCGCGCCCTCGCGACGATCCTGTCGGATGGCGAGATCCGGCTGTGGAGCATCGGGCCCGACAAGTATTTCGGGCGGATCGTGGCGGAGGCCTCGACCCGGCGCGTCGCCGACGTGTCGCAGGCGATGATCGCGGCGGGACATGCCCGCCGCTATGCGGGGGGCCGGCGCGCGAGCTGGTGCGAGGCGAGCCGGACGGGCGGCGCGGCGGTCAGTGGGTGACCACCACGGGCGTGCCCAGGCTCACGCGCTGATAGAGATCGAGCACGTCGGTATTGTACATGCGGATGCAGCCGTAGGAGACGAAACCGCCGACCGAGCCCGGCTGGTTGGTGCCGTGGATCGCATATTCGCCGCCCGCCAGGGTGAGCGCCGCCACGCCCATCGGGTTGCGCGGCGAGCCGCCCGGGATCACGTCGGGAAGCGAGGGCTTGTCGCGCTTCACCACGGGAGGCGGCGACCAGGCGGGCCGCATGTGCTTGCCGTCGATGAAGGTCCGGCCCGCCCACTGCTTGCCGGCGCGGCCGACGCCGACCCGATAGCGCATCGCGCGGCCGTCGCTCATCACGTAGTAGAGCCGCCGCTCGCCGGTGCGCACCACCACGGTGCCGGGCGAATAGTCGCCGCGAAAGGCGACGAACTCGCGGGCCGCCGCCGGCGTCGAGAGGCCGGTCGCGCCCACGATCACGAGGACAAGGCCGAGCCCGAGCCCATCAAGCGTTGCACGCATGATCCTTCCTCCACGCACTGGCGCACGGGGGCCGGGTCTAGCCCTGGCCGATTAAGGGTGTGTGCAAAGCGCCCCAGCGCCGTGCGCCGATCCGCGATCAGCGTAAAGAAACAAACAAAGATCGCGCGACACGTCCACGCTTTCGCGCGCGCCGGGACGCGCCCGCGCGCCGATTTCCGGCAAGGTGTTGCATCCGTGCCGCGGCCCCCAGCGGGCGGCGGCACGTCCGCGCCGACTTGCGCGACCGCTGCGTCAGGCGCTCTTGCGCTTGTTCTGGCGGTTGCTGACGAGGTCGTCGACCACGGCGGGATCGGCGAGCGTGGAGGTATCGCCGAGATTGCCGAAATCGTCCTCGGCGATCTTGCGCAGGATGCGGCGCATGATCTTGCCGGAGCGCGTCTTGGGCAGGCCGGGCGCGAACTGGATGAGATCGGGCGAGGCGATGGCGCCGATCTCCTTGCGCACCCAGCCGACCAGCTCCTTGCGCAAGTCCTCGCTCGGCTGCTCGCCGGCCATCAGGGTCACATAGGCGTAGATGCCCTGGCCCTTGATGTCGTGCGGGAAGCCGACCACCGCGGCTTCGGAAACCTTCGGGTGCGCGACCAGCGCGCTCTCGACCTCGGCGGTGCCCATGCGGTGGCCCGACACGTTGATCACGTCGTCGACGCGTCCCGTGATCCAGTAATAGCCGTCCTCGTCGCGGCGGCAGCCGTCGCCCGTGAAGTACTTGCCCGGATAGGTCTTGAAGTAGGTGTCGACGAAGCGCTCGTGGTCGCCGTACACGGTGCGCATCTGGCCGGGCCAGGAGTCCGCGATGCACAGGTTGCCCGTGCAGGCGCCCTCCAGCACCTTGCCCTCGGCATCGACGATCTCGGGCAGCACGCCGAAGAAGGGCCGCGTCGCCGAGCCGGGCTTGAGCCGCGTCGCGCCCGGCAACGGCGTGATCAGGATCCCGCCGGTCTCGGTCTGCCACCAGGTGTCGACGATCGGGCAGCGCTCATCGCCGACCACGCGGTAGTACCACTCCCAGGCTTCCGGATTGATCGGCTCGCCGACGCTGCCGAGCAGGCGCAGGCTCGCGCGGCCGGTCTTCTTCACGGGCGCGTCGCCGGCCTGCATCAGCGCGCGGATCGCGGTCGGCGCCGTGTAGAAGATGTTGACCTTGTGCTTGTCGATCACCTCCCAGAAGCGCGACATCGAGGGATAGTTCGGCACGCCCTCGAACATCAGCGTGGTCGCGCCGTTGGCGAGCGGCCCGTAGACGATGTAGCTGTGGCCCGTGACCCAGCCGACGTCGGCGGTGCACCAGTAGATGTCGCCGTCGTGATAGTCGAAGACGTACTGGTGGGTCATCGCGGTGAACACCGCGTAGCCGCCGGTGGTGTGCAGCACGCCCTTCGGCTTGCCGGTCGAGCCCGACGTATAGAGGATGAACAGGGGATCTTCCGCGTTCATGTGCTCGCAGGGGCATTCGCTGGTCACGACCGCGGCCGCCTCGTGGTACCACACGTCGCGCACCGGGTTCATGTCGATCGCACCGCCGGTGCGGCGCACGACGATCACGTGGTCGACGCCGCCGACCTTGGAGATCGCCGCATCGGTGTTCGCCTTGAGCGGGATCTTGCGGCCGCCGCGCAGGCCCTCGTCGGCCGTGATCACGACCTTGGAGCCGCAGTCCTCGATCCGGCCGGCGAGCGAGTCGGGCGAGAAGCCGCCGAACACCACCGAGTGGATCGCTCCGATGCGCGCACAGGCGAGCATCGCATAGGCGGCCTCGGGGATCATCGGCAGGTAGATGGTGACCCGGTCGCCCTTCTTGACGTTGCGATTGCGCAGGATGTTGGCGAAGCGGCAGACCTCGTCGTGCAGCTCCTGATAGGTGATGTGCTTCGCCTCGGCGGGGTCGTCACCCTCCCAGATGATCGCGGTCTGGCTCGCCCGCTTGGGCAGGTGCCGGTCGACGCAGTTGTAGGCAGCGTTGAGGACGCCGTCCTCGTACCATTTGATCGAGACGTTGTGCGGGTCGTAGGAGACGTTCTTGATCCGCGTCGGCGCGCGGTACCAGTGGAGACGTTTCGCCTGCTCGGCCCAGAAGGCCTCCGGATCCTGGGCGGAATGCGCATACAGCTCCCGGTACTTGGCCTCGTCGATGAACGCACGCTTCGCCCAATCCGACGGGATTTCGTAGATCTTGTCCGACATTGCCGACACCCTTGGCCCACGCCCTGCCCGCGGACCCTCGAACGGTCCGGCGGAGCGTTTCCTGTCCGATGATTATGCGACGCCGCTTCGATGCGGGACAAGGCGCATGCGGTCACACTTTGGTCGGGCCCGGACCGGGGGTCAAACGCCCATCCCGCCGATCACGGCGCCCATGATCAGGAGCACCAGCAGCCAGTGCCCGCCGTCGATGGCGGTCAGCATGGGCTTGCGGCCCGCGAAGGCGTTGTTGACCACCATGGTGGCGAGCACGAAGCCGAGCCACAGGAACAGCGCCGAGATCACGCCGTTGCGGAGCGTCACCTGGCCGGCCCCGAGATGGCCGATGGTACCGGCCAGCACCCAGGCCATCACGAGCTCGGCCAGGAAGCTCAGCACGAACGGCAGGTAGGCGCCGGGCGTGCCGGCGAGCGCGGCCTTCTCGGCCTTGAAAGCCTCCATGGACTTGCCTTGCGCGGCGACCCACCGCGACCCGAGCATTCCGTACCAGACGGCCCCTGCGACCCAGGCCGCAATGGCCGCGAGCACGATCGCCAGATAGTTCATGCCGCCGAAGCTCATGGCGTCCTCCCCCAAGTTGCGCAGAGTATCGCAGCCCGGATGAGCGCAGGCGACATCCGGGACGCCGATCCCCCCATTTCGTTCCGCTCATGCGGGCTACAGGTCCCTATTTCAACCGCCAGACCGCGGTGCGCTTGATATCGTAGTCCTCCAGGTCGCGCGTGACCGGCACGGAATACTCGCGGCACATCTCGAGCCGGTGCCTGGGCAGGTAGGTGCGGCCCGGGTCGCCGATCAGCACGCGACTCCCATGGGCCGCGTGAGCCTCCAGGAAGGCCAGCGCTCGCGCAGCGGTATCGCGCTCGTAGAACAGGTCGCCCACCAGGATCACGTCGTAGCGCGAGCCGGGCACGGGCCGGTCGAGGAGATCCTGCACGAGCACCTCGACATAGACGCCGTTCGCCGCGCCGTTGAGCGCGATCGCGTCCTCCGCCAAGGCATCGATGTCGGACGCCACCACGGGCGCGGCGCCGGCGAGCGCGGCCGCGATGCCGACCAGGCCCGAGCCCGCCGCGAGATCGAGCACGCGCGCGCCGGCGACCAGCTCGCGATGGTCGAGCAGATAGCGCGCGAGCGCCTGCCCGCCGGCCCAGGCGAAGGCCCAATAGGGCGGCGGCAGGCCGATGGCGCCGAGCTCCTCCTCGGTCTTGTGCCAGAGCGGAACCGACTCGTCGGCGAGGTGCAGTCGGATCTCCGGGACGTGAGGAACGGGCCGCAAGCGCGTGTTGGCGCGCACGAAATCGCGGCGCGGCCCCGGGGTCGCGGAACCAAGGGCGGTTGCGGCGCATTCCTGAGGTCTTGAGCCCACGCAGGACCCCCCATGGCGGTTGCGGCCGACATCGCAGTCACGACGCGTGCCGCGGCCGGTCCGGCGCGGCAGGCGGCGCGGCGCGCGCATCCGCTTCGGGCGATGCTGCGGCGCGCGGGCCTGACATATGTCGAGAGCGTCGCCTTGACCATCCGCCGCGAACGGTACGGCAGGGGCTTCGCCTACTACGACGCGGAGGGCGCGCCGATCCGCGACCGCAAGCTCGTCAAGCGATTGGCGCGGCTCGCGGTCCCGCCCGCCTATCGCGACGTGATGTATGCCGAGGATCCGCGGGCTCATCTGCAGGCGATCGGACGCGACGCCGCCGGGCGGCTGCAATACCGCTATCATCCGGACTGGCAGCACATCCGCGAGACGCGCAAGGCCGCGCGGCTCGCGCGACTGATCGAGGCGCTGCCGCGGCTGCGGCGCGCGATCGGACGATATCTCGCGCGGGCGGAGCCCGATCGCGCTCTCGCGCTCGCCGCGGCCCTTGCGCTGGTGGACCGGACGGCGATCCGCGCCGGCTGCGAGACCTATTCGCGGCTCAACGGCACGCGCGGCGCCGCGACGCTGCTCAAGTCGAATGTCGGGATCGCGGGCGCCGCCATCACCCTGACCTTCCGGGCCAAAGGCGGGCAGAGCGTGCGCAAGAGGCTGCGCGACCGGCGCCTGGCGCAGGCCCTTTCGGTCCTGCGGCAGCTGCCGGGCCGGCGGCTGTTCCAGTATCGCGACGCGGACGGAAGGGTGCGGCCGCTGCGGCGCCGCGACGTGAACGCCTTCCTGCGCGAGACCGCGGGCTGCGAGGTCACGCTGAAGGACTTCCGAACGCTGATGGCCTCGGCCGGCGTGCTCGAGGCGCTGTCGCAGACGGAGCCCGCGCCCAGCGCGCGGGCCCGGCGCCGGCAGGTGCTCGAGGCGGTGCGCAAGGCCGCCGATAACCTCGCCAACACGCCGACCATCTGCCGCAAGAGCTACGTGCACGACAGCGTCATTACGGCCTTCGAGAACGGCGCGCTCGTCCGCTTCGCGGATCGCTTCAGGACCTCGCGCTCCGCGGCCCTGCGCGAGCGGGTGCTGGCGCAGGTCATCTCGGCTGCGGCCGCATAGGCCGGGACGCCGGCATCGTGCTATCTGGGGAGCCCCTTCGCAGGAGCTCCCATGCCCGCCATCAAGCCCGACCGCGTTCTCGGCGATCTCTACAAGCTGCGCACCTTCGGTGCCTACAAGACCGGCGTGCATCGCCCGACGCTTACGCCCGACGACGTCGCGGCGCGCGCCTGGTTCGCGGCGCGGATGACGGAGGCGGGCCTCGACACCACCATCGACGGCATCGGCAACATCCTCGGCAGGAGCCGCGCAAGCGGGCCCAAGATGCTGTCCGGCTCGCATCTGGAAAGCCAGAACCATGCGGGCTGGCTCGACGGGCCGCTCGGCATGGTCTACGCGCTCGAGGCCGCGCGCGCGATCGCGGAGGATCCGGCCTGCCGTGATCTCGGCGTGGACGTCGTCTCCTTCATCGACGAGGAAGGGCATTTCGGCTCGTTCCTCGGCAGCCGCGCGTTCACGGGCCTGCTGAGCGAGGAGGAGATCGACCAGGTGCGCAATCGCACCACCGGCCAGCCGCTGCGCGAGGCGCTCGCCGCCGCCGGCTATGCGGGGCGGCCGCGGCTCGCGCTCGAGCCCGCGCGCTACAAGGGATTCTTCGAGGCGCATATCGAGCAGGGCGATACGCTGGAATCGGCCGGCCTGCGCATCGGCGTGGTCACCGCCATCGTCGCGATCTGGCAGTACCGCATCACCGCGGCGGGCGAGCAGAACCATGCCGGGACCACCAGCATGACGCGCCGGCGCGATGCCGGCCTCGCCCTGGTGCGTCTGCTCGCCGCGATCGACAAGCGTTTTCCGGAGGTCGCGGGGCCGCGCAGCGTGTGGACCACCGGGCGCATCACCCTCGATCCGGGCCAGCAGAGCATCATTCCGGGGCGCGCCGAGGCGCTGTTCCAGCTGCGCGACGCCGATCCGGTGGTGCTCGACCGCATGCATGCGACGCTCAACGAGCTGGTCGAGACCGCGAACCGCGACAGCCGCTGCCCGCTGACGCTCGAGCGGCTCAGCGCCTCGACGCCCGCCGCGATGGACGAGCGGTTGATGGCGGCGCTCGATGCCGCGGCCGAGCGGCACGCACCGGCCAAGCACATGCGCCTGCCGAGCGCCGCCGGCCACGACGCGCAGTTCATGGCCAGGAAGCTCCCGGCCGCCATGATGTTCGTGCCCTCGATCGGCGGCATCAGTCACCACTGGGACGAGAACACCAGCGACGAGGACATCGTGCTCGGCGCGCAGGTGTTCGCCGACGCGATCGCGGAGGTGCTCAGGGGGTGACGGTCACTCTGGGAGTCATCCCGGCCAAGCGAGCGACACCGAGCGCGAGCCGGGATCTATAACCCCTGTCCATCCGCATCTCGACCACTGGGGTCATGGATCCCGGCCCTCGCTTCGCTCGGCCGGAATGACGCCCCGAACGCGTCACTTCACCCCGCCCATGCGGCAGATTTGCTTCCACGCGTCCGCGGTCACGGGCTGCACCGAGAGGCGCGAGTGCTTGAGGAGCGCCATGTCCTTCAGGCGCGGCTCGGTCTTGATGGTGGCGAGGCGCACGGGCTTTGGCACCGGGGTGACGGCCTTCACGTCGACGCAGACGAATTTCCCGGTCTCGTCGGTCGGATCCGGATAGTGCGCACGGGTCACCTCGACGATGCCGACGATCTCCTTGCCCTCGCCCGAGTGATAGAAGAAGGCCCGATCGCCCTTCTTCATCTTCATCAGGTTCTGCTTGGCCGTGTGGTTGCGCACGCCGGTCCAGGGCTCGCCCTTGGCGCCGCGCTTGACCTGGTCGTCCCAAGAGAACGTCTCGGGCTCAGTCTTCACCAGCCAGTAGGCCATGGTCATCCCTCGGCACGGAAAGGTCGCGTCAGCAGCGACTCGATGGCTTCATCGACGCTCAGGCGGCCGTCGAGCACGGCCGCAATCGCAATGCAGATCGGCATGTCGACCTCGCGCTCGGCGGCCAGCTCGACCACGACGGCGGCCGTGAAGGCGCCCTCGGCGAGCTTGCCCTCGCGCTGCACCTCCGCGAGCGGGCGGCCTTCGCCGAGCGCGATGCCGAGCGAGAAGTTGCGCGACTGCGGGCTGCCGCAAGTCAGGATCAGGTCGCCGAGCCCGGAGAGGCCGGTCAGCGTCTCGGGCCGCGCGCCGAAGGCGCGGCCGAAGCGCATCAGCTCGGCGAAGCCGCGGGTGATCAGCGCGGCGGCGGCGCTCGCGCCGAGCCTGCGCCCTGCGACGATGCCGGCCGCGATGGCGAGCACGTTCTTGGCGGCGCCGCCGATCTCGACGCCCCGCACGTCGGTCGTGTGATAGGGCCGGAAGGTGGCCGAGCCGAGCGCATGGGCGAGCGCCACCGCGCCTGCCGGGTCCGCGCAGGCGAGCGTCACGGCGGTCGGCAGCCCGCGCGCCACCTCCGCGGCGAAGCCGGGCCCGGAGAGGATCGCGGGACGCGCGTCCGGCAACGCCTCGGCGATCACCTCGGTCATGAAGCGGTGCGTGCCGCGCTCGATCCCCTTGGCGCAGGCGACGACCGGGGTTCCGCGGTCGATGAGATGGGCGAAGGAGGTCGCGGCCTTGCGCATCTCCTGCGAGGGAACGGCCAGCAGGACGAGGTCGTTGCGCGCGACGTCGCTGAGCGCGCCTGTCACGCGAATGCGCCTGTCGAGGCGAATGCCGGGCAGGCGCGGGTTCTCGCCCGTCGAACGCAGCGAATCGACCGCGTCGAGGTCGCGGGCCCACAGCACCACCTGGCGACCCGCGCGCGCCGCCACGGTGGCAAGCGCGCTGCCCCAGGCGCCCGCACCGACCACCGCGATGCTCTGCAGCGCCATCCGTCAGGCTCCGGCCGGCGCTTCGAGCGGCCAGCGCGCACGCGGCGCCACGTCGAGGGTGTCGGTCAGGCCGAGCGCGAGGCGCTCGCAGCCCGCCCAGGCAATGATCGCGCCATTGTCGGTGCAGAGCTCGACCGGCGGCGCCACCAGCACGGTGCCGGCCTCGTAGGCGACGCGCTCGAGCACGCGGCGGATCGCGGCATTGGCCGCGACCCCGCCGGCCGCGACCAGGGCGGTCGGGCCCCCGAAACGCTCGCGAAAGACGCGCAGTCCCGCATGCAGCCGGTCGCCGATCACGTCCACCACGGCGGCCTGGAACGAGGCACAGAGATCCGCCACGTCCTTGTCGCTGAGCGGGGCGACCTTCTCGGCCTCCAGGCGGAGCGCGGTCTTGAGCCCCGAGAGCGAGAAGTCCGCATGGGCGCGGCCGAGCAGCGGACGCGGCAGCGTGAACCGGTCGGGGTCGCCGCGCAGCGCCTCGCGCTCGACATGCGGGCCGCCCGGATAGGGCAGGCCGATGAGCTTGGCGGTCTTGTCGAAGGCCTCGCCGAGGGCATCGTCCATGGTGGTGCCGATCAGCGCGTAGCGGCCGACATCGAGCACGGCGACGATCTGCGTATGGCCGCCGGAGGCGAGGAACAGGCAATACGGGAA
Source organism: Bradyrhizobiaceae bacterium (assembly GCA_003105195.1). Classification (GTDB taxonomy): domain Bacteria; phylum Pseudomonadota; class Alphaproteobacteria; order Rhizobiales; family Xanthobacteraceae; genus FEB-22. The sequence continues at coordinate 10,293 of PQAH01000164.1, forward strand.
GGGCGTCCGGTCGGTCAGGCGCGCCGTCAGCGCATGGGCCTCGAGATGGTTGACTGCGATCAGCGGACGCTCGGCGACCAGCGCGATGGCCTTGGCGGTGGTCAGCCCGACGATGACGCCGCCGATCAGGCCCGGCCCGGCCGCCGCCGCGATACCGTCGAGGTCGCCGAAGGACAGCGCGGCCTCGGTCATGGCCTTGGCGATGACGTAGTCGAGGGATTCGACATGGGCGCGCGCCGCGATCTCGGGCACGACGCCTCCGAACACGGCATGCTCGCCTTGCGAAAGGACCACGTTGGCGAGGATCTCGCCCCGGCCGTCCTCATGACGGCGCACGACCGCGGCCGCGGTCTCGTCGCAGGTCGTCTCGATGCCGAGGATGAGCATCAGCCACCCGGGATGCTGGCGGCGCGCAAGCCCCGACATCCGGTTCCCGGTCGCCGGGGTCGTGCGCCATCGGGACCACTACGCTTCCGCCGAGCGCCTGCTGTCCCTATGATCGCGCCCGCCCAGTCATCCGGTAGCATTGTGGGGTCCCATGGCGCAATCTTCCGTCCCGCGCATCGGCACGCGCGGCAGCCCGCTGGCGCTGGCGCAGGCCCGCATGGTGCGCGCGCGCCTCGCGGATGCGCTCGGCTGCGAGGCGGAGGCGATCGAGATGCGCGTGATCCGCACCTCGGGAGACCGCATCCAAGACCGGCCGCTGTCGGAGGTCGGCGGCAAGGGGCTCTTCACCAAGGAGATCGAGGAGGCGCTGCGCGCCGGCGAGATCGATCTCGCGGTGCATTCCGCCAAGGACATGCCGACCGTGCTGCCGGAGGGCCTGGAGCTCGCGGTCTGCCTGGAGCGCGAAGACGTGCGCGATGCCTTCATCAGCCGGCGCGCGCGCGGCCTCGGCGAGCTGCCCGGCGGAGCCGTCGTCGGAACGGCGTCGCTGCGGCGTCAGGCGCTGGTGAAGCGGTTGCGGCCCGACCTGTCGGTGATCAATTTCCGCGGCAATGTGGAGACGCGGCTGCGCAAGCTCGACGCCGGCGAGGTGGACGCGACGCTGCTCGCGCGCGCCGGGCTCAACCGCCTCGGCCTCGCCGACGCCGCCACCGCCATGCTGCCGGTGGACGACTTCCTGCCGGCGGTCGGCCAGGGCGCCGTGGGGATCGAGACGCGGCGCGACGATGCGCCCACGCGCGAGATGGTCGCGAAGATCGATCACGCGGCGACCACTATCGCGGTCACCTGCGAGCGGGCCTTCCTGGCGGTGCTCGACGGCTCGTGCCGCACGCCGATCGCGGGCCACGCGACGCTCGACGGCGACACGATCCGCTTTCGCGGCATGATCCTGCGGCCCGACGGCAGCCAGTGGTTCGAGACGAGCCGGACGGGGCCGCGCGTGCAAGCCGTAGCGCTCGGCGCGGACGCGGGCGCCGAGCTGAAGGCGCGCGCACCGCGAGACTTCTTCGCCGCGGCCTGACATGCGGCTGCTCGTCACCCGCCCGGAACCGGACGCGCTGCGGACCGCCGAGCATCTGCGCGCGCGCGGCCATGTCGCGATCGTCGCGCCGCTGATGCGCATCGAGGCGATCGATGCCGACCTCGGCAGCGGTGCCTGGGCCGCGGTGCTGCTCACCAGTGCCAATGCGGCGCGCGCGGTCGCGACCCATCCGCGCCTGCCGGAGCTCATCGGGCTGCCGGTCCTCGCGGTCGGGCGCCAGAGCGCCGAGGCGGCGCGCGATTGCGGCTTCCGCGATGTCACGTCCGCCGAGGGCGCGGCAGAGGACCTCGTCCGGCTGACGGCGGCGCGCGCGGCAGGGTGCCCGCGGCGCGTCCTCTACCTGGCCGGGCAGGACCAGTCGCGCGATCTCGCGGCGGAGCTTGCGCCGCACGGGGTGGAGGTGCGGACCGTCGTGATCTATCGCGCCGTGCCGCTACGACAGCTGCCGGCGGATGTCGTGGTGGAGCTCCGGGCCGGCCGGATCGAAGGCGCGCTGCACTACTCGCGCCGCAGCGCCTCCGGCCTGCTCGAGGCGGCGGCCGCCGGCGGCGTGCGCACGGCGGTGCTCGACCTCGCCCACTACTGCCTGTCCTTCGAGGTCGCAGCGGTGCTGCGCGAGGCCGGTGCCGGGCGGATGCAAGTGGCGCCCCGGCCGGACGAATGGTCGCTGATCGAGCTCATTCCCGCGGCCTGAGCGTTGTGGTCCCGCCCGGTCCGCAGTATTCCGGGGCGCAGCGGGGCGCGTGGATCGGAGACGCAGCATGGCGACCGAAAACAACCCACCCGGGAGCCCCCCGGGCCAGCGCCGACGCCGCCCCCCGCCCACCATCGACCTGAAGGCCAAAGAGATTCCGACCGAGCCCGTGCCCCAGCCGCAATCCGAGAGCGCAACTCCGGTCGAAACGACCTCGGAGCCGCCGGCGCCGGCCGGGGCTGCGCCGGCGGCGGCAGTCCCGGAGGAACCGGCCGGGGCGTCCACCGGCCGCGACGACGTGGCGGAGACGCAGGTCGCAGAACCGGCGGCCGGGTCCGGCCATGGCATGGGCGAAGGTCCGCCTGAGCCGCCGCCGCCCTGGCCGGAGAGCCGGCCGCCGCTGCCGTGGCCGGTGATCGGCGCTGCGCTCGGCAGCGTCGCTGCCGTGCTGGTGCTGTTCCTCGCCTTGTGGTGGCTCGGGGCCTTCTCGCCGCCCGACACGGCGGAGCTGGAGCGCAAGATCGCGGCCCTGGAGACGCAGCTGCGCGCGGTTGCGGCACGGCCAGCGCCGGCGCCCGATGGGCGCGCGCTGAGCGATCTCACGGCGCGGATCGACGCGGCCGAGCAGGCGACGCGGCGCCTCGCCGAGATCGAGGCGCGCATCG
>PQAH01000165.1 GCA_003105195.1 Bradyrhizobiaceae bacterium
AATTCCCCAGGAGGTCGCGGCTGACGATCAGGCGCATCACCTCGTTGGTGCCTTCCAGGATCTGGTGCACGCGCACGTCGCGCAGGACGCGCTCGATCGGGTGGTCGCGCAGGTAGCCGTAGCCGCCGTGCAGCTGCAGGCAGCCGTTCACGGCCTCGAAGCCGACATCGGTGGCGAAGCGCTTGGCCATGGCGGCGAGCCGCGTGCCGCCGGGTTCGCGATTGGTGACCGCGCTCGCCGCGCGCCACACCATCAGCCGCGCCGCCTCGAGCTCGGTCGCGTAGTCCGCGATGCGGAAGCGCAGCGCCTGGAAGTCGGCGAGGCGCGAGCCGAACTGCTTGCGCTCGCGCATGTAGTCGAGGGTGCGGTCGAGGCAGAACTGCGCGCCGCCGATCGAGCAGGCCGCGATGTTGAGGCGGCCGCCGTCGAGCCCGGCCATCGCGATCTTGAAGCCCTCGCCCTCCGCGCCGATGCGGTTCGCGACCGGCACGCGGCAGTCCTCGAAGATCACCATGGCGGTCGGCTGCGACTTCCAGCCGAGCTTCTTCTCCTGCGCGCCGAACGAGAGCCCGGGCGTGCCCTTCTCGACCACCAGGCAGCTGATGCCCTTCGGCCCGGCGCCGCCGGTGCGCACCATGCAGACATAGAGGTCGGAGGTGCCGCCGCCCGAGATGAAGGCCTTGGCGCCGTTGAGGACGTAATGGTTGCCCTCGCGCGCCGCCCGGGTCGCGAGGCTCGCGGCATCCGAGCCGGCGCCGGGCTCGGTCAGGCAGTAGCTCGCGAAATGCTCCATGGTGCTGAGCCGCGGCAGGAAGCGCCGGCGCTGGTCGTCGCCGCCATAGGCGTCGATCATCCAGGCCGCCATGTTGTGGATCGAGATGTAGGCGGCCGTGGAGGTGCAGCCTTGCGCCAGCTCCTCGAAGATGATCGCGGCGTCGAGCCGGGTGAGCGCCGAGCCGCCCACGTCGTCCTTGACGTAGATGCCGCCGAAGCCGAGCGCGGCGGCCGCGCGCAGCGTCTCAACCGGGAAGGTCTCGTTCTCGTCCCAGTCGCGCGCATGGGGCATCATCGCGTCCCGCGCGAAATTGCGCGCCACCTCGCGGAATGCCCGCTGCTCTTCCGACAATTCGAAATCCATCGCCAATCCTGCCGGCGCGGCCCTGTCGCCGCGCCCGAATCCCATGTACGCTGATGCCCGCGGACGGGGCTGCGGGCAAGCTCAATGCACCAAGGCCGGCCGTTTCAACAGGGGGAAAATCGCATGCGGATCAAGAGTGCTCTCGCGGCCCTGGCGGTCGCGGCTGTCGTCGCTCAAGCCTCGCCGGCCGCGGCGGGCAATGCCCCGGTCAACTACGGGCATCCGGCGTCCTTCTTCAAGGTCGCGGCCATCGTCACCATGATCTCGGCCGGCAGCGTGGTCCTGGCCGCGCTGTGCGCCAACGCCAAGGAGAATCGCCCGCTCGCCCTGCAGGAGGCCTATTTCGCGGCCGCCCTGCCCTTCGCCTGGGTGGTGGTCAACGAGCGGCTCCGGCCTCGGCGGCGCTGACGCGGCGACGGCAACCGCGCCCGAAGCGAACAGCTGCCGGCGGCCGCCCGCTCTTGCCGGGTGACCGCCGCGCGGGCTGGTGCTAGGTACAGGGCTCCGATGTCGACGATCCGGAGCCTGCCATGGCCATCAAATACGGCCGCCCGATCGAGAGCCGAATCGCGCCGGCGGCGCCGCCGGTCGCCGAGACTCAGCTCGATCTCACGGTCCGCCCGCGCCGCAACCGGCGCGCCGAATGGGCGCGCCGCATGGTGCGCGAGAACGTCGTCACGGCCGACGACCTGATCTGGCCGATGTTCGTGGTCGAAGGGTCTCGCACCCGGTTGCCCGTCGTCTCCATGCCGGGCGTCGAGCGCGTCTCGGTGGACGAGGCCGTGCGCGAGGCCGTGCGCGCCGCCAAGCTCGAGATCCCCTGCCTCGCGCTCTTCCCCTACACGGACCCGAAGCTGCGCGACGAGGACGGATCGGAGGCGCTCAATCCCGAGAACCTCGTCTGCCGCGCCGTGCGCGCCATCAAGAAGGAGGTCCCGGAGATCGGCCTCCTCTGCGACGTCGCGCTCGATCCCTACACGAGCCACGGCCACGACGGCCTCGTCCGCGATGGGGTCATCGTCAACGACGCGACCGTGGCGGTGCTCGCGCGACAGGCCCTGGTGCAGGCCGAGGCCGGCTGCGACATCATCGCGCCGTCGGACATGATGGACGGCCGCGTCGGCGCGATCCGCGCCGCCCTCGACGAGGCTGGCCGCACCGAGGTGCAGATCATGGCCTATGCGGCGAAATACGCCTCCGCCTTCTACGGCCCGTTCCGCGACGCAGTCGGCTCGGCCAAGACGCTCACCGGCGACAAGCGCACCTACCAGATGGACCCGGCGAACTCCGACGAGGCGCTGCGCGAGGTGGCGCTCGACATCGCCGAGGGCGCCGACATGGTGATGGTCAAGCCCGGCATGCCCTATCTCGACATCGTGCGCCGGGTGAAGGACGAGTTCCAGATGCCGACCTTCGTCTACCAGGTGTCCGGCGAGTACGCGATGATCATGGC
>PQAH01000166.1 GCA_003105195.1 Bradyrhizobiaceae bacterium
GGAAAGATCTGCCGGAACTCCTGCTGCGCGACCGCGACCGGCGCCAGGGCGGCATCGAACGCGATGGCGCGGGTCGAGGTGGTGCCCTGGTCGATCGCAATCAGGTGAGTGGTCATTCCGCGTCCCGGGGTCGCAGGCGGGCGGACAAGTAATCACGAGGCTCGCCGCGACGGCAAGCCGCGCGTTCACTCGGCGGCCGTCGCCTGCGCGGCATTCCGCTCCACGAAATCCGCCAGCGCGGCCACGGCCGCGCGATCGAGCCGCAGGCCGAGCCGGGTGCGACGCGACAGCACGTCCTCCGCGGTCTGGGCGAACTCGTGGCGCATCAGGTGACGCACCTCGGCGGCGGTGAGCTCCTCGCCGAAGCGCGCGCCGAGGTCGGCGAAGCTGCGCGCGTCCCCGAGGATCTGGTCGAGCCTTGTGCCGTAGGCCGTGACCAGGCGACGCGCCTGCGCGCGCGCCAGGAACGGCCAGCGCCCCCAGGCCCGGGCGACGAGCGCATCGACGCCGTCCCAGGGAATGTCGCCGCCCGGCAGGGGGACGCGCGCGGTCCAGGGCGGCCCCATGTTGATCAGGCGCGCGAGCTGCGCGAGCGCGGCCTCGGCGAGGCGGCGATAGGTGGTGATCTTGCCGCCGTAGACCGTGAGCAGCGCCGGGCGCCCCGGGCCGGCATCCAGCGAGAGCAGGTAGTCGCGCGTGAGGTCCTCGGCGCGGCGCGCGCCGTCGTCGATCAGCGGCCGGACGCCCGCGAAGGCGTGCACCACCGCGCCGGGCTCCACGGGCTGGCGGAAATAGACGCTCGCGGCACGGCACAGATAGGTCATCTCGGCGGCCGACGCGACCGCGGCGGACGGATCGCCCACGAACTCCACGTCGGTCGTGCCGATCAGGGTGAAGTCGCGCTCGTAGGGGATCGCGAAGAGCACGCGTCCGTCGGCGTTCTGGAAGATGTAGGCGCGGTCGTGGTCGAACAGGCGGCGGACCACGACATGGCTGCCCTTCACGAGCCGCACGCCGACGGTGGTGCTCTGCCGCAGGATGTGCTCGGCGGTCTCGGCCACCCACGGTCCGGTCGCGTTGACCAGGGCGCGCGCGGTGACGATCTCGCGCTGCCCGCGCGCCGTCAGCACGAGCCGCCAGCGCCCCTCTTCGCGGTCCGAGCGCACGAGGCTGGTGCGGGACCGCACGCTGGCGCCGCGCTCGGCTGCATCGACGACGTTGAGGATCACCAGGCGGGCATCGTCGACCCAGCAATCCGAATACTCGAAGGCCGTGCGATAGTCGCGCTTGAGCGGCTCGCCGACCACGTGGTGACTGAGATCCAGGCGCGCGGTGCCGGGCAGGAGCTCGCGCCCGCCCAGCCGGTCGTAGAGGAACAGGCCGGCGCGCAGCTGCCACGCCGGGCGCAGCCCCTCGTGATACGGCAGCACGAAACGCAGCGGCCGCACCAGGTGCGGCGCCATGCGCAGCAGCACCTCGCGCTCGGCGAGCGCGTCGCGGACGAGGCGCAATGCGCCGTGCTCGAGATAACGCAGCCCGCCGTGAATCAGCTTGGTGGAGGCCGCCGAGGTGCCGGAGGCGAAGTCGTTCTGCTCGACCAGCAGCACGCGCAGGCCGCGGCCGGCGGCATCGCGCGCGATTCCCGCGCCGTTGATGCCCCCGCCGACGACGGCGAGATCGAAATCCGCCATGTTGCCCGCGATCCTCCGCCCGCGGCCAGAATGAGCGCAGCGCGGGTCGCACTCAAGTGGGCAATATGCTTAATTGCGCCGAATACCGCCGCACGCCTTCTCGCAGAGTTCCATGCCGCCTCCCCGTCTCCTCGTCGTCGAAGGCAACACCGCCGAAGCCCGCGCCCGCCACAGGTCCATGGGTGGAACCGTGACGGGCGAAGGCTATGCGGACCTGCTCGCGCGCCTGCTTCCGGGCGCCGTCGTCGACATCTGCTTGCCGGCCGACCCCGGCGCGAACCTGCCGCAGCGAAGCGGGCTCGAGGGCTACGATGGAATCGCGATCACGGGCTCGGCGCTCAATATCTACGACGGCGGCCCCGCGATCGCGCCGCAGATCGAGCTGATCCGCAGCGCGCTGTCCGCCGGCACGCCGATCTTCGGCAGCTGCTGGGGGCTGCAGGTGATCGCGGTCGCGGCCGGCGGCAGCGTGCGTCGCAACCCCAAGGGACGCGAGATCGGCTTCGCACGGCGCATCGCGGTGACGCAGGCCGGGCGCGGCCATGCGATGTACCGGGGCAAGGCGCCGGTGTTCGATGCATTGGCGGTGCATCTCGACGAGATCGAGACCCTGCCGGCCGGCACCGTCGTGCTCGCGAGCAACGGAATGTCCGACGTGCAGGCCGCCGAGGTCCGGGTCGACGGCACGGTCGCGTGGGGCGTGCAGTACCACCCGGAATACAGCTGCCGCGAGATGGCCGCGATCGTGCGGCGCTATGGCGGCCGGCTGATCGACGAGGGGCTGTTCACGACGCCGGAGGCGATCGAGGCTTTCGCGGCCGACCTGGAGACGCTCGATCGCGATCGCGGCAACCGGCCGCTCGCCTGGCGCTACGGGGTCGACGCCGCCGTGCTCGACGACCGCGTGCGCACCGCCGAGATCGCCAACTGGATCGCGCACCAGGTCCTGCCGACCCGCGCGCGCCGCGGACGAGGGTGAGCCATGGACTATCGCGACCGCGAGGTGGTGGTGACCGGAGGAACCGGGGCGCTCGGGACCGCCGTGGTCGGCGCCCTGATCGAGGCGGGCGCCGCCTGCCACGTGCCGTTCCGCTCCGCCGCGGAGGGCGAACGCTTTCCGTTTCGCGCCCATGCGCGCGTCACGATGCATCCGGATTTCGAGGCCGCGGACGAGGCCGCGGTCGAGCGGCTCTATGGCGGCCTGCCGCGGCTGTGGGCCTCGATCCACGTCGCGGGCGGCTTCGTCTGGCGGCCGGTCGGCGAGACCGGCAAGTCCGACCTGATGCGGCAGATCGAGACCAACCTGGTGAGCGCCTATCTGTGCAGCCGCGCGGCCGTCAAGGCCATGGGCGAGAATGGCGGGCGGATCGTGAACGTGTCGGCCCGGTTCGGGCTCGAGTGGCGCCTCGCCGCGAACCTGACCGCCTATGCGGCGAGCAAGGCCGCGGTCGCGGCCTTCACGGTCGCGCTCTCGGAGGAGGTCGCCAAGCACGGCATCCTGGTGAACGCGGTGGCGCCGTCGATCATGGACACGCCCGCGAACCGCAAGGACATGCCGAAGGCGGATTTCGCGGCCTGGCCCAAGGTCGAGGAGGTGGCCGCCACGATCCTGTTCCTGGCCTCGCCTGCGAACAAGGTGACGCGCGGTGCCGTCGTACCGGTGTACGGGCGGAGCTGACGACTGTCGGCACAGGCAGATCGCTACACGTTCGACACTCTGAGGACGCTGACGTTTCCGCGCGCATCCCAGCGATATTCGTAGTGATCGACCTGCGTGACGGGAAGCTGAATCAGAGACGGACGATAGACGCAGACATTGATTCCGCCGCTGCGGCGTAGGCTGTCGTAGACGATGCCGTTCTCGCCTGTGCCCGACGCGGGCCAGCGCAACCCCACACCGAAGGCGCGCGACGCAGCATAGTCGTCAGGATCGTAGAGTTCGGGACGGTTTTCCTGCTGACAGCGAATGTCGATGAGCGGACAATCGATACCGGCGACCAGCTGACGCATCTGGATGTTGCTGGGAAACGCGCCCGCGGAAAGTCGCAGGCGACGCGTGCAGTGATACACGGTTTCCGCAATGGCGGTTTCAACGTCGAAAGCGGCGTACCATGCGCCGAGCCGGCCATCCGTGAAGCGTCCGCCCGCTTCGTCGGCGTGCAGGAAAGACGCCATGACCATGGTCGCGCCCGCGCCCTGGACGATCTCGTTCTCGGGCAGCAGCGGCAAACGCCGGGCAAGGATCGACACCCGGTCGTTGGTGACCGATTCCAGCAGATAGGCCATCGCCAGTTCGTCCCGGTCCGCCGTGAGGTCGTCAAAGACCCCAACGGGCGGAAAGCGGCTGGCAATCAGGCGATGAGTGGCCTCGCGGACGTGGGCGCGAGCGGGTGCGGTCATTTCATGCCGCGCCACGCGTCGATGTAGCGCCGCACCGCGTAGAGATCATCGATGCTGCCACGCAAGGCGCGTTCCAACGGCGACATCCCGCCAAACGGCAGATCGCGGTTGGGACTCGTGAACCAGCGCGTGGCACTCGCCTCATCGGCGAACAAGAGCTTGAGACCCTTGTGGATGCCAAGGACCAGGGAGATACGCTCCAACTGATCGCGGCTCAGCGTACCCACCTTGCCACCCTGCCAGTTATGATAGGTCGGGCGGGAAATATCGCCCAGCAACGCGCGGCGTTGATCGACCGCGAGCCGCCATAGATCCGCGAGCCGCAAGAACAACTTGACCGCCGTGGGGGACAGGCGTCCGCGGATTTTCGGGTCGCGCAGGGCCTCCGGGGCAAGCACGCCCGGAGCCGCAGTCGGGAGGTCCGGGGTCGCTACGCAAGTCATTGGGTTATGGCCAATATTGTTCGTGACGTCTATATGTATACATAGCCGATCCGGGCTGTCAAATGCTCCAGCCCGTTGGGTGGGAATCCGCTTGACGCGTGTAGCCCACCTCTGCGGGCTCGTTTCACGATTTCGTGAGGCACCTGCGACTTTGCGCGCCCGAGAGGTATTTCGCGCCGAAACGTGGGGCGGAGAGTTTGCGCGCGTAGCAACGAGCGTGCCAATTCAACGGTAATTAACCATGACTCGCCGCCTGCGCGGTTGCGGATTCCATGTTATGGTTAATGGAGTCCAACTTCGACGGAGAGCCTTTTGATAGAACATAACAAGAACAACGCAAATTTTGTTGCGCGGCTGTTGTCGGAACGAGTCACCCGTGCTAAGGTTTTGCCGATGTCAGGAGTACGAGACCTTCTTGAGCGCCGCCGGACGGAAATCCGGACCGAGATGGAGCCGCAGGTGCAGCGGCGGCGCGAGCTACGCGCTGCGCTCGCCGAGGTCGACGCTCAGGTCGAGGGGCTGGCTAAGGAGCTGCGCGAGATCGACGTCGCCTTGGAGGCGATCACCACTGCCGCCTCCGCGCCGCCAGCGCGCACGCCGACGATCAAGGAGGCGGTGTTGCAGGTGCTCAAGGAGCGCGGCCGGGGGTTGACGTCGAACGAGATTCTCGACGCCATCAACGACCGATTCTTCGGCGGGGATATGGAGAGGACGAGCCTAAGCCCGCAGTTGAGCCGCCTGAAGAACGAGGACAAGAAGGTCGTTCTTCTCGGAACGCAGTATTTCTTGGCCGAAACGAAAGATGGCCCGGCCTCGGCCGAGCCATCTTTGTTGGACTAGCGGGGGGCAGCAGGTTTGCCGGAGGGGACCCTCATCAAGTTCCGCCGGTCGGGTTCAAGTCCCACTGCCTCCACACTACTTCACCGCCCACGGGTCCAGGCCTCAGAAACCGACCCCGAAGGCAAGTTCCGCAACCCTCCGTAGGAAAGGAGGTGCGTCGTGTGGCGAACGACCCGGAGATTACCGGTAGCTGAGCGATCAGCTTGACGCTCGCCCGCACGGTCGAGGGCGCACCCTCAGCCGTGCGGCAATCCTACCGGATTGGACCTAATTCGTCCAGTTTCCTGCAGAAAGAGACACCATGGCTAAGAAGACGTCGACTCCCCGGGTTTCCACGCTGGCTTCCAAGGTCTTGAGCGGCAAGACTACGCCGAACAAGACCCAGCAGAAGACCCTCGCCGCTTCCGTCCTCGCTCAGGACGAGAAGAAGGGCCAGGGTCCGAAGAAGAGTTAGCCAGCGGACGGCTCCTGTATTTCCACTACACGCAACAAGCAGCGTGCTGGTATGCGGACGACCCCCGTCACCTGCACGCTGCTCTCCGAATCGACCCCGCCGAAGTTATCTCCGGCGTTTGCAGAATCCCGGCGCCCGCGTGTATCCGGGCCTTTGCCCGCCCCTACCCGGCCTTCGCGGCGTTCGCGTAGAGATCCTTGTGGGCCTCGCGCAGCACGTTCTTCTGCACCTTGCCCATGGTATTGCGCGGCAGGTCGTCGACGAAGAGGACGCGCTTGGGGAGCTTGAAGCGGGCGAGCCGCGCCGCGAGCACGTCGAGCACCGCGCTCTCGGTCATCGCGGCGCCCTTGGCGCACACCACCACCGCGGTGACGCCCTCGCCGAAATCGGGATGCGGGCAGCCGATCACGGCGGATTCCACGACGCCCGGCAGCGCGTCGATCTCGCTCTCGACCTCCTTCGGGTAGACGTTGAAGCCGCCCGTGATGATCAGGTCCTTGGCGCGACCGACGATGTGGACGTAGCCGTCGCGGTCGATCTTGCCGACGTCGCCCGTGATGAAGAAGCCGTCCGGGCGGAACTCGGCTCGGGTCTTCTCGGGCATGCGCCAGTAGCCCGAGAACACGTTCGGCCCCTTCACCTCCAGCACGCCGATCTCGTCGGGGCCGAGCGCCGCGCCGGTCTCGGCATCGGCGACGCGCACCTCCACGCCCGGCAGCGGAAAGCCGACGGTGCCGGCGCGGCGGTCGCCGTCGTACGGATTGGAGGTGTTCATGTTGGTCTCGGTCATGCCGTAGCGCTCGAGAATGGCGTGCCCGGTCCGCTCGCGGAACTCGCGATGGGTCTCGGCGAGAAGCGGCGCCGAGCCCGAGACGAACAGCCGCATGTGCGCGCAGGCCTCGCGCGTGAGGCCGGGATGCTGCAGCAGGCGCGTGTAGAAGGTCGGCACGCCCATCATGGCGGTCGCCTTCGGGATGAACCGCATCACCTCGTCGGCGTCGAACCGCGGCAGGAAGATCATGGAGCCGCCGGCGAGCAGGAGCGTGTTGGTGGCGACGAACAGCCCGTGCGTGTGGTAGATCGGCAGCGCGTGCAGCAGCACGTCCGCGCCGGTGAAGCGCCAGTAGTCGACGAGGGTGAGGGCGTTGGAGCCGAGATTGCGCTGCGTCAGCATCGCGCCCTTCGAGCGCCCCGTGGTCCCCGAGGTGTAGAGGATGGCGGCGAGGTCGTCGTCGGCGCGCGGCACGTCGGCGAAGTCGGCGGGCGCCCCGGCCGCGGCGTCGGTCAGCGAGCCCTGTCCCTGCGAATCGAGAGTATCCACGGCGCCGACGCCGTGGCGGGCCGCGATCTCGGCGAGGCCGTCGCGCTTGCCCGGATCGCCGACCACCAGCGCGGGCCGGGCGTCGCCGATGAAATAGTCGAGCTCGGCCAGCGTATAGGCGGTGTTGAGCGGGAGATAGACGGCGCCGGCGCGCAGCGTCGCGAGATAGAGCAGCAGGTTCTCGGGCGACTTCTCGACCTGCACGGCCACGCGGTCGCCGGGCTCGACGCCGCGCAGCACCAGGGCATTGGCGATCCGGCCGGACCGCGCCAGGAGCTCGCGGTAGCCGATCCTGCGGCCATCGGCCATCTCCAGGAACGTCTTGTCCTGCGCGGGGATGCGGCTGCGGATCAGCTCGAACAGGCTCATGAGGCGGCTCTCACGGCGGGGGGCGGGTGCGGCTCAGCCGGGCGCCAGCGCGACGTCGCGGGCCGCCGCGCGGGCGAGCTTGCGCACCGCATTGGAGGCGACCACGCTGCGGCTCTCGGCATAGGCCTCGTGGTTCTTCTCGATGTCGTCGAGGTCGTAGAGATAGTTCACCATCATGCCGTGCGACTGCTGCAGGGCGCGCGGCGAGAGATCGGCGAGCCAGTCGAGGCGCTCGAGACGCGCGCCGTTGCCGAGGTGGAAGCGCGCGACGGGATCGACCGGAACGCCGGCCTTGGTGCGCCCGGCCAGCAGGTAGGCGGCCGCCGCGCGGGCGACGGGCTCGCGCAGGCGCTCGCAGGCGGCGGCATCGATCCACCAGTCGGGCGTGTCCAGCTCGGCGAGCGCCACCAGGTCCTCGGGCGGAAGGATCGAAGCCTGGCTCGCGCGCTCGCGCGCGAGCCAGGCCGCGAAGCCGGGCATCGGCGAGAGCGTGACGAAGGTGGTGATGCGCGCGAACTCGCGCGAGATCTCCTCGGCGACCTGCTTGATCAGGAAATGGCCGAAGGAGACGCCCGCGAGCCCGCGCTGGCAGTTGGAGATCGAGTAGAAGGTCGCGGTGGTGGCGCGCTCGGGGGCGAGCGGCTCGCGGTCGCCCGCCAGCACCGGCGCGATCGCGCCGGGGATCGCCTCGGTGAGCGCCACCTCGACGAAGATCAGCGGCTCGTCGACCAGCGCCGGATGGAAGAAGGCATAGCAGCGGCGATCCGGCGGATCGATGCGGCGACGCAGGTCGTTCCAGTCCTGGATCTGGTGCACGGCCTCGTAGCGGATGATCTTCTCGAGCACGATCGCGGGCGTCGACCAGTCGATATGGCGCAGCACCAGGAAGCCGCGGTTGAACCAGGACGAGAACAGGTGGACGAAGTCGTGGTCGACCGGCGCGAG